>JASKKI010000027.1 GCA_030154225.1 Clostridia bacterium | reverse complement strand
GCAGTTCCTGCTGAGGAATATGTTGAAATTGAATATCGATCCAGGTTAAGAGCAGAAGGTAAAATCCACTTTTTAGGTGGCAAACAGGAATTGATTTACCTGGGAGAGTTTGAGGATATCGACATTGCAATGATGGTTCATTCCGCAAAAGAAAGTCCCCTTAGTTCTGTAGCAATTGGGGAATCCAGTAACGGGTTTATCGGAAAAACCATTCAATATATAGGTAAAGAAGCCCATGCTGCGGAAGCTCCCCAGGAAGGAATTAATGCCCTAAATGCTGCCATGCTTGGTTTAATGGGTATCCATGCTTTAAGAGAAACATTTAAAGACCAAGATGTGGTTAGGGTTCATCCTATAATTACTAAAGGTGGCGATTTAGTTAACAGTGTTCCTGCCGATGTAAGATTAGAAACATATGTTAGAGCCAAAACAATGCAGGCTATTGAAAGAACCCATGAAAAAGTGGATAGAGCTTTAAAAGCTGGTGGAGATGCCATTGGAGCGCGCACTATTATTAAAACAATTCCTGGTTATTTACCTTTAAATTGTCCTCAGGAATTAAACCAGATATTTATGGAAAATGCCCGCCAATTTATTCCTGAAGAAAGAATAATTTATGCCGGTCATTTTGGGGCCTCAACTGATATGGGTGATGTATCACATCTTATACCAACTATTCATCCCTTCGTAGGTGGGGTTAGTGGTTCTCTCCATGCTCGAGACTTCCAGGTTGAAGACTATTATACAGCCTGCATCTTACCTGCTAAACTTTTAGCTATGACAGTAGTAGATTTATTATTTAATAATGCAGATAAAGCTAAAAGGGTTATGAAAAACTTTAAACCACTTTTAACAAGGGAGCAATATATTACAATGTTGGAAAAGTATTTTAGCTAAGGAAGGTGAACCTTATGAAGAATTGGAAAATACATGGAATTGCTTTAATTTTAGTTATTATTGCTGAATTGATAGGAATTATTAAATTTAAAGTAGGACCGGGTACAATTGTTCTATTACCTATGCTTTATGCCTTGATTTTTGGAATTCTCTTAAGTCCTAAATTCTTAAAAGTTGTTAATATGAAAGATATGACTGATGCCAATAGTCTGATTACCGTTACCTTACTGTTACTGATGGCTCGTTATGGTACTTTAATCGGTCCCAGTTTGCCCAAAATCATTCAATCGGGTCCGGCTTTGATACTGCAAGAGCTGGGAAATCTAGGTACACTTTTATTAGGTATTCCCATTGCTGTACTACTGGGTTTAAAACGGGAGGCTATCGGTGCAGCCCACTCTGTAGCGCGTGAGCCTAATGTTGCTCTCATTGGTGATGTTTACGGATTAGATAGTGCAGAAGGGCAAGGAGTTATGGGTGTTTATATTTGCGGAACTGTCTTTGGTACTATCTTTTTTGGACTTTTAGCCAGTTTTGCCGCTGCTTATCTACCTTTTCATCCTTATGCTTTAGCCATGGCTGCCGGTGTAGGTAGTGCTAGTATGATGACTGCTGCCGTAGGTTCTTTAAGTGCTATGTACCCTGATATGGCTAATATGCTACAGGCCTATGGTGCAGCTAGTAACATGCTCTCGGGATTAGATGGATTGTATATGTCATTATGGATTGCTCTCCCTGCCTCGGAATGGCTTTATAAAAAAATGCATATGATCAAATATGGACAGGCTCCCCAGAAGGAGGTAGAATAATGAAACCAAAAGACATCTTCTTTGTTATGGTATTAGTTGGTATACTTTCTTTAGTAGCTAATCTGGTAGGTTATAAGAATGGAATTATGGAATCTATTCCCGGTATGGTAATTCTCATCGGGATCTCCATGTTAGGGGTATTGATAAGACAGGTAATTCCTATCAAAATACCCAGCGTAGCTTATATAGTTTTGATTGGAACTCTCATTACTTATCCGGGGTTTCCCGGTTCGGCAGTGATTTCAGGGTATATTAGTAAGGTTAATTTTCTAGCTTTGACCACTCCTATTCTGGCTTACGCCGGTATAGCTATTGGAAAAGATTTAGATGCTTTGAAAAAAACCGGTTGGAAAATTGTTTTAGTGGCCTGCATTGTATTTATTGGAACGTACATTGGTTCAGCGGTAATTGCCCAGTCCATATTGAAATTTATGGGACTTATATAAATTTTCTTAAAGGAAAATCCTCAAAGGGTTTTCCTTTTATAATAACAAAAAGTAATTGAACCCGGAGGTTTTTAAGTTGAACGATTTTCTTATATTTCATTGGTTGAAAGAAGTAAACCACTGGGGAAAAACCCCTGAGGGTGGTATATCACGTTTGGCCTTTTCCCAGGAAGATAAAGGGGCCAGGAAATATGTAATAGATTTAATGGAAGAGTATGGTATGGAAGTTCGAATAGATGAAGCAGCCAATATTATTGGAAAATATGCCGGCACCGAGCCAGACCTACCAGCAGTAGTAATAGGATCCCATTTAGATAGTGTACCTAGTGGGGGTAAATATGACGGTGTTTTAGGTGTACTTTCCGGGCTGGAAGTAGTGAGGCATTTAGCCCAAAATAACATCAGGGGCAGACATTCTTTAGAGGTAATAGTCTTTAGTAATGAAGAGGGTTGTCGTTATCCTTATACACTTTTTGGTAGTAGTGTAATGATGGGTGATTTTCATAAACCCTGGGAAGAAATTAAAAATATGCAAGACGAGCAAGGTATTAAACTGGTTCAAGAAATAAAAGAATTAGGTGGGAAGCCGGAAAAGCTTTTTTTAGCAAGAAGAAATCCTGAACAAATAAAGGCTTTTTTAGAACTACATATTGAACAAGGGCTTGTTTTGGAAGATAAGGGTGTTTCTATTGGTATTGTAGAAGGTATTTCTGCTCCTATCAGGTTTGTTTTAAAATTAATGGGAAGTGCTGATCACGCAGGGGCTACCCCTATGGTACTAAGACGGGATCCCCTAATGGGTGCCAGTGAAATAATGTTGGCTCTGGAAAGAATAGTAAAAGAAACTAGTGTCACAGCGGTAGGTACTGTTGGGCAGATTAATGTTAGTCCCGGTGCAGTAAATATTATTCCCGGAACAGTAACCCTCTCTTTTGATATCCGTGATATTGATTTAGCAGCCCGGAACCAAATTGTTCGCAATTTAGAAAAAGTGATCAGAGAAGTATGCCAAACCAGAGATCTTAAATATGACTTTCAAGAAATTTTTAATATTTCACCTGTGATGCTGGATACCCAAATGATTTCTTTAATAGAACAAGTTTGCCAGGAAATGGAGATCCCAGCTATCAAAATGATTAGTGGGGCAGCCCATGATGCTATGGTCATGGCTAACCACGTTCCTACTGGTATGATCTTTGTACCCAGTGTAGCTGGAATCAGTCATAATCCGTCTGAATATACCAGAAATGAAGATATTATGAAGGGAGTAGAAGTACTAGGTCAAACAGTATTAAGGCTTATCAAATAATAATAATCGTGAGTATGTCATCTTTTTTAGGCGTTTATTAACAAGGAAGCGTTTTTGGTTTAATAAAAGTCATTTTTAGGTATGTATTAATTAAAAAGTTTTTTAAGAGGTGATTTTATGAAAATTGTGGTAATAGGTGGTGTGGCCGCCGGAATGAGTGCTGCCAGCAAAGCTAAAAGGAATAATTCTAAAAATGAGGTAGAAGTTTATACCCAGGAAGAATATATTTCTTATGCCGCTTGTGGGATACCTTATTTTGTAGAAGATTTAATTAAAGATTCTGGACATTTAGTTGCCCGGACTATTGAACAATTCGCCAAACAGGGCATTAAAATATTTACCGGTCACACTGTAACCCAAATAATCCCTGAAGAAAAAAAAATTAAGGTATTAGATAGAGAACAAAATAAAATTTGGGTAGATTATGACAAGCTTATAATAGCTACTGGTGCTAGTGCCGTTGTGCCACCTTTGGAAGGATTAAATCTTAAGAATATTTTTACAGTAAAATCCATAACTGATGCGGAAAAAATAAAGAAAAAACTCCAGGAGGAAAATTTTAAAAAAGCTGTTATTGTTGGTGCTGGATATATAGGTTTGGAGATGGTTGAAGCCCTTAGTTCATGGGAATTAGATGTTACCTTGGTAGAACTTGCTCCCCAGATTATAGGAAATATTGATGCTGATATGGCCCAGCTTGTTGAAAATTATTTAATTTCTAACGGCATAAAAGTTAGAAAAGAAGAAAAAGTTTTAGGTTTCAAAGGAATAGAAACAGTTCAATTTGTTAAGACTGATAAGGGTGAAATAGAGACTGACCTGGTGATTTTGGCCATTGGGGTTAAACCCAATAGTGAGTTGGCAAAAGAAGCGGGTATTCAATTAGGGGTGAAAAATGCAATAAAGGTAAATAACCGTATGGAGACTAATATAACGGATATTTATGCTGCTGGGGATTGTGCTACCGCATACCATTTAGTTTATAAGGATGAAGCATATATACCTTTAGGAACTACTGCTAATAAACAAGGAAGAGTAGCCGGTGATAATGCTTCGGGTGGGAACTCTGAATTTCCAGGCATTGTCGGGACTGCAATAATGAAGGTTATGGAGATGGAAATAGGGAGAACCGGGTTAAGTGAAAGGGAAGCAAAGATGTTGAACAAAGAAGTTCAGGAATTTAAAATTGAAGCACCGGCAAAAGCTCATTTTTATCCCGGAGCAAGAAACGCAACAGTTAAAATTCTGGTGGATAATAAATCCCATGTTATAGTAGGGGCTCAAATTGTCGGGGGAGCCCAGGCTGCCAAAAGAATAGATGTTTTAGCTACAGCAGTTCAAACTGGAATGACCGTTAATGATGTTGCAAAATTGGACCTAAGCTATGCTCCACCTTTTAGCCCTGTCTGGGATCCGGTTTTAGTTGCTGCCAATGTGGCAGCAGGCAAATTAAATAATAATTAATATTTGCCCGTGTTATTACACGGGTTTTTTACATAAATTAGATGGAGGAGAAATTATTAACGGATAATGCAAATAGGGATAATAAAAAAGGCCATTTTTTTACAGAATTAATTACTATTCTTTAGTTTTTGCCATGTTTCTAATGAAAGTTTATAAAATTTATCTCCGTCCTGACGGTTTAATTTTAGAGAAAAGGTTTTTTTAGCTGAAAGATGGTAAGTAATGGTTCCATACAAGCCTTTCTCTATATATGTAATATCTTTAAGCTTCTTTAAATTAATAATATTTTTTTCACTTTTATTAATTTTGGCTACCCAATTTATTAATTTTTCTGTTGTTAGAATATTGGTATCCCGAATATTCCCTAAAAAAGTATTAACATATATGGCGATAATCTCGTCTTTATTTGTAATAATATTAAGACTTTTTAGTTTATCAATTAATTTGTCAGGAAAATTCTCTGTATAAATTTTTATTGCCATTTTAATACCTCCTTTAACTTAGAGTATATCATAATTTAAACTATTCGACTTTACAATTAAATACAAATTAGGAATGGTAATTAACCAAGGACGTAAACCTTGGTTTTTCTATTAGATATAGAGGATTATGCTTCCGGGGTAGTGTGTATGATAAATATTATGGAGGATGTAGCAATATTTTCTATTTTATAAAAATTAAAAATATTTTTCTAAATTTTAGTTGCAAAGTTCCTAATAAACAATATATAATTTAATAGACATGACTATAATATGTCTTTAATAGATAGGGAAGGGAGAACGGAATGCTTGAATATGACTTTTTAATTAAAGGTGGTAGAATAATCGATCCTGCCAATAAGAAAGATTTCATTGGTGATATTGCAGTAAAAAGAAATAAAATTGAAAGAGTAGACGAGGAAATTAATGACACCTTAGCTGAACAAGTTATTAATGCTAAGGGTAAGGTTATTATGCCTGGAATAATTGATACACACGCTCATGCATATAAGAAAGGGGTAAATGGTGCCGGCTATAGGATGTTAATAAAGGCCGGGGTAACCACTGTTATTGATTTTCAAGGTCCAGTAGAGAGTATATGTCAGGAAATAACTAAATACGGTTGTGGAATAAACATAGCTACCCTGCAGGGAATTTTCCCGGGTATGGGAATTACAAGTAAAAATGCAGGCAAAAAAGAAATAAAGGAAGCTGTCAATAAGGCTTTAGATCACGGAGCATTGGGAATGAAAATTATTGGAGGTCATTATCCTCTTACTCCAGAAACTACATATAATATTATCCATTATACCAATAAATTACGGGCTTATGTAGGTTTTCATGTGGGAACAACAGCAACAGGAAGTAATATCCTGGGGTTAGAGGAAGCTATTAAGCTAGCGGAAGGCAAACCGTTACATATTGCACATGTAAATGCCTATTGTCGGGGATTAATAGAAGATCCCCTTTCCGAGCTAAAAAGAGCGTTAACAGCATTATGCAATTCTCCCAATATAGTTTCCGAGAGTCATTTAGCACCTTATAACGGCTGTGATGGACTTATAGATCGTGATGGACTACCCAGAAGCCATGTAACACGCAGCTGTTTAGAGGCAGAAGGTTATGAAATAAATAAAAAAGGGCTGGAAAAAGCTATGCTTGATGGATATGCAGGAGTTTATGCCTTAGTAGGCAGTGAGATGAAGTATTTATTTGGAAAAGAAGCAATAAAAAGATGGAAGGAAGAAGGTACAGCAATTGGAACATGCTTTCCTGTTAATCTAAGGTATTCTGCTTTAGTATGTGCCTTGGAAAAAGACCAGCGAGGTGAGTTTGTAATTGATGCTATTAGCAGCGATGGTGGAGCTATACCAAGAAACTTTATTCTTAGTTATGGTGTTTTACTTATTAAATTTGGGGGCCTAACTTTTAGTGAATTTGTCAAAAAAGTTGCCTGGACTCCCTCTAAAATGTTAGGTCTGGAGAATAAGGGACACCTATCCCCAGGTGCTGATGCTGATATTATTGTTGTTAACCCCGAAAATGGTGATGTTGAAGAGGTGTTAAGCAATGGTCAAGTTTGTATGGCTTCTGGTATTGTTTTTAATCTTCCCGGGAAAGTGTTAACTACTGAGCGGGGAACTAATTATCTAAAACAGCTTGATGTTCCCCATGAAGTAGTAAATCTAGAAAAAAGTTTATATATTAACGGAAAAGGGGGGAAAAACAAACCTAATCTTTTAAGTATAAGTGTTAATAATTAGTTAAGGGGGTAGATTAATGAAAAATAAAAAAGTAATCTCTTTACTTGTTGTTTTGATGATATTACTTATGGTTATTACTGCTTGTGGAGGTCAAACTAAAAAAGATGAACCCCAAAAGGAAGGAGATGCTAAAAAAGAAGAAGTAAAGGTATCAGGACCCAAAATGGGAGGAGTTTTGCAGGTAGTTATTGATGCTGATCCTCCAACTATTGATCCCCACGCTTCCAGCACTACTCTAACTTTTGTTGTTGGGTATCATATTTTTGAAGGTCTGTATACTTTAGATGAACAGTTAAAGCCTATCCCAATGCTTGCCGAAGATTTTCCTAAAATTAGTAACGATGCCCTTACATATACTTTTAAACTGAGAACTGGGTTAAAATTCCATAATGGTAATTCTGTTACAGCAGAAGATGTTGTGGCTTCATTAAAACGCTGGGGCAACATGAGTAAGTATGGAAAGTCCTTATTTAAGAATGTTGAAGCTGTAGAAGCTAAAGATGAACAAACGGTTGAATTAAAGCTGACTAAACCTACAGGAACTACATTAGTTTCTTTAGCTATGCCCAATGGAGGAGCATTTATTTATCCTAAAGAATTGTGTGAGAAATATCCTGATAAACCAATGGAAGAATTTATTGGTACCGGACCATTTAAGTTTGTTGAGTGGCTACCGAACCAGTATATTAAGCTTATAAGATATGAAGAATATCAGCCGGTAGAAGCTGCTACAGATGGATATGGAGGTAAGAAGGTAGCTTATCTAGATGAGTTAAAGTTTATCCCTATTTCTGATGAAACAGTTAGAATTACAAGTGTTGAAGGTGGAGAGTACGACTTCGCAGATTTTGTACCAGTTGATGAATATACTAGATTGAAAGATGATCCCAATATTCAGGCTATACCTTCTGCTCCCAGAGCCTGGTTTGCTTTTAACTTTAATAAGCGAGCCGGTATCATGAGCAATGTTAAGATAAGGGAAGCTTTTCTTACTGCTTTAGATATGGAGCCTATTTTAGCTGCTGGCTATGGTGATGAGGCTTTCTGGCGAGTTGACCCAAGTATTATGCTGAAAGAACAGGCATGGTGGTCAGATATTGGTAAAGAAAAATACGACCAGGGTGATATAGAAAAAGCTAAAAAGCTTTTAGCAGAAGCCGGTTATAAAGGGGAAAAAATTGTTTGGATGTCAGGACCCCTTGAATATAATTTATCACTAGCTGCTAAAAATCAATTGGAAAAAGCCGGATTTAATATTGATTTACAGAGTATGGAATGGGCAACTTTAGCTGATAGACGTAAGAATCCTGAGCTCTGGGATATTTTTAGTACAGGAATGACATTAAAGCCTGACCCAACAATGTTTACCGCATTGAATCCTAATTACGCAGGCTGGTGGGAAAGCCCCCGGTTAATTAAATTATTAGATAATTTGGCTCAGGAAACAGAATTCAATAAACGTTATGCAATAATGGAAGAAATTCAAGAACTGTTCTATACAGAAATTCCTACAGTAAAAGTAGGGGATTATGCAAACCTAAGGATTCTAGCCAAAAATGTAAAAGGCTTTACAAGTATGAATGAAATTTTCTTCTGGAACGTTTGGAAAGAGTAAAATTATGGGGATCGGGTATATCTTAATACCCGGTCTCTACTAGCAAAGAGTATGGTTTCGGAAACGAGGGATGGTAAATGGCCAAGTATCTGATAAAAAGATTAGCAGCAGTAATTACGGTAATGATTATAGTTGGAGTTATAGTTTTTTTTATGATGCACCTATTACCAGGAAATCCAGCTGCAATGATGCTGGGTCCTGAGGCCACACAGGAAGAAATAACAGCTTTAGCCCAAAAAATGGGTTTAGATAGACCAATTCCTGTTCAATTTATTGAGTGGTTTTCCAATATAATAAAAGGTGATCTTGGTACATCAATTTTTTTTCAAGGGATGCCAGTCACTCAAGTAGTATATAATCATTTTCAAGCTACCTTAATATTAACACTATTTGGACTTTTCATAGCAGTCTTTTTTGGAATAGTAGTAGGAGTAATAGCGGCTGCTTTTCATAACAGCTTTATCGACAGATTTTTTATGCTTATAACCTCAGTTGGAGTTGCTATTCCTAACTTCTGGCTGGGATTAATGCTAGCTTTATTTTTTTCAATAATGTTTCCCATACTGCCTCCGGCAGGCTATAAACCCTTTAGTGCTGGTTTTTTTGTAAGCATTAAGTACTTAATACTTCCTGCTGTTGCTATTGCCTTTGGTCAGGCTTCATTTCTGGCCAGAATGACCAGAGCAAATATGCTTGAAGTATTACAAAATGATTATATACGGACAGCAAAGGCAAAAGGGCTCCCTGAGTACAAGGTGATTTTTAAGCATGGATTAAAAAATGCCATAATTCCTACCCTAACTGTTATAGGTCTATCATTTGCAAACCTGATGGGGGGAGCCGTTGTTACTGAACAGATTTTTAATATACCTGGCATTGGCCGCCTGCTGATCAAATCTGTATTTACTAGAGACTATCCTGTTATTGAAGGTATAGTACTTTATATTGCCGCTGCCTGGGTTATTATTAACCTGCTGGTTGATATTTTGTACTCTCTGATAGATCCCAGAATTAAATACTAGGAGGTTTGTAATGAGTGTTCCAAAGGAAACGGCAGCACAAACAATAAATACAAATCAATCCCTATATTTTCTAAAACTATTTTCTCGCAATAAAGCTGCAGTATTCGGAGCTGTTATCTTTATACTTTTGATATTAATAGCCCTTTTTGCACCGGTAATTACTCCCTGTGAGCCAGATGAAATGAATCCTGCTCAAAGGTTACAGGCACCTGATACTGACCACTTGTTTGGTACAGATCGTTTTGGAAGGGATCTGTATACAAGAGTTGTATATGGTTCCCGCATTTCCTTAGGAGTAGGTGTGAGTGTTGTCTTTTTAACCACATTTTTCGGAACAATAATAGGGTTATTAGCCGGTTATTTTAGGAGCATAGATGAGGTGTTAATGCGTTTTCTTGACGGTTTAATGGCATTTCCTTCTATTATTTTAATGATTGCTATTATGGCTGTTTTGGGAGGTAATCTCATTAATGTAATTATTGCTCTAGCAATAGTATATACTCCAAGAACAGCCAGGGTAGTCAGGAGTGCCGTATTAGTTCAAAAGGAACATCAATATATTGAAGCTGCTAGAGCAATAGGCTGTAGTAATTTAAGAATTACTGTTTTACATATATTACCTAATTGTGTTGCGCCAATAATTATACAGGCTACCATGATTTTTGCTTATTCTGTATTATCTGAGTCATCACTGAGTTTTTTAGGTGTGGGAGTTCCTCCCGAAATTCCAACCTGGGGCAATATTCTGAGTGATGGAAAAGTATTTTTACGCAAAGCTCCCTGGATTACCATTTTTCCCGGAGTTACTATTGCTCTTTGTGTACTGGCTCTGAATACCATGGGCGATGGGCTAAGGGATATATTGGATCCCAAAATAAGGAAAAAATAAAGGATAGGGGGGATAGGTTTGATTAATAAATTATTAGAAGTAAGAAACTTAGAAACAATTTTTACTACTGAAGAAGGCATAATAACCGCAGTTGATAATGTTTCATTCAGTATTCATAAAGGAGAAACAATAGGTATAGTTGGAGAAAGTGGATGCGGAAAAAGTGTAACTTCCCTATCTATTATGCGGCTCTTGCCGAATAACGGGATAATAAGATTCGGGACAATTATTTTCAATGGTGAAAACCTTCTAAAAAAAACAGAAAAGGAAATGCGGGATATAAGAGGTAATGAAATTTCTATGATATTTCAGGAGCCGATGACATCTTTAAATCCAGTATATACTATAGGTGAGCAGGTAGCCGAAACTATAAGAATGCATCAAATGTTAAATAAGAAGCAGGTTGTGGAAAAATCTGTAGAAGCCTTAAGGATGGTCGGCATTCCTTTACCTGAGAAAAGGATTAATGAATATCCCCACCAGCTCTCAGGAGGAATGCGTCAAAGGGTTATGATTGCAATAGCTTTGGCCTGCAATCCTAAGCTTATTATTGCTGATGAGCCAACTACAGCATTGGATGTTACTATTCAGGCTCAAATACTTGAATTAATGAAGGGATTAAAGAACAACCTAAATACTTCTATCATGTTGATAACCCATGACCTTGGAGTTATTGCAGAAATGGCAGAGCGGGTATTGGTAATGTATGCAGGGCAGGTGGTTGAAGAAAGTCCAGTAGATGAATTATTTAATAAACCCCTACATCCATATACTGAAGGTTTGATGAAGTCTATCCCCCGGATAGGAAAAAACACTTCAGAAAGGCTTCATATAATCAAAGGCATGGTTCCCCATCCCTTGGAAATGCCTAAGGGATGTCGTTTTAATCCCCGCTGTGACTATACTATGGATATTTGTATCCAGCGATCACCGGAATATAGAGAAATATATCCCGGTAGGTTTGTACGCTGCTGGAAATGGGAGGGGTTAGCAGCATATGAGTGAGTTGTTATTAAGAGTTGAAAATTTGAAAAAATGGTTTCCGGTAGGAGGAGGGATATTTACACCTCCCAAACATTATGTCAAGGCAGTAGATGATGTATCTTTTCAAGTTCAAATGGGAGAAACCTTTGGTATTGTTGGTGAAAGTGGCTGTGGTAAAAGTACATTAGGCAGAACAATACTTCACCTCCTAGAGCCAACAGATGGCAAAATATTTTTCCAGGACAGGGATGTTGCACGTGTAAAACATAAGGACCTGCAGAAACTGAGAAGAGACCTACAGATAATTTTCCAAGACCCCTATGCTTCCCTAAATCCAAGGATGAATGTAGGGAAAATAGTTCAAGAACCTTTGCTGGTGCACTGTATAGGGTCACCTAAAGAAAGGGAAGAAAAGGTTGAGTATATGCTTGAGACTGTTGGATTGAATAAAGAAAGTATAAAAAAATACCCTCATGAATTTAGCGGTGGGCAGAGACAAAGAATTGGAATAGCAAGAGCTTTGGTACTTAATCCAAAATTAATAGTTTGTGATGAACCGGTATCGGCATTAGATGTTTCAATTCAATCCCAGATATTAAACTTATTAAATGATTTGCAAGGGAAATTTAAATTAACATATATTTTCATTTCCCACGATTTAAGTGTTGTAAATTACATAAGTGATAGAATTGCTGTTATGTACTTAGGAAAAATAGTAGAATTGGCCCAGAAGAATGATCTCTTTGATACTCCGCTGCACCCTTATACAAAAGCTTTATTATCTGCAATTCCTCATGCTGAAATTGATAAGGAAAGGAAAAGAATTGTTCTCCAGGGTGATGTACCCAGTCCCATAGATCCGCCCAGCGGATGCCATTTTCGTACCAGATGCGAATATGCCTATGATAAATGTGCTATGAATGCACCGGAATTGCAGGAAATTGCTTCAGGGCATTTTGTGGCCTGCAATAAGATTAATTAAGGGTTCTGCAACTTATGAATGTTTAACTTATAAAGCCTGTAAGGTCGGCCTTTGCTGTATGCCTGGTCGTACGCTAGTATTTGGATGACATTTGCCTTAGTCAAAGCAGATAAAATTCTATGAGCCGTCCGAAGTGTACAGCCGTATAATTGAGAGAACTCCTTTGCATCAAATGTTGATTTATCCATTGAAAAAATTGTATTAAGAATTTTAGTAACAGTCTGGGGTACAATATCAATTTTTTGTGATATTTCCTGAACAATTTTAGGGTCAATAGATACTTTATTAAATCCATTTGTATCTAAAGGTCCAATTATGCTTCTATCGATACTTCTGAGGAAGGCACAATTTCCTCCGTTTATTTTTGCATGCTCTAAAGCTATACGAGCATTATGCATAGCTTCGTTGGCGGTATAACCTAAACCTAATCCATAGCTTACTGTTATCGGAAGTTTTTTCCGGATTAATTCAGTTAATGTTGAATCATATTTCTGATTGATATTTTTCAGACTGCCTGCGGTGGTAAAGATAAAAAACTCATCACTTCCGTTAAAAACTAATGTTGACTGGGTTTGCTCACAGTAATCCAAAAGTAGTTTATGCAGACTTAGTTTTATTTTTTGTAGCTGATATTCTGAAGGTCTCTCTTTGATAATTTTTTTAAAATTATCTATATTTACTATTCCAATACTTATTTGAGCAGATTGTGAAAGGTCAGATTTGGTTTTTAATACTAGAATATCAAGTGCCTGCTTGATTGAATAATTGGTGGGCAATATGCGCTTAATAGGAATTCCTTTGTTTTTTAACTGTAGATATGGATCTAAAGTCGTTGTCAGGCAGATATCAACCTTTTTTTCTTTGAAAAGCTGTTCGTGGAACTTAGTTACCTCATCATCGTCCGAAGCATCTTCTAAAACAAAAATATCTTTCATAGGAAGGCTGAGTTTTCCGATAAATTCATGAATTTCATCTTCACTAAAAGTATCGATACTTATGTTTTCAATCTTGCTTAATTTTTCATCATAAATCATTTCAAACAAGATTTTATATAAAATAATTACTTCTCTGGGAATGTATTCAACAGGAATAGGGAAAGAAATTTGCTTTTTTGCAATTTGATAAGGAGTAATACCTGTAAATAATATTCCATTAAGATTATGGTGATTTTTATTAATTAACTCTACTATTTGAGTATGCGCATTATAAATTAGGGGCACAAATTCTATGTCCTGATAATGTTTTTCACCAACACTTAAAACTTGATTAACAGTATCTTTAGGACCAGATATACCTATAGTATACTCCATTACATTTTTCACCCCGGCAGTGAATTTAAAATAATTCTCAGAATTATTATATCATTTAAAAAGAATTTTTGTTCTTAAATATTTTGCCTTCCAGTATAGTACTGCAAATTTTTACCATGTTGTTTAGTAGAATTTCGGGGAATAATCTTAGGGAGGTCTATTAATGAATACAAATGAAAGTGATGCCAGATTAATATCATTAAAAAGAGCAGAAGTATTAAAGAAAAGCATTCTACCTTATTTACAAACAAAAGAAAATATTGTTACGGGATTAGATATTAAAGAAGAAATTAAGAAAAGACAGCAAAAAATTAAAGAACTCTTCAATGCATCTGAAGAAGAATGGAATGATTGGCACTGGCAGATTCGAAATAGAATAACAGATTCCAATACTTTATCTAAAATTATAAACCTTTCTGAAACACAAAAAAATGATATTATTAAAGTTGGTAATAAGTTCAGGTGGGGTATTTCGCCATATTATGCTTCTTTAATAGAACCCGTAGGTAATCATTTAAAGGACCCAATTTATCTGCAGTCTATTCCAACAGGACTGGAACTATGTGATGATATCGGAGATCCGGACCCTATGGGTGAAGAATACACTAATCCAGAGGAATGTATAACAAGGCGATATCCCGATAGATTAATAATAAATGTTACTAATCAGTGTGCTATGTATTGTAGGCACTGCCAGAGAAGACGTAATATAGGTGAAATTGATACTCCAAGGTCCCAAGAGGATATTTATAAGGCGATAGAATATATCAAAAAAAATCCTGAAGTTAGAGATGTTTTAATAACGGGGGGAGATCCTTTTACATTATCTGATGATTTAATTCACTGGATATTAGGCGAATTAGATAAAATTCCCCATGTTGAATACAAACGTTTGGGATCCAGAATGCTAGTTACTTTACCTCAGAGAGTAACAGAAGACTTTTGCAATATGCTGAAAAAGCATCATCCTGTTTATGTCAACACTCATTTCAATAATCCAAAAGAAGTGACCGAGGAAGCTAAAAAAGCCTGTGAAATGCTAGCAGATGCCGGAATACCCCTAGGCAATCAGGCTGTATTATTAAAAGGTATAAATGATGATCCTCACATTATGAAGAAATTAAATCATGAACTTTTAAAAATTAGAGTACGCCCTTACTATATTTTCCATGCCAAAGGTGTAATTGGCACTATGCACTTTAGAACAAGTGTAGATATTGGAATAGAAATAATGGAACACTTAAGAGGTTATACATCTGGCCTGGCAATACCAACCTTTATTGTTAATGCACCTAAAGGAAAAGGTAAGACACCAATGTTGCCAGAATATTTGATTTCCCACGGTAGAGATAAGATTACAATTAGAACTTGGGAAGGAGAAATAATAGATTATCCTAATAAAGATTCCGATGATTTAGAAAAAGTAATTACAGACAGGGAGAATAATGCAATTAACTTGAAATAAGTCTATACCCTCTATTTTACTATTAAGCTGTCAAGCCGCCCCATGCAGGGGTTATTTTTTTCCCTACTAATTCTAAAAAACCGATTGGTTACAAGCTCCCGTTGGTTATGAAGTATTTAATACATCTTGAAGTACTGGTGGACAAAAGATATTATAATGTTGTGAAGATTAATGTAAAAATACTTTTCTGCAAGCTGATGCAAATTAATTAGGATAGGAGTAATTATGCTATGAATAATAAGAGGTGTTAAATATATGAAACTTCCTAGATTTTCCCGGTGGGTTACCATACCCGTTTTGTTTATTCTCAATTTTTTGGCCTGGCTTTATATTTATGATGATTATATGATGAACTGGGTGATAATTTATCCCTTGTTTATGGTAATAGCTACAGCTTTTACAATTACAGCAGAAATGGCCTTTGGCAAGGATAGGAAATTTAAATACATAGGAATTAATATTTGTATAGTACTACTGTTACTAGTTTTGACCCAAAAGTATCTGCCCATGGAGAAGATTGAGGCTGGTTTAAAAAATAACTACTACGGCCATATTAAAGCTGATGTTACAAATTTAAATGTTACTGACAAAGCTGTAAGAAATAATGGTTTAACCATCGTAGCCCGAAATTTTTTTGAAAACCAGGAACTACAACTTAATGATGTGGAAAGGTTGGAAGTATATAAAAATGGAAAGCTGATAGATGGGGTGACATTGGAAGAAGCTATCAATAAAATACAGGAATTAATCCCATCGGAAAAGAAAGGGCAGTATAAAAACATATTCTTCCATGAGGTAAGGTATGTAGGCTTAAAGAGAAAATCCGGAATAATTTCTTTAAAGTTTACAAAGGGTTATGTTGATTTTATCTACAGTCTGGCAGCCGATGAAAACGGGTTTATCTGGGAACCGGCAAGGTATAAGTTGGGTGGATTATTATTACCAAGAAAAGATAATCTTTATGGTAGTGAAACAAATGAAAAGATTAAAGATATACTCATAAAAGGTGATAGAGAGCAGGTTATAACAGTAGAAATAATGGTAAAAGGAAACCAAGAAGACGTAATAGTTGATTTAAAAAACTTGGGTTATGAAGTTATAAATTCAAACCCGGTCACAGTTAAAATACCTTTTTATGAAATCGCCAACCTGGCCCATGAAGAATATATTGAAAAGTTCGAAATAAAGTAAGATTACATAACTTAAGGAGCTGAATATTCAGCTCCTTAAGTTTTATCTATTAACTATTAACGGTGAACTAAGAACTAATAGTTGTTTCCTTACTATAATTTTTTGTAGGTCTGGAATCTAAAAAATAGACCAGGAAGAAAGTAACTAAAGCAACCGGCCAGGCCAAGTAAATGGGATGAGGTACTATCCGGATGGCAGGAACAAACTGCCACAGAGCCAGGTAAATGATTCCTGTTAAAATGGTCCAGAAAGCAGAACCTTTTTTACAGTACCGGGGTGCAAAGACGAGGAATAATAGTACAACGGTATAAGAGGTTGTTAAGGTTAAACCGATAAGTAAAGTTTTTATTATACCAAGCACAGAAGTAGCCAAGAAATATGTCAATAAGCTAATTACCAGTACAATACCTCTAGATAGAAGTAACTGTTGTTTTTCAGGAATTTCGGGTTGAATAAACCTTTTCCAGATATCTTCAACTACTAAGGTAGAGCTTCCAAGTAACAAGCCGACAGCGGTAGACACATCGGCAGCCCATAAGCCAGCTAAAACCAATCCTGCTGCCCAGGGATTTAGCGCCATAATGGTTTGGGGTAAGGCTAAAGCTGGTTTTA
The DNA here is from genome assembly GCA_030154225.1 of Clostridia bacterium. Classification (GTDB taxonomy): domain Bacteria; phylum Bacillota; class Peptococcia; order Peptococcales; family BICA1-8; genus JASKKI01. The sequence goes on along the minus strand of JASKKI010000027.1, from coordinate 14,073 downwards.
TTCCTGGAAATTTAGCAGCGGCTACAATACCAAGAATTGCACTTAAAAATCCTACAGGTAAGATAATAAGTCCGGCTAGAATAAAGCCTAGTTTAGCATTTTTGGCATCTTTTGCTGCAAAAGAAATCTGCACTACAGCTTGTGTAGAAAAGGTTTGGGTTATCATAACCACAAAGTTAGCAATGACAACAGCAATACCTACTCCCATAAAAGGAGAAAACCAATGTTCCCCTGCTGGTAGAGAAGCAGAAAGATTCGTAAACCCACCTATATCTTTTAAACTTAAAATAACACCAAGGATAATTCCAAAATAAATTACAGTTACATTTATAACATTGGAAAGACCTGCTGCCCAATATCCACCAATAAGAGTAATACCAATAAATACTATGGCACTGGTAAGCATTCCCGTTTTAAAGGTGAAGATACCAGGTAATAATGCCGCTAGAATAGCACCGCCTGCTACATACTGTAAGGATGTGATGACAATTTGGATTACAATTTGGCCTATTACCGCAATAATTCTACCTGAAGTATCAAAATATCTCTCAAATAATTCGGGAACGGTAGAAACCTCTAATTTACGGTATTTATCAGCAATAACCAGACCAACTACTATTGCACCTGCAGCCCAAGCGGCATTATACCAGCCTGCAGAAATCCCCGCTTTATATGCATTTTCAGCAACACCGATAGTTGAAGCTCCCCCTACTGCTAAACCAGCTAGCATAACTGCAACAATACCTGCCGGAAAACCTCTACCAGCTAGCAAATAACCAAGAATACCACCATTCTTACTTAATTTTGTAGAATACCAAGATATTACGTATAAGACAATGATATATATTAATACTATAATTAACGGAATGTTCATAACATTTACCTCCTTATTTTTATATAAAAATAATTCCCATCCTACCGTACTTCCTGTTAACAAAAACCTATTTTGGGAATAATTATACTATTATGCTATTATTAAATTTATAAATACCTTTGCATATTAATCACCTGCCATACTGCTAATTATCTCTTAAACTACCATCCTTCATATTGCCCAACCTACTGTACTACTGTAATATTATGATACTGAAGCCAAATAAATTTAATACCTTTTTAAGATAATAGAAAAACCCCTCATCCAAATAAGGACGAGAGGTTAACCCGCGGTACCACCTTAGTTGGTCAGAGCGACCCACTTTAAAGAATACAAAATAAGTAAAAACTTACTTGTATATTCTCTTCCAGCTAACGGAGGAAGCTTCCGGTCACACCTACTAAAAGTTCAGTTGACAACTCTGGAGTGTATTTCATTTTAACCTTTGTACCGGTTTCCAGCTATCCCGGCTCTCTGAAAACTCCAGTTAAAATTACTTTTCTCCTTCATAGTTGTTATCCTATATTGTTAACTAGAAGTATAAAAGCATTTAAGAGGATAGTCAACTTGTTAAAAAAATTTTATTGAGAAAAAGGTGGTGGAAGTTAACATCCCATCCACATTATTTAATTTTATAGGAAATGGGTACCTCCACACCTTCCTCTCAATTATATATTAGAAAAAACCGTACTACCCATCCTACCATTCTACCCGTTTTCCATCCTACCGTTCTACAAAAGAAAAGGGGACACGCTTCTCTTTTTTAAGCCTGGCTTTGGGGCTGAGGTGTGTCCCCAAAATGTAAAAAATAAAAAAACCCCTCATCCAAATAAGGACGAGAGGTTAACCCGCGGTACCACCTTAGTTGGTCAAAAGTGACCCACTTTAAGAATACGCAATAAGCAAGAGCTTATTTTAATATCCCCTTCCAGGTAACGGTAGAAGTTTCCGGTCACACCTACTAAAAATTCAGTGGACAACTCCAGAGGGAACTTCATTTTAACCTTTGTTACCGGTTTCCAGCATCCCGGCTCTCTGAAAACTCTGATTAAAATTACTTTCCTCTTTCATAGTTTTTAAGTATATTTAAAAGTAAGTATAAAAGTAATAAGATTAATAGTCAATACATAAAAAATTTTTTATTGATAAAATGAGGTGATAAATATGGTTGTTATTAGAGAAGCTGGTTTCAATGATTTGGCTCAAATAGTAGAATTGGCATTGGAAATGGGATATAAGATTTCTCCCCAGGGAATAAGACCTGTATTAGAGCACCATATCAAAAACCCCGACTATTACATCTTCCTGGCAGTAGAAAATGATCAAGTAATAGGTATGGTAGGTTTTAATATTAAGTATTATTTGCACCGGGAGAAGCCTGTTCTTTATATCGGCAGTATTGTTGTTAGAGAACAATTCCGATCCCTGGGCATAGGGAAGATGTTGATGGCTAAAGTTGAGGAAATAGCTAAGCAAAGAGGATGTAATAGTATTCAATTAAATAGTAATAAAAGGAGATTAAGGGCCCATGAATTTTACAAAAAATTAGGATTTGAAGAAGTATCTTTAAAATTTGAAAAAAAGTGGTAAAATTAATATTAATAAAATCTAAATTTTGAGATTTTCTCCATAATTACTAAGAATTTTACAAATATCTACTTTTTTAAAAGGATTTTTATAAAGTTTGTTTAATATAATTATACTATTAGTAAATATTATAAAAATTGATCTGGGTGTTGTATATGGAATTATTTAATAATCATAAAAGGGCTGAAGTGAAAGTTATATTTTCCGAATTTGAATTTCCACCGATGCAGGACGCTCTATTAGTGGGAAAACGTTCTCCTATCGGCCCTGAGGCCGCTAGAAGGATGGTTGACATCCTTTCACCGGACCAGTATGAAATAATTGAGGTTAACCATGATATTATCGAAGCTGTAGTTATCAGAAAATCATTATCAAAGATGATTCCTAAAGAGAAATTAGTGGCCTTTCTTTTAGAAGAAGGTGGGAACCTGGCAGATAGAGATAGTATCGTTAAAGCACAAATAAAAACATTTATTGAAATAAGCAGGGCGATAGAAATATGAGTTATAAAATAAAAAATTTTATGATAAAAGAAGTAATTACAATTGGTCCCTTAGAAAGTATTAAAAGAGCTGAAACTATTATGATGAATTATAGAATAGGTGGACTTCCCGTTGTGGAAGGATTAAAATTGATTGGGATTATTACTTCCTTTGATGTAAGATGTAGCCATCCTAATCGATTAGTAATTGATGCAATGACCAAAAATCCTATAAGTATCAAACCCAATCATAACCTTATTGAAGCAAAAAAGATTTTAGAAAAACATAATATCGAAAGATTACCTGTTATCAACGATGCTGCTGACTTGATTGGTTTGATTACTAAAAGCATTGTTTATAAAGAAATTGGCAAACACTTTGATCTCTTAACAGGATTAGCCACTAATCAATTGATAATCAGTAATTCAATAGAGCTTTTTGAAGGATCACCAGATATAGTATGTCTTTTTTTTGATATCGATAACTTTGGGAACTTTAACAAACTTTATGGACATGTAATAGGGGATGAAATTATTAAGGAAGTCAGTAAAACTTTGCTAGAATCTATAGATGCTTGTAGTTTATATAGATACGGTGGGGATGAATTTGCAGCCATTCTTTCCTGTAGTTTAGATGAAGCAAAAGCAATTGCTCGAAAAATATCTTTGAATATTGCTAATAATCAATTGTTAAATGAATTTTCTGTTTCAATTTCTACAGGTATTGCCGGTGGCCGTCGCAAATGTTTGCGTGATGAGGAGGATATTATTAAGAATATAAAAAAGCTTATAAATTTAGCAAGTTTAGCTTCAACAAAAGCTAAAACTTTAAATTTAGACTTTGCTGTAGCTGATAAGTTTAACTTGGCAATAAATTGTTAAAATAAAGATAATAGCAATATTAAGAAAAACCGACTTTGTCAGTCTTTCAGAACCTACAGTAGCTACAGTGCTACCGGAAATAATAGATTAAGATTGAGGGTTAGCCCAAAATTTATATTTTCTATAAAGCTAAAAGAAGTCCGGATAATAAGTCCGGACTTCTTTTGGTTGCGGGAGGAGGATTTGAACCTCCGACCTCCGGGTTATGAGCCCGACGAGCTACCAGCTGCTCTATCCCGCGATATTCTTAAATATATTTTAACATATTTATTTAAAATCTGCAAATGTGTAAAAAAATTGGCAATAATGCAACTATTTATCCAAATGAGTTAAGTAATATTAAAATAAAAAAATATTGCGATAGCACTGATGTCTTGGAACCGAAACATTATTAACAAATATATAGAACTTTTAAAGTATAATTATGCATTTGTATTTTTCTAAAATAGCGTGCAAATTTTTCTAAAATATCCTGCAAAGCTACAGTTGTATCAACCCCTATTTTTTTGTTAAACTGTATAAAGGGTAAAGGTATTGATAAAATGAAAACTTTTTTTATATTATAAAAACAGTGGCTTATAGTTTTCAAAAATTATTAAGGTGGGAAAAGTATGGTAAAAGTTGAAGATAAATTTTATGTCCAATCTGTAAATAGAACTTTGGAAATTATTCAAAAAATTAGTGAAGCAAATACCCATGGCCTTAGTATTACAGAGATAAGTAAAGCCATAGATTTACCTGTGAGCACTGTCTATAGGCTTATTCAAAATCTCCTTGCCTGGAATTATGTTTATGAAAAAGAAGATGGTCATTATACTTTAGGCCTAAGACTTTTAGAGTTAGGTTCAATTGTTCAGCAAAATGTGCAAGTACGTAATATTGCAAAAAAATACATGGAAGAACTAAATAGAATAACAAAAGAAACTATCTATATGGCAGTTTTGGATGAAAAAGCAAATAATTTAATTTATGTTGAAAAATTAGATAGTAAAAGAAACGTAAATTTGGTTGCCGGGGTAGGTACGAGAAACTACATCCACTCTACAGCAAATGGTAAGTGTGTGGTTTCTGCTTTTAGTGATGAAAAAATAATTCAGATTTTATCAAAAACAGGTATGCCTAAACTAACCGATCATACAATTACTGATGTAAATAAATTTTTAGAGGAAGTGCATAAAGTTAGAGAGCAAGGCTATGCAGTTGATGATTTGGAAAATGAAAGCAGTGTTCGTTGTGTAGCGGCACCTATCTATGATTACCGTAACTCGGTTGTTGCATCAATTAGTATCTCTGGAGTATCTACTTATATTGACCATGGAAAAATGTTTGGGGAATATAAAGATTTAGTAATAGAAGCGGCAGAAAATATATCAAAAGAGTTGGGCTACAAAAAACTAAACTAGATTTTCTTAATATGAAAAATATTCTTTTTAAAAAACCCTTTATACAAAGGGTTTTTTTATTTGCACTAAAATAATAATTCTAAAAATAGGTTGAAACAATAACAAGTTTTTATTAAAATGAAAACATAAATCACAATACGAAAAAGAGGGGGTAAATTTTTATGATAGAGATTAGATGGCATGGAAGAGGAGGGCATGGAGGATTTACAGCTGCTCGCCTTTTAGGTTTGGCTGCTTCAGTATATAGCGATAATTATGCTCAAGCCTTTCCTTCTTTTGGACCTGAAAGAAGGGGTGCTCCGGTACTAGGATTTACTAGAATTGATAAAAACCCAATAAATGACCATAGCCAAGTTTACAGTTGTGATTATGTAATTGTATTAGATGAATCACTGCTCGATACAATTGATGTAACAAAAGGCATTAAAGATGGTGGGGTTTTAATTATTAACTCTAAAAAGCCAGCTCGGGATTTTAATATTCAGAAAGATATTACTGTTCATACTTTTGATGGAACCCAACTAGCCCTAGATGTATTAGGAGTACCAATTACTAATACTGTAATGTTAGGTGCTACAGTAGCTATAACTAATGTAGTAAGCATTGATTCTATTTATAAGGCAATAGATGATTTTATGTCTGAGGAGCTTAGAGAAAAGAACAAAAAAGCTGTTGAGGCTGCTTACAACTCTATAAAAGGAGTGACCAATTAGATGAAGCCTAGAGTGGTTAAAGATTTTACATATCCAAGAACAAAAGAGGAGTTACCCTTTGGACCTGGTTCCCAAGCGGGAGTTTTAGTTGAAGTAAACTCTGGTTGGAGAACTTTTAAGCCAGTGCTTGACCATGAAAAATGTATCAACTGTTTACGGTGCTGGTTACTTTGTCCAGATGGTGTTATTAGTAAAGAAAATGGTCAGTTAGAATTTGATTTTGATTATTGTAAAGGTTGTGGAATTTGTGCCTATGAATGTCCTAAAAAGGCTATTGTAATGGTGAAAGAAGGTGCAGAATAATGAGTGCTATAGAATTAAGAAATGAAAATAAAAAGTTTTTATCAGGGGATGAGGCAGTTGCGGAAGGTGTTAAATTATGTAGACCAGATGTTATCGCTGCATATCCTATCACACCTCAAACAGTTATAGTAGAAAAACTGTCAGAATTTGTTGCAAGTAAAGAAATGGATTGCCAATACTTACACGTCGAAAGTGAGCATAGTGCAATGGCGGCCAGTATGGGAGCCTCTATGATGGGTAGTAGAACATTTACAGCTACATCTTCTCAAGGACTATTATATATGTGTGAAATGCTTCATTATGTTAGTGGTAGTAGGTTTCCTATTGTTATGGTTAATGCCAATAGAACTGTAGCAGCCCCTTGGAATATTTTCGGAGATCATCGAGATTCATTATCTCAGAGGGATTCAGGTTGGATGCAGGTTTATGTAGAAAACGGGCAAGAGGCTTTAGATATGGTTATTCAAAGTTATAAAATAGCTGAAAATCAATCAGTTTCAACACCTATAATGATTAATTTAGACGGCTTTGTATTAACACATACATATGAATTAGTCAGTATTCCTGAGCAAAATCAAGTAGATGAATTTTTACCTCCATATTCAACTACAAATAAGTTTGACTTTGAAAATCCCAAGAGCCTTTGTTTTACAGCTTCTCCAGAATGGCAAACTGAGTTCCGGTATCAGCAATATGAGGCTATGGAAAATGCTAAAAAAGTAATTCAAGAAGTAGATAAGGAATTTAGCCAAGTATTCGGCAGAACATATGGTGGCATGGTTGAAGAATATCATTGTTCTGATGCAGATTATATATTAGTAGCCATGGGTAGTGTTGCGGGAACAGCTAAAATTGTGGTTGATAAGCTAAGAAAACAAGGGAAAAAAGTTGGTTTGGTCAAGTTACGGTTCTATCGTCCTTTTCCAAAAGAATATTTTAAAAAATTAGGAAAAAAAGCAAAAGCCGTAGGTGTAATAGATCGGGACATTTCTTTTGGTTATGAAGGTGCGGTATATTCGGATGTGAAAGCAGCATTATTTAGCCAAGGTGCAGATGTAAAGACAATTAATTTTATAGCCGGCATTTCAGGCCGTGATATTACCAAAGAGTTTCTGGCAGAAATGTATAGCCAACTAGAGGCTATTGGTAATGGCGATAAGGTTGAAGAAATACAGTTTACGGGATTGAGGTGGAAGTAATGGTTAGTGTTAAAAATTTGCCGGATAAAGAACTTTTTTATGGTCATAAGGCTTGTCAAGGTTGTGGTGCTGCTATAGTTGCTAGATTGGCAATGAAGATATTAGGTGAAAGGACTTGTGTAGCTTTACCAGCTAGTTGTATTTCCTCAGTTACTACAATTTATCCTCAAATGTCTTTTTTTGTAAACAACATGACTAGCTCTTTTCCTGCAACAGGTGCTGTGCTTTCTGGTATGGCTGCAGCTGTAAAGGCCCAAGGCCTGAAAGAAGTAAATGTACTGGGTTTAGCAGGGGATGGCGGTACTATTGATATTGGTATTCAGGCTTTATCTGGTGCTATAGAAAGAGGGGATGATTTTCTATATATATGCTATGACAATGAAGCTTATATGAATACTGGTATTCAAAGAAGTGGCCTTACTCCCTATGGAGCTTGGACTACAACTACACCTACTAACAATAATGATATTGGTGAGAAAAAATTCAAGAAAAACCTTTTTGAAATCTTGATTGCCCATCGTATTCCTTATGCTGCTACAGCCAATGTTGCTTATCCTAATGATTTACTTAAAAAATTAGAAAAAGCAAAAGGGATTAGAGGACCTAAGGTTTTACATATTCTAGCTCCTTGTCCAACAGGTTGGGGCTATAAAACTGAGGAAACTATCGAAATCGGTAGGCTTGCAGTGCAAACAGGCTTATGGTACTTGGCCGAATATGAAAATAATGAAGTAACTTTAAATTATAGACCAAAAGATTTTAAACCAGTTAAAGAGTATTTAGCAAAACAAAAACGCTTCCGACACCTAAAAGATGCAGACTTCCAAGTAATTGAAGAACACAGGGATGAAGAATGGAAAATACTTGAGAGACATTTAAGAAAGGATGAAGAGTAATGAAAACAGGAAAAGAGTATATTGAAAGTTTAAGAGCCTTAAAACCAATAATCTATTGCAATGGAGAAAAAATTGAATCAGTAGTAGATCATCCCATGATTAGACCTCATGTAAATTCAGCAGCAATGACTTATGCAATGGCATTTGGTCCTGATGCTGATTTGGCGACAGCTACATCTCATTTAACAGGCAAAAAAGTAAACAGATTTACCCATATTCACCAAAGTACTGATGATTTAGTCAAAAAAGTAAAACTATTGCGTAAAATCAGCCAAAAGACTGGTACTTGTTTTCAAAGATGTGTAGGTATGGATGCTTTGAATGCCACTTTTATAGTAACGCATAAGATTGATCAAGAGTGTGGAACCAATTATCATCAAAGGTTTATTGAATATATGAAATATGTCCAAGAAAACGACCTAATGGTAGCCGGCTCCATGACAGATGTTAAAGGAGACAGAAGCTTAAAGCCCGGACAACAAAAAGACCCAGATATGTATGTCCACATAGTAGAAAAAAGAAAAGATGGTATTATTGTCCGGGGTGCTAAAGCCCACCAGACAGGGATGGCCAACTCCCACGAGATGTTAATTTTACCGACAACAAACTTAGGTGAAGATGACAAAGATTATGCAGTAGCAGCAGCTATACCAGTCGATGCTCCAGGTGTAGTACACATATTTGGACGTCAAACTAATGACCAGAGAAGATTACAGGGTGATATTGACACAGGAAATGCTAACTTTGCCATTGTAGGTGGCGAAACCTTAACAATTCTAAATGATGTTTTTGTACCCTGGGATAGAGTATTTATGTGTGGTGAATATCAATATGCCCAAGAATATGTAGAAAAATTTGCTGCCTATCACAGACAAAACTATGGAGGATGTAAAGTAGGGTTAGCGGATGTAATCATTGGGGCTACCCAAACAATGGCCGAATACAACGGAGTACCAAAAGCTTCCCATATTAAAGATAAAATTATCGAAATGATTAACCTGGCTGAAACCATGTACTGTTGTTCAATTGCCTGTTCATCAGAAGGTAAACCAACGGAAGCAGGTTCCTATTATGTAGATACTTTATTAGCTAATACAGTAAAACTTAACTGTACAAAAAATATGTACGAAATCTCCAGATTAGCCCATGATATCGCAGGTGGATTTATTGCAACTTTACCATATGAAAAAGATTACAAATCCCCTGAAACCGGACCATATATAGAAAAATATTTCAAAGGAAGAGCGGATGTACCAACAGAACACCGGATTAGAATGGCCCGATTATTAGAAAATATGACCGGTGGAACAGCCTTAGCAGAATCAATGCATGGAGCAGGCTCACCCCAAGCAATGCGAATTATGCTTTACAGAGAATCCAACTTAAAAGAAAAAGCTCAATTTGCTAAAAACTTAGCTAGAATAACAAAAAAGCCAGCACAAGAAGAAGCGGCAGCAACGAAAGAAAATAATGACTAGGAGGGGAAAACCTATGCGTGAAGTAGTTATTGTCTCAGGTGCCAGAACACCAACAGGTAATTTTGGAGGAACACTAAGCTCAATGCAAGCACCTGAATTAGGTGCAATCGTAGTTAAAGAAGCATTAAAAAGAGCAAATATAACCGGGGAAATGGTTGATGAAGTAATAATAGGTACCCATTTCCAAGCAGGTATTAAAGCTAATTCCGCACGTCAGGCCGCAATATATGCAGGTATACCAGTAGATGTACCAGCTTGGACACCCAATAAAAATTGTGGTACAGGTTTGAAGGCCATAAATGTAGCTGCTCAAGCGATTATGGTAGGAGATGCAGATATTATCGTAGCTGGTGGTTGTGAAACAATGAGTGAAATACCTTATCTGCTTAAGAAAGCTCGTTTTGGTTACCGGATGGGACCTGGTGAATTGCTGGATGGAATGTTATATGATGGCTTAGTAGATCCTTTCTGCAACTATCATATGGGAATAACAGCAGAAAATGTAGCAGAAAAATGTGGCATTACTAGAGAACAACAAGACCAATTTGCCTACCAGAGCCATATAAAAGCTTCCAAAGCAAGTAAAGAAGGTCTGTTTAAAGAGCAAATTGTACCAGTTACAGTAACCAATAAGAAAGAAACTATAGAATTTTCCGAAGACGAAAGCATCAGACATGATATTTCTCTAGAGAAGTTAGCAAAACTAAGACCTGTATTCAAAAAGGACGGTACAGTTACCGCAGGGAACTCTTCCAGCATTAATGATGGAGCAGCAGCAGTAGTAATGATGTCCAAAGAGAAAGCTGAAGAATTAGGCCTTAAGCCACGCTTAAAAATAGTAGCTCAAGCCTCAGCTGCTCTAGATCCATCAATAATGGGTTATGCCCCAGTTTTGGCTATTAGTAAGCTTTTAAATAAAGCAAGTTTAACTAAGGATGATATAGATCTATTTGAAATAAATGAAGCCTTTGCAGCCCAAGCTGTTGCCTGTGTGCAAGACCTAAAGTTAGACCCGAAGAAAGTAAATGTTAATGGTGGGGCTATAGCCCTAGGTCATCCGGTAGGCTGTACAGGAGCACGGTTAATGGTAACTATGATGTATGAACTAGAGCGCCGCCAAGCCAAACGAGGGGTAATCTCCCTATGTATAGGCGGAGGCCAAGGAATAGCAACCTTAGTAGAAAGATGTTAAGGGGTGAAAAAATCATGAATATTAAAGAAATATACATAGTAGGTGCTGGTCAAATGGGCTCAGGAATAGCCCAAGTGGCCATCCAGTCAGGTTATAAAGTAATACTTAATGATGTAGATGTAAAGTTTGTAGAAAAAGCCAAGGCCAATATAGAAAAAAGAGTAAGTAGACTAGTAGAAAAAGGAAAAATAACCGAAGAAGAAAAAGAAAAAGCCCTAAATAACCTTAGTACATCAGTAGATTTAACTGATGCCAAAAATGCAGATTTAGTTATCGAAGCTATAGTAGAGAATGAAGACATAAAAGGCCAAGTATTTAAAAAATTAGATGCAATATGTAAAGAAGACGCAATTTTAGCAAGTAATACATCATCAATTTCCATCACTCAAATTGCTGCAAATACAAAACGTGCAGATAAAGTAGTAGGGATGCACTTTTTTAATCCAGTACCAGTAATGAAACTTTTAGAAATAACTAAAGGTTTAGATACATCAGAAGAAACATTAAAAGTTGCCCAAGAAGTAGGAGAAAAACTAGGTAAAGTAACCGTAATTTCCAAAGATAGTCCAGGTTTTATTGTTAACCGTTTACTTGATCCTATGTTAAATGAAGCTATCTATCTATTAGATGAAGGTGTGGCAACTGTAGAAGATATTGATAAAGGTATGGTAAATGGTTGCAACCACCCCATGGGACCTTTAGCTTTAACAGACTTAATTGGTCTAGATGTACTTTTAGCAGTAATGGAAGTTCTTTATAAAGAATACGGTGATCCCAAATACAGACCATGCCCCTTATTGAGGAGAATGGTTAAAGCTGGTAAATTGGGTAAGAAAACGGGAGAAGGATTTTATAAATACAACTAAAGTATAGGAGGGATACAAATGCTTGAATTACAAAATGTCCTAATGGAACTAGAAGAAGGGATATTAACCATAACAATAAACCGGCCTAAAGTGTTAAATGCCTTAAATACAGACACACTTTTAGATATCCAAAGAGCAATTAAAGAAGCAAGAGAAAACGAAGAAGTAAAAGCAGTAATCATTACGGGTGCAGGGGAAAAAGCCTTTGTAGCCGGAGCAGATATAGCCCAAATGAAAGAATTAGATGTCTTAACAGGAAGAAAAATGACCATGCTAGGTCAGGATGTCTTTAACGAAATAGAAAACCTAGACAAACCAGTCATAGCAGCAGTAAACGGCTTTGCCTTAGGCGGGGGCTGTGAAATAGCTATGGCCTGTGATATCCGTATTGCTTCAGAAAAAGCCAAATTTGGCCAACCAGAAGTAAACCTAGGTATTATCCCCGGTTATGGTGGGACTCAAAGACTACCAAGATTAATCGGAAAAGGCAGAGCCAAATACTATATCTTCACCGGTGAAATGATGACAGCCCAACAGGCTTTTCAATTTGGCTTAGCAGATAAAGTGGTTGCTCCAGAAGAGCTGATAAGTACAGCCAGAGAAGTAGCTAAGACAATTATGGCTAAAGCCCCAGTTGCAGTGATGATGGCTAAAAGAGCTATCAACAACGGTTTAGATATGGATTTAGACTCAGGTATCGCTTATGAGGCAGAAGCCTATACTACAACCTTTGGTACCCAAGATAGAGTTGAAGGAATGACTGCCTTTGTAGAAAAGAGAAAGGCCAACTTTATAGGGAAATAAGGGGCTTAAACTGACGTTGTCAGTTTAAGGTAAAGGTTTCACTTCGTTAGGTTGAGGTTAAGAAAAATCATAATTAGCCATAGACCGCCATGACACAAACGTCATCAGTAGAATATGAAAATATTACTGTATAAACTCATACTTCAGACTGGAATGTTACAAAAAAAGATCGTACTCAATTCCCCATCCAAAGGCTTTATTGGTACTTTTGCAAACGTCCACTTTCTTCAGCTTCACTAAGAATATTTAGCCAGTTTTCCGTAATGGTTTATTAAGTAATTATTTTCATTTGTATCTGTGTTTATTTGTGGAAATCTATGGTTGATTTTCAGGAAGAATTTTTCTCGCCCACTCGCTCACTCGCCCATTAAACAGAGCACCGGGCACAGTCCGTAGGACACTATCTTAATATTGGGATTTGGACTTTTCGCCTTTTTTTACATCCTCCTCACTCTATAAATTTTTTAGAAAAGTCCATCCCTTTTTATAAATACTCTTTTAAAAACTTGAAAATTAAGGAGGTTAATATTATATGGAGTTTTTTAAATTTACAGAAGAACAAGAAATGTTAAGAAAAGTGGTCAGAGAATTTGCAGAAAGTAGACAAAGATGCAGAGAGCCATACATCAGGCCGTAAAGAAAACAAGCTAGGCTTACGGGATTCAGTAACCGGAGATGTAAACTGTGTAGACGTAAAAGTAGCCAGAGCAAATGTTAGGTAAAGAAGGCGAAGGAGCTAAGATGGGAATGTCTGCCATATCCGAAGTAGGACGGGCTGGAATGTCAGCAATTTGTGTAGGTATCCTGAGAGGCTGTTTAGAAGAAGTGGTTAAATTTGCCAAAGAACGGATAGTATACGGAAAGCCAATAGCCAAACTCCAACCAATACAGTTTGAAATAGCCGATATCAAAACAGAATACGAAGCAGCCAACCTACTGAAAGATGCAGGTAAGCCCTGTGCTACAGAATTTGTAGTACCTAAATACTACTCTACAGAAGCAGCAGTAAGGGCTAGCAAAAGAATCATGGACTTAATGGGAGGCTATGGAGTAATCAACGAATATCCAGTAGGACGCTTCCTAAGGGATGCCTTAGCAGCTATCCCCTCTGGTGGAACATCCCATATCCCAAAAATTGTTATTGCCTTAAGTGAATTAAGAAAATAAAACCAGAAGTACCTTTAGAAGAAGCAGAGATAGTAATCTGTGGGGGGATGGGTTAGTGGAGTCAATCTCTTGCCCCAGTGGGAAGTTACTTTTATTAATCCCAAAAGTATAACAGTTAAAAACGGGCAACAAACACAAAAAATTCCTGCAGATTCAGTGATAATGGCTACGGGAGTAAAGTCAGACTCTTTTGAGTTAATTAACTTTTTAGAAAAAAGTAATTATAAA
>JASKKI010000104.1 GCA_030154225.1 Clostridia bacterium | reverse complement strand
GGGTATTACTATTTGATACTCAAGACAAAGAAATTTGCAATTTTGCCCATATTTTTATGATGCGAGTTTTAAAATTATGCCTCATGAATAATTCAGGTTAATTACTATATTTTCTGGTACAGTTTTTTCCCTAATTTTTAGCTGAGTTATCATCCTGGGATGTATAGCTTTTTTTAATTCCAGTGTAGCTTGTTTAAATAACACTAAAATTCTTCCCACTTTAATTGACCCACCCGTTGATCCTGCACATCCTCCTACGAACATTAAAGTAAAAATAATACTTCGGGCTAAAAGAGGCCACTGATCAAAATCATAGGTAGCATACCCAGTGGTTGTAACAATGGAGACAACCTGAAAAGCAGCTAAAGTAATAGCCTTGTCTAAAGGTAGATAGGAATTTGTTATTAAAACAATTGTTATTACAGCAATTGATACTAAAATAATGTATGAATAAAGACGAAATTCATCATTTTTCCAGAATATTTTAAGATTCCGATTATGTAATACTGAATAATATAGGGCAAAATTTGCACCTGACATAAACATAAATAATATTATTATCCAATGAATAATGGGACTATTATAATACCCTATACTCTGGTTTTTAGTTGAAAATCCCCCAGTAGCCAGTGTTCCAAAAGTATGACACATTGCATCAAATAAAGGCATACCAAAGATCCAGAGCAAAAAAATTTCGGCAAATGTGAAAATAACATAGGTAAACCAAAGAATTTTCGCAGTCTCACTAATTCTAGGTTTAATTTTTTCCGTAACAGGACCTGGCGATTCTGCTCTAAACATCTGTAAACCGCCTATTCCTATTGAAGACAATATAGCAACAAATAGTACAACAATACCCATACCGCCTAACCAGTGGGTTAAACTTCGCCAGAACAATATGCCGTGGGGTAGTATTTCTATGTCTGTTAAAACACTAGCTCCGGTAGTTGTAAATCCAGACATAGTCTCAAATATAGCATCACTAATACTGTTGAATGTTTTTGAAAGCAAATAGGGTAATGAACCAAAAATTGTCGCAAATACCCAGGCTAAGGAAACAATGGCAAATCCTTCTTTATAACGAATGCTTCCTTCAGTTTTTAGGCCTTTAAATAAAAAGAGCCCAACTAAAAAAGTAACTATTGCAGATATAAGAAAGGCAGGTAGATCATACTCTCCATAATATAGTGACCATATTAGTGGAAATAACATGCTTATACCTATTATCATTAAAATAACTCCTAGTGTAGAAAAAACTATTTTTAAATTCATAATTTACCTCTCTTAATTTAATGAAAAAAATTTTCAACCTTGCTAACCGCTTTAGGTAAAGCAAAGATAATTACCCTATCTCCAGGAAGCAGGTAATCATTCCCGGTAGGAATTAGAATTTCATCTTTTCTGCATATAGAACCAATAATTGCTCCATTAGGAAAAGCCAGATCTTTCAAATACTTATTTGTAATTTTAGAATTTTCGGGAATAATCAATTCAATCATTTCAGCTTTGGCACCACTCAATAGTGAAACAGAAACGATATCACCACGACGAATAAATTTTAGAATAGCACCGGCTGTTAATAAACGGGGACTTACAGCAACATCAATACCTACCCTTTCTATTAAAGGCAAGTAATCAGATCTTCTAATCTGGGCTATAGTTTTTTTAACCCCTAAGTGTTTAGCCAATAATGATACTAATAAGTTTAATTTATCATCTTCTGTTAAAGCAACAAAAGCATCTGCTTGTCCTGCTCCTTCTTCTTTTAGTAAATCAATATCTGCTCCATCACCGTGTAAAACTAGTGTTGAATTTAATTCTTTAGCAATTTCTTTGCATCTCTGGAAGTTATTTTCAATTATTTTTACACCTATTTTTTTTTCTTCTAAAAGTTTTGCTAAATAATAACCTATCCTTCCTCCCCCTAAAATCATTACATTTTTAATTTTACTTCTTTCTTTGCCCATAAGTTTCTCAATATAAAGCATATCTTTGGTTTTTGCTAAAATAAAGATTATATCATCTTTCAAAATTTTATCATTTCCCCTGGGAATTATCATCTGTTGATTTCTTAAAATTGAAACGATAACATAACGATAAGGGAAAATAAATTCTTTTAAACTTTTATTTATTACAGGTGCATCCTCACCAATTTTAAGCTCTAAAAGCTGGATTTTACCATCAGCATAGTATTCTACATCAATTGCTTCGGGAACTTCAATTAACTGTAAAATTTCCAAGGCAGTAACTTTTTCAGGATTAATTAATAAATCGATACCTAATACTGAACTTTGGGTTAAACGGTTATTATCAGCATATTCAGGGTTTCTAACTCGTGCAATGGTTTTGGGAACACCATATTGTTTAGCAAGTAAACAGGCAATCATATTTAATTCATCAAATTGGGTAACAGCAATCAAAAGATCTGCTGCATAGATATCTGCTTCTTCTAAAACTTGCGAACTAGCTCCCGTACCATGAATAACTTGCACATCTAAACTTTCCTGGACAATTCTATACCGTTCCTCATCTTTCTCTATTACCACAACGTCATGGTTTTCATAGGATAATATTTGTGCAATATTATAACCTACTTTTCCAGCTCCAATTATTATTACTCGCATTGGTTTCACCCCACTCTGGAAGCTTCTTTAAAATTCTTTTTCAATGCTAACATTTTGTAATTATAGTGTCAATAAATAGTAATGCCTTACTTTTTAAATGCATTTTCCGTATACTTGTTTCCTGTAGAATCAGTATAAAACATAGCTTCCGTTCCAAACAAATAGGTAACGGAAGCTGGAAAATCAATTACTAAATTTTTTCTTTAATTGTTCAAGTTCTTCTAATATTTTTATCCGATTCTTTTCATCAACTAGTAAATCCTTTAATTTCTTTTCAATAAAAACAAAGGTATCGTTGACCTTATCCTGGGCAACTTCTTGTTTTTCTTTATCTACTACAGTATTAATTTTATTTACGTCCAATTCAAACGTTTCATTAATTTCTGGAATTAAAATAGTATTTCCCGTTTCTTCTTGGAGAATTTTACTTAGAGTCTTCATCGCTTCCGGTTCACCATGAACTAAAAATATTTTTTCAGGGTCTTTTGTAAAGTTTTTGACCCATTCCACTAATCCTTTTTGGTCTGCATGTGCAGAAAATCCTTCAATCTTTTCAATATCAGCATTTATCGCAATTTCTTCACCATGAATTTTTACTAATTTTTCTCCATCTAATATTCTGCGACCTAGAGTACCTTGGGCCTGGTATCCTACAAATAAAACAGTAGATTCCGGACGCCATAAATTATGCTTCAAATGATGTTTAATCCTACCAGCATCACACATGCCACTAGCAGAAATAATTATAGCACTATTTTTAATAAAATTTATTGCCTTTGATTCTTCCGTTGATAGAGCAAATTTTAGACCTGGAAAATTCAAAGGACAATCTTCTTTCTCTTTATTAAGTTCAGAAGCTTCTTCATCATAAAATTCGGGATATTTACAGAAAATTTCCGTTGCTTTTATTGCTAAGGGACTATCAATATAAACATCAATTTCAGGAATTTCACCGGAATTAATTAGTTTACCTAAGGAATAAATTAAATCCTGTGTTCTTTCCACAGCAAAGGCTGGTATTACTAAATGACCGCCTTTTTTAATAGTTTTTTTAATTATTCTAGCTAATTGTACCATTTTATCTTCTGCTTCCAGATGAAATCTATTACCATAGGTTGATTCCATTACTATATAATCTGCTTTTTTTATTTCTGTAGGGTCATTAATTATAGGTTGATTAATATTTCCTATATCCCCGGAAAAAACAATTTTTTTACCATCAGCATAAAGCTCAATCATAGCTGAACCTAATATATGACCGGCATCTCTAAAAACCGCTATTATTCCCGGTAAGATTTCAATTTTAGTATCATAATTCACTCCGTAAAATTGTTCCATACACTTTTCTGCATCAGCAATTGTATAAATAGGTTGTAATAAAGGTTTATTAGCCCGGGCAAGCTTACGATTTTTTCTTTCCACTTCCATTTCCTGAATATGTGCAGCATCGGGAAGCATTATTGAACATAAATCGACTGTTACAGAAGTAGCATAAATTTTACCTTTATAACCTTTTTTGCATAATTTGGGAATTAAACCACTATGATCAATATGGGCATGGGTAAGAACCACTACATCAATTTCTTTTGGATCGAAAGGAAATTCAACATAGTTTCTTTCTTTTATTTCTTGAGGACCTTGAAAAAGACCACAATCAACTAAAATTTTAGAGCCACTAGTAGTTGTAACTTTAAAACATGATCCTGTTACAGTTCCGGCTGCTCCATAAAAAGTAATTTGCATTATTTTTCCTCCTTATTTTAGGAAACATCCCATTTATCACAACGTCCTCCCCAGCGAGCTACAGGTTTATCATCTATTCTAAATTCTAATATTTCGCAAACATTTGCACAACCTTTACATTCAAAACTTCTAGTCAGATAATTATTTTCTAATAATTTAAAACCTCGAAAATTGGTTTTATTGATTTTCTTAACCTTCTCATAAGCCAGTAGAGCTGCACCAACAGCCCCCATGACATTATAGTATTTAGGTACAATTATTTCACAACCAAGTGCTTCACAAAATGCTTGATGTA
Organism: Clostridia bacterium; assembly: GCA_030154225.1. Taxonomy (GTDB): domain Bacteria; phylum Bacillota; class Peptococcia; order Peptococcales; family BICA1-8; genus JASKKI01. The sequence continues at coordinate 3,529 of JASKKI010000104.1, read as the reverse complement.
TTCCCGCATTGGCAGCAACTCCACCTTGAAAGATAATAGGACCTAAAATCTCTTTACCCTTTCCAACGTTATTTAAATAGTTTCTAACTAGAGCTTCACATAAACCTTTAATAATAGAGGGTACACTATAACCCATTTGTTGTTTATGAATCATATCACTTTCCGCAAAAACAGCACATCTCCCAGCAATCCTAACTCCTATATCTGCTGTCAAAGCTAATTGACCAAACTCCTGAATAGGAATTCCTAGCCTGGCAGCTTGTTGGTCTAAGAAAGAACCAGTTCCGGCAGCACAAACGGTATTCATTGCAAAATCGGTCACTATTCCATTGCGGATAATGATTATTTTAGAATCTTGTCCTCCAATTTCTAAAATCGTTTTTACTTCAGGAATTATATGAAGAGCTGCAACCGCATGGGCTGTAATTTCATTTTTAATTATATCACCGCCTAAAATAATACCGGCTATTTGTCTTCCACTTCCCGTTGTTCCAACTCCTTTAATTGTTAATTGAGGATATCTATCTTTAATAATTCCAATTCCTTTTAAAACAGTTTCAATAGGACGACCATTTGTTCGCAAATATATACTTTCAATAACTTCTAAACTTTCATCCAAAACAACAACATTTGTACTTACTGATCCTACATCTACACCTAAAACACCCTGCACTTTCTGTTCCTCCTTTATTAGTTCAACAACTTTCAAAAGGGACACTCTTTTAAAAATTTATAAATTCCCAAGAAAATAAACTAAACGTACCTGCTAAGGTACGTTTTAAACTCCAGAGACCTAGCTAATAAAATATTCGATTAATAAAGAGAAAATCCTTCTAAATAATTGATTGTTTGATAAATCTAAGTAATTTACGGTAATCCAATGCAACCACATCAGGAATTTGAATTAATTTTATGTCAAGTTTTTTACAAAAATAGTTAAGTTTAATGTATTTATTTTTTTTGCTTTCCGGGATTAAAGCTATTTTAAACTCCGGGATATAAATATCTAAAATTTCTCCACGTAATTGGTAATTAAATAATATATTTGTATTTGGAAAAGCTTTGCAAACTGATGATTTTAAACTTCTTGGTAAATCTTTATAAGTAATATTATCATCAATTTTAGTAACTTCCTTATATTCTTCTTTATATTTATTAGGGTTTTCCTGAAATTTTTCCACTACTTCACTTATAAGCAAATTAACTTCTTCTTGTAAGTTACCGAAGCTTGAGATTATTTTGGGATCTGGAAGTTTTTCCATTACTAGCTGGTAAAGCATTGGTTCAAGGAGGCTTATATTTCCTTCAATAAAATGTAGTATTAATGGAATAATTTCGGTAGCTTTTTTATTAGCTCTTTTTTTTAATTCAAGATAATTATTATTTTTACTACTTAGTTCAATAATAATTTCAATTAACTCATCAACTTTTCTTAGAATAGATTTCTCTAATAAATTTGTTGCCATAATGAACTCGCTCCTTAGAAGAATATCATTAAATAACTATTCCAAGGAGTTTGAAAATATTACCTTATGCATAGTTAGATTTTTATTGAATCACGCTTTAATGAATTTACTCTTTATCATCAGCTATTACCAAGTTCGCCATATGCATATCCATCATCTTTAAGACAAAGAAGGTTTAACTGTAACGTGAAAATCACATTCTCCGGCCATTTCTAATAATCTTTGTTTAGCTTCTGCTTCTTGGTCTTCATTTGTTAACACTATTAAATAATCCCCCACAAATATTTTTGTATTACCATTTGGAATTATTTCATTTTCTCCTCTTTTTATTCCAACCAACAAACAAAAAGGAGGCCATTGAATATCCTTAATTCTTTTTCCGTCAAGCATGGAACCTAAACAAACAGCTACTTCTATGATACTTTTTTTCTTATCTTCACCTATAAAGCCATTAGGTCCTTTATTTTTTAGAATGCGTTCTAATAATACTTCATAAATTGGTTTTGAATTTAAAAGATCTGTTACTACATAAGCTGTCATTGAAACAGTAATCATGGCTAAGAGGTGACTAAAAGAACCAGTCATTTCTGTAATCAAAATACTTCCAGTAATGGGTGCCTTTACAATAGCAGTAAAATAAGCAGCCATTGCTAAAACAATAAAATTAGAGTTAAATTGAGGGTCGATATGGAAAAATTCAATAATTATATTTCCATAAATATTTCCTGCTAAAGCTCCAATAACTAGTAATGGCAAAAATATACCCCCAGGTACACCGGAACCATAACTGACCATTGTAAACAAAAATTTGATAACCATTAAAACTAATAACATCTTTATCGTAAAATGGCCATTACCTAGTAAATTAACTAAATGATGGCCGCCACCAAGTGTTTCTGGAAGTATCATTCCTAAGAATCCTGCCATTAAAAGGGGTAATAAAGGTCTAAGTTCGTTTGGTAACTTGATTTTATTATAAATATTTAAAGCTGACACTAATGTGGAATTAAATATTACTCCAAAGATACCTATAATTAATCCCAAAATAATTAAATAAAAATAATAATTTAAAGGTAATGTGGGCAAGGCTTCAAAGGTAAAGATGGGTTTTATCCCAAAAAACCTTTGGGATAAAAAATCAGCTGTTAATGAGGCTGCCATTGCCGAAGTTAAAACAAGAGGAGAAAAATTTTTATGCATTTCCTCTAAGGCAAAAATAACACCTGCTAATGGAGCATTAAATGCCGCTGCTAAACCCGCACTGGCTCCACTTGTAACTAGGTATTTTTCTTCGATACTTAATCTACCCATTATACGGCTAAAACCTTGACCTATTGTAGCTCCTAATTGGACTGATGGGCCTTCTCGACCTAATGACAATCCGGCTCCGATAGCTAATATTCCACCAAAAAATTTACCTGCCAGAACCCTTAACCAGTTCATTTTTAATTGGCTTAATAATATCCCTTTAACCTGGGGGATACCACTACCGCTAATTAAAGGTTCTTTACGTACTAAATAACCTATAATTAAAGCAATTATAGTTAATACAACGAACCACAAAACAGAGAACCAGACTCCGGAAGTATTCAAATAGGTATATATATCTTCTCGTATTATCTCGGCTTTTTCCAGTAAAAACCTATAAAAAATAACAACAAATCCAGCTAATAATCCAACGGTAATCCCTTCCATAAACAGCCTGAACCGGAAGTCCATCCAATGCCCTAGTGTTGTATGGGTAGTACTTCTATTCTTTATTCTTTTAATATATTTTTTTGTTAGCTTAAACCCCATTATTTATGACATCTCCATTCATGAATGTTGATAAAATAATTACAGTTTAATATTATATCATAAAATTAATAATAAAAAATAATTTATAAATATAGAGTTTGTGTCAAGTAATTGTGGGCAATTTTTCATCTTTCGTTGTTTGCAATTTAGAACTTAAATATTTTTTACTAAATTGCAATATTAAATGCAACACCCCTAGTGAAAAAACATCATGATTAGGATTTTAAAGCACAATATCCTTCTTAAGCCCTTCTTAGATATTAAGT
>JASKKI010000103.1 GCA_030154225.1 Clostridia bacterium | reverse complement strand
TTCAAGTTTTTCCAGAATAATAAATGTGAGTATTTCCCCTGCCATAAAGTGAATAATAAAGAAACTTTTAATTGTTTATTTTGTTACTGCCCATTATATTTGTTAAAAGAGAAATGTGGAGGAAACTTTGATTATACTCACGGCATAAAAGATTGTAGTAATTGTACTATTCCCCATTCTCGGGGTGGATATGACTATATTAGGGGGAAAATGGATGAAGTAATAAAATTAGCAAGTAAATAGGAGGTATGGAATCATTACATCTAATTTTAATGTTGTAACAAATCATTTTAAAAGGGTATTACCGGCAGAAAATGCCGGTTTTTTCTAAGCTTTAATGAAAGTATAACTTTGGGGCTAACCCTCAATATTAATCTATTATTTTCGGTAGCATGGTAGCACTGTAGCTACTGTAGATTCTGAAAGAGCGACGAAGTCGGAATAAAGTCACTGTTAAGTGACTTTATTCATGCCCTTATTTCTTGCCTCATAAAAATTATATAAGAAATTGCAAAACAAATTAGAGTTGCTGCTATTAGGCCTATCAATTGGGGCCAGATAAGTAATAAACTCTGCCCGAAAGAGAGAGGCCCTTTAATTGCACCAAAAGTTTGCTGTAGTAATACAGGTCCTAAAGTACGTATAGTAGGGTTTAATAATGTAGTAGTAGCTTCATCATAAAGGGTACTTGGTGACAACCTGCTCAAATTTTGCTTTAAACGACTGTTGGCTAAGATCCGGTCTACATCAGATGAATCTGTAACTGGATAAATACCATCGGCAACCATTCCTGCTAAGAGCCCGGCAAAGATAGCTAAGAAAAGCCAGACAGCTATTCCGGCCAAGGCAGATGTAGAACTTTGCCTAAAAAGCAAAGAAAACAAAATTGAAAGTGATAGCCAAAAGGATATATAAATAATACTTGTAATTAAATAGGTGATAATCCGTAATACCTCACTTAGACTTGGTGGTATCCCGAAGAATAATAATCCCAGACCAGCCACTAAAAAACCTAAGCCAAAAATTGCAATGGTCAATACAATTACTCCGGATATAAATTTGCCATTTATAAACGCATCCCTGTAAATGGGTTGGGAGAGAATTCTACTTAAAGTCCCCCTATCCCTCTCGCCGTTAATGGCATCAAACCCCATTGTTAAGCCAACTAGTGGGCCCAAAAAAGAAACAAAGGAAATAAAGGAAAAAGGTAATGATGAACCGGAAGTGGTAAACAGTTTCAAAAACACGAAGTCTAGTTCATTTTGTCCTACCGAAGTTCTAATAGTACTTGCCGCTACATAAAGGGCCGCTAGGCAGGTAACTACTATCAAAGAGGAAAGGATAATGAATCGTTTACCACTTAAATGATCAGCTAATTCTTTTTTTATTACCGCTTTTAATCCTTTATTTGCGTCCAGTAAATTACTGATTACCAAGTTGATTTTTGGCAACATAGCTGATTTGGCCATAATGCCCCTCCTCTTTTTGAAAATACCTTAAATAAATACTATCCAGGGAGATACTCCTTAAACACAGGTGAAGCAGACGATATTTTTCATATATTAGCTTTTCCAGCAGTTGATTTCTAATGTCACTAGAGCATTCAAGAACCAGTAAGTCCCCCTGTTTTGTTATACTTTTAACCCCATCAATACTTTTACATAGTTGTATAAGTGTTTCACCTGCTGGTTCTGTTTTTAACTCTAGTTGCAATAATTTTCCTCTGAAAAGTTGTTGGCCCAGTTGGTCTACTGAACCAGAGGCTATTAAATTACCTTTTACAAAAATTCCAACTTTGTCACAAATCTGCTGGATTTGATGTAAAAGGTGGGAAGAAATCAATACTGTTCTACCATCATCTCTAGCCAGACTTGTTATAATATCTAAAAGTTCCTGAACTCCTTCCGGGTCAATACCTAAAGTAGGTTCATCCATTATTATCAGTTGGGGATCTTTAACTAGTACATCGGCAATACCAAGTCGTTGCCGCATTCCCCTTGAATATTCGCCTACTTTTCTGTTACCCGCCTTTTTTAAGCCAACCCTTTCTAATGCTTTATGAATCCTTTTTTCAGCTTCCAGCTTAGACAAGCCGTTTAGAGCTGCAGTATAATGGAGGTTATCCTTTCCTGTTAACTCCTGGTAAAAACCTACATTATCCGGTAAGTATCCTACTAATGATTTGACTTGCAACGGATTGCGGGTAGCATCATAACCGGCAACTAGTGCTTGACCTGATGTTGGTTCGGTAAGTCCCAGTAGCATTAAAATGGTAGTGGTTTTACCAGCACCATTGGGACCTAAAAGCCCATATATACTACCTTTTTCCACCTTTAAATTTAAATTATCAACAGCAGTTATTTCACCGTACTTTTTAGTAAGGCCAACTGTTTCTACAATTATTTCTTTTTCTACAGTCAAGGCTATCGCCTCCCGTAGGTTTGGAAAACTTTATATACAGCAAAAATTACTAATAATATTATAAAAACTCCGACAATACCCCACAAGGTGGAAGTTTTTACAGTTACTCTTAATTCTGCTGTATCTCTTGTTTCTTGGGTGGAGGCACTCACGGAAACCAGGTAATCGCCTGCTATAGCGTTACCGTCAGCAGTAATAGTTGCTGTCACCTGGCGGCTTTCCCCGGGTTTTAACGTATCTATGGTTTTTGGGTCAAATGTAACCGACCAGTTATTAGGTTCCCGAGAAGAAAAATTAATATTATTTAAAGTGGCACTCCCGTTATTATTTACTTCAAGATTGACCTTTTGTTCTTTACCGGCAACTATTTCAGCATTTAGCCTGCCGGAAGGGGTGGTTAACTCTAAATCATAAGTACCGCTAATTATTATCTTTAGTTCTTCTGAAACTTTACCGGCGGGACTTACGGCATACACAGGAATGGTATATTCACCTGCTTTTATATTAACTGGAGGTTGTACCTTCACATCCAGACCTTTGGTTTCTCCTGGTTTTACTCCTATACTGGCTACCTGCTGGTTTTCATAGGAAGGTTTAAAACTTACCTGCCAGCCATCTTTGATCAGTGCTCCCAGGCTGTATATTTGTTCTGTAGTTCCGTTATTGGTAAGATCCAGTTTAAAATTAAAGGTAGCATCACTTGGTCCTTTCAGTTCTGAATATTTAGCTACCAACTCATCATCACCTTTTCTGGTATTTGCTATTTTAATAATTAATTTCAAATTATCTTTAAGACCGCTTTCACTAATAGCTGTTAATGTAAAAAGGTAATTACCCGGTTTAGTATCTTCCGGTATCCTGATTTTTAAATCAGCAGTACTATAATCCTGGGCTGCTACATAAACCTGCTGTATTTCCCTTCCTATACCTTTTAAAGAAGATGTCCAATTTTCAGGTTTTGAGCTTATATCGAGTTTAATTACCTGGTCGATATTGCTTTTATTTTTAATTTCTAAAGGAAAAGTGATATTTTCCCCTGCAGTAGCACTTATGCCGGGATATCTAGTCGACAACTCTAAACCACCGGCTGCATAAGCATGGTTTAAAGGTAGTAAGAAAGCAGCAAAGAAGAAGAAACAACAACTTACTAATAAAGCTTTTTTACTAGATACCATTAAAATACCTCCTTTTGGAAATTTAAAAAAATGCCTAAGCATTTAATGGCTCAGGCATCAGTTAAACAACACTAGTTATGTAAAATTTTTATAAATTTTTTTCTCAATTGTGTCCATTTACGTACCTAAACCATTAAATACTTTTATTTAACAGAAAGATACACAAATTCATATTACCATATTTATAAGCTTAATTCAAAACATTTTTCCTAAAATATACCTTTTTAAAGTAAAACCAGAGTGAAATTGGATAACAAAATTATCAGTAATCACCCAGTTCCTATTGACTTTTTCAAAATTAATTGTATAAATGTCCTTCTAAAGTTAAAAATATTAAGGTGTAAAAACATATTTTTTGGAGTGAACAAAGTGAAAATTTTAATTCTATCTTGGGAATATCCTCCCCGGACAATTGGTGGATTGGCCCGACACGTAGCTGGATTGAGCCAGGCTTTAGCCAAAAATGAAGTTGATGTAAATGTAGTCACCGTAGCAGAAAATAAACATGAGAACGCCTACCAAGAAAAAGGTGTATCGGTATATACAGTACCTTCCTATTCATTACCTTTTCTAAACTTTATTACAGATATCCAGCACCTTAATTTTAGTTTATTGGAGAAGTCTATAAAACTAATAAATGATTGGGGGAAAATTGATATTATTCATGCCCACGATTGGTTAGTAGCTTATGCTGCCAGGGCTTTAAAGCATATTTATCGATTACCACTAATTACTACCATACATGCTACAGAATTTGGAAGAAATGGTGGTTTATATAATGAACTGCAACGTTATATAAGTAGCGTAGAGTGGTGGTTAACTTATGAATCTTGGAAGGTAATAGTCTGTAGTAAGGCTATGAAACAGGAGGTACAATATATTTTTCAAACTCCGGGAGATAAAATAGAAATAATAAATAATGGAATCGAATTAGCAGATTTTAATTTACCGGCAAAAAATATTTATGAAAGAAATAGATATGCCTTACCAAATGAAAAAATAGTGTTTTTTATTGGTCGTTTGGTACCTGAAAAAGGAGTACAAGTATTAATAGAAGCTATTCCTAAAATTCTACAGTTTGAACCTAAAGTAAAATTTATAATTGCCGGTAAAGGTCCCTATGAAAACTATTTAAAACATATGGTTAATACAATGGGGTTGGAAAATAAGGTGAGTTTCCTAGGGTTTATTGAGGACATAGAAAGGAATGCATTATATACCTATGCTGATTGTGTGGTTTTCCCCAGCATTTATGAACCTTTTGGTATTGTAGCTTTGGAAGGCATGGCAGCCGGTAAGCCGGTAGTTACATCTGATACAGGGGGATTAGGAGAAATAGTAGAGCATGGTATAAACGGCTTAAAATGCATCCCAAGTAATGCCGATTCCCTCGCCCAGCAAATTATACGGGTTTTTTCTGACCCCGCTTTAGTTTTAAAAATGGTAAAGAAAGCTAGGGTTGATGTTAAGGAAAAATATTCTTGGGATGGTATAGCCCGGCAAACCCTGAGCTTGTATCAACAGGTAATTAATGAAAGTAAAGATACTTCCTGGCTTCCTCCATGGTTAACTAATAATAGTAATAATAAAATAATAGGGAGGTATGAAATGTGAAGGCAATAATTATGGCAGGGGGAAAGGGTACAAGGTTAAGACCTCTTACCTGTGCAAAACCTAAACCAATGGTTCCGTTAGCCAATTATCCTGTAATGACCCATACTATTAATTTACTAAAAAAGCACGGCTTTTCTGATATTGGTGTGACTGTTCAGCATATGGCTTCCCATATAATAGATTATTATAGAGATGGGAGAGAGATGGGAGTAAATATTAGATATTTTATTGAAGACATACCTTTAGGAACAGCAGGAAGTGTTAAGAATGCCCAGGATTTTTTGAATGATACATTTTTAGTTATTAGTGGTGATGGTTTGACGGACATTAATTTATCAGAAGCGATGGAGTGTCATCGTCAAAAAAAATCATTGGCAACTTTAATTCTCACTTCGGTAGAGAACCCACTGGAATATGGAATTGTAGTTACTAAAAATACTGGGGAAATAGTACGTTTTTTAGAAAAGCCCACCTGGGGAGAAGTATTTAGTGACAAGGTTAATACAGGAATGTATATATTAGAGCCAGAGGTTTTAAATTATATTCCCGAAAAAAGTTTTTTTGATTTTAGTAAAAACCTTTTTCCACTATTAATGGATAAAGGATATACCCTGAATGGTTTTAACGGAAAAGGTTATTGGTGTGACATCGGTAATTCCCAAGCTTACCTGCAGGCCCATCTAGATATTTTAATGGACAAGGTTTCTACATATCTGCCTTACCGGGAATATTCATCAAAAATTTGGGTGGGTGATAATACGGAAATACATCCTCTAGCCCAATTAAAAGCACCTTTAGTAATAGGGAACAATTGCTATATCGGGCCCCATGCTTCTATTGGGCCCCATAGTTTTATAGGAGATAACTGTAGAATAATGGAGGGTACCTCTGTCAAAAGATCTGTGCTCTGGAATGGAGTAAGCATAGATAAAGATGTAGCCCTTAGGGGAGCGGTGTTATGCTCCAATGTTAGTATTAAGAGCCGAACAGCAGTTTACGAGGGTGCAATTATTGGTGATGAAACTGTAGTTCATGAAAAATGTATTATCAAACCGGGAGCCAAAGTCTGGCCAGGTAAAACCATTGAAGAAGGTACTGTATTTAAAGATAATCTGGTTTGGGGAGTTAAATTTTCCCGTAATTTATTTGGATTCAATGGTATAAAAGGGCAATTAAATGTAGATTTATATTTAGATCAGATTTTGCGGGTAGGCAGTGCCTTTGGTTCTGTTATTAATTTACCAGGAAAAGTTGGATTAAGTAGTGATGAAACCCCCATCGCTCGAACTGTGAAACAAGTTCTAGCCAGTGGTTTACAGGTAGTTGGTCAACAGGTTTATGACTTGGGTAACTTAACGGTTCCCATATTTAGATTTGCCGTTAGAAATGGTAATTTAGATGGTGGACTTTATGTTCAATTTTCTCATCGGGATAATAATATACAGATTTGTTTTTTAAATAATGAAGGAGCTAACATTAGCAAAGGACAAGAAAAAAAACTAGAAAATATATTAGCTATAGATGATTTTTCTTTTGTACCCAATGTTAAGGTAAAGGACATTATAACACTGGATAATATATATGACATATATTTTTTAACTTTAAAACGGCAGGTACACAAAAATATTAATTTAAAGGCTGCATTTAATTGTCCATCCAGAAGGCTTAATGATAGTGTTGTAAAACTTTTAATTGATTTAGGTTGTCAAATAGAGGAAGTTAATGAAGAAGAAGTAAGGTCCAAAGTAATAAATGGGGATTTGGATCTTGGAATATACTTGGATAGCCAGGGAGAAAAATTAATCCTCATTGATGAAAGAGGTAATGTTTTAGAAGGTGATCAACTTAAAGTATTGTTAGCATATTTATTATTTAATGAAATTAATAATTCGACTTTAGTAGCACCAATAGATGCACCGTCTGTCTTAGAAGAACTGGCAGAAAAATATCAAGGGAAAATAATACGAACAAAATCCGCTTTACAATCTCGAATGGAAAATATGCTTAAGCAAGGGAAATATGGGGAGAAACAATTTTATTTAGAGTTTGATGGGCTACAAGCCTTGGTAGAAATTTTAAAAACTTTATGTTTGAAAAAACTAAAATTATCACAATTAATATCTGAACTTCCAGTCTTTTACTTGCATAGAGAAACAGTTAAATGTCCCTGGGAAGTAAAAGGCACAATAATCCGGTCCCTTATTGAAAAATTTAGTCAGGATAATTATTCTAATACCATTGAAGGAGTAAAGTTTAAGCATCCGGAAGGATGGATCTTGATCCTGCCTGATTTAGAAAAACCTTTGGTAAATATTATTAGTGAAAGTAAATCTATGGAAATTGCTAAGGAAATAACCAATGTGTTTAAAGATAGAATCCAGCAAATTATGGGGATATAGCTAATAGCCCACTATGTGGGTTATTGGCGTTTTTTTCTAAAAAGGTACAATTAGGTATTTTTAACTGTATTTTATAGTTATTAAATTTGAATTTTTGTAAATATTATAAATGAAAAAAATTATAAGGAGGAAAGAGTATGTCTATATTAGATAGTCTTTTTGGTAGTATTAAAACCAGTGCTATAGCGGCCAAAGATGTTAGCATTGACCCCAATTTTCCGGAAATAGGCGAAGAAATAAGGGTAGGCTATAATGGGTTATTAGCCCAAAATGGTGCAGAACAGGTATATTTACATGTGGGTTATGACAACAACTGGCATGACTTAGAGGATATCCCCATGCAAAAAGATGTTGATGGGTGGTATTGTGAGTTTATACCACAGTATTCTGAAGTAAACTTTTGCTTTCATGATAGTGCCAATAACTGGGATAACAATAATGGTAGTAACTGGAGCATTAAACTTTCCTAATTTTTTATTTTAAAAACAGAGTCTAGGGTTTTATCTAGACTCTGTTTACTATTTAGTACCGGGTCCTAAAACATAAAATAAAATTCCATTAATTGGCCTAAGAAATAAAGAGCGGCAGTATAAAATTAAGCCACATAAACACAGATGACCCGGCACTTAATTTATTTTGGGTATAGATTTCTTCTTTATTAAGTTCCGGGCAGTACTTTAACCTAACGGAACGAAGTAAAGTGAA
>JASKKI010000026.1 GCA_030154225.1 Clostridia bacterium | reverse complement strand
CAAGGGTTTCGGGAGCACAACCCTTTCGAGGGGGATCGACTACTATCACATCTGCTCTTCCCCCTGCCTTTACCCATTGCGGAAGCCATTCCTCCACTTTTCCTGCTACAAATTCTACATTATCTACTTTATTTAGCTTCGCATTTTCTTGAGCATCTTTTATAGCCTCATTAATAACCTCAATTCCTATTACTTTTTTGGCTTGAGCAGCAAAATAAATAGCAATGCTACCTATTCCACAGTAGGCATCTATTACAGTTTCTTTTCCCGTGAGCCGTGCATATTCCAGAGCCTTTTCATATAATACTTGTGTTTGTTGATTATTGACCTGAAAAAATGATTGAGGAGAAATCTTAAAAACATAAGGTCCAATTGTATCTTCTAAAAAAGCCTGTCCTCTTATGAGTTTAAACTTTTCTCCCAAAACCATCGGTTTATTGCTTTTATTAATATTTTGGTAAACAGATACTACCTGGGGAAATACCTCAACCAGGCTTTTTACCACTTCATCTAACTTCCATCCCTTTTCATTGGTAATAAAAATAATCATTAACTGACATGTTGCCCAGCTTTCCCGAATCATTATATTTCTTAAATAACCTTTTCCTATTCTCCTGTCATAAATCTCTACTTCTTGAATAGTTAACTGTTCCTCTAAATAATCAATAAGCTTGTTGACCACCGTACTAAAGATGAGGCTTTTTTTAGCCGGCACGAATTCATGGGAACCGGGCTCATAAAAGCCAAATCGAACTTCCCCATTTACATTATCTAGATGAAAATGCCCTTTATTACGGTACCGCCAAGGATACTCCATCCCTAGAGTTGGTTGGACTTCTGCATTAATCCCACCTATTTTCATTAAATTATCACTTACCATTTTTTGTTTTAATTCTAACTGTTTTTGATAACTTATATGCTGTAGCTGACAACCACCACAATGATCTGCAAAAGTACAAGGAGTATCTACCCTTGATGCACTACTTGTAATAATTTTCTCTAATTGTCCTTTAGCATAATTCTTTCTTACCTCTGTAATAGTAGCTCTAACTTTCTCATCAGGAATTACACCTGGTATAAATACTGCAAAATTGTTAACCCTACCTATACCTTCCCCCTGATGGGAAAAACCTGTAATGGTTAGCTCGTAACTTTTACCTAAGATAACAGGTTTATCTTTCAATATTAATACCCCCTGAATTAGTGACTAGCAACTAGTGACTGGTGACTAGTAAAATTTTAGTATTCTTCATGTCGGTATCCTATGAAAAAAGACGTCCACTCTTACACACTAAATACACTGGGCACTGAGTACTGGTCATCTTGACAAATAATGCATACTCATAGTAAATGTTGCTAATGATAATAATACTCCATTTTGTTTTCACCAAAGGTGATTAAGTTGTGTAACATTATTGATTTTGCCAGTGCTATTCAGGAATTATTATCCCGGCCTTTTTCTTTGGAAAAAGATGGCGAGTATTTAGATTTAGCTCAAATCTCCAGCATAAACAAAGAGCTTTTACTAAAAAAAGTCAATATACCTCCCCAGCCCAATCCCATTGCCGAAGTGGTCTCTTTAGTAATTGAAACCATGAAAGGATGCCATTTAACCAGAACTAAAATCGGGATCAATGAAATACTTAAGGCTTATTTGTTGATAATAAATCATGAAAATGAAAAAGAATGTACCGAACTATTTTCTGGTTATCTCTATGAGATATATCTTTATAGTCTTCAAAAAAACTATCCTTATACAGACCTCCTCTGGAATTATTTAAGCAACTGCTTTCACGTTGTATCCCTGTACTTGGTTGAGGCAGGCTATATAGAAGGTTGTGAAATATTTTTGCAACAAATAGCTACTATGGGGAAAATGGCTGCCCAAAAAGGCCTACATACAAGTAGCATCCAACATTTTCTCCATACTTTAGAACTAAAGGCACAGGAACTGGGATTTACTGAGTTTGCTGCTGTAGCTAAAAACCACCGCTTTAACCTGGAGATATTCTAAGGAGGAATTATGTTTGATCATAACTTATATCCTTTTATCATTACCAGTATGGTTGGCGGCCTTTTAACTTTACTGGGGTCTGTGGGTATATTCATTTCCATAATAATACAACGGAAAGTAGAAAGACTGCAAGCTATTTTAGAAGAGTTTATTGACCTCTCTTATCAAAGTGATTTAAATCTTAGTGGTAAAATGTTTAATCTTATTGAAAAATACCAGATGCATTATATCCTGCCCGATAATCCCCGGCAAATCATTATCGGTTATATCAATATAACTATCGGCCTGGTAATTGCACTATGGCTGGGATTATATATCCTGGGTTATGAGTCTCCTTTTCACTGGTTAGCTATTTTATATTTACTCCCGTTAATAGTCATTGGTCTGATCATGATCTGGTTTAGAAGACTTTTACAATATTTAATAAATATTGATGAAACACCTTTATTAGGTTCCATTATCCCAGCCCCTAAAAGGTTGCGCAGTATTTCATATTTATCAAGCTTTATTAATGTTTCGGTTAAATCAGTACTTAAGCAGGCGCGTTTAAACCTTTTATTCAAAAAATGTGATGTAGATAATCCTAGTAGTCTCTGGATGGTAGTTCTTAAGGAAGAGCTATCTTTTGATGATTTTTTTTATTTTCTAGTCTGCTTCAATGAGAAAAATCCAATTTTTTTATCCTTTGGTGAAATTGTATTTGACTTCCCCCGTGATGGAATTACAGGAAAACCATCTCCAGTGAAAAAAAATGTAAATATCCCCCTAGGTGAGCTGAACATAACAGATGAACCGGAAGAGTTACAGGCTAATATGCTAATCTTTACTAAAGGGGAAAAATACCCTTTAAATTTTAACTATAAATTAAAAAAAGGCGGCACTTATTATGCCCCCTCAGATAATCCGGAAGTAAGTATTGACCATCAAATAACATACTCCATTGAGAAAAATATGATAAATATTATTAAAAATGAAAGTTCTTTCCCATTTATTAAGAAATTTGCAAGTTTATTTAAACTAAATGGTACAAGACTTTACCTTCCAAAAGTTGAAGAAGGGAAAGTAAATAAAGATAATTTAAAAACATCTCATGAATTAGTTTTTATTGATTGAATTTCACTACCTTTTATAATGTAATCAATAGGAGGTAGTTTTTCTTGAATTAAATATTTAATTATTTGCTCATCCTTTAAAAGACGATGATTAAAAACAACTAATTTGGCCTGAAATCCTTCTTTAATTTTTCCTGTTTTTTTACCTAATAATTCACTTCGCCAGCCGGTGATACGATAGAAAGCTGTAAATAAATTATCAGCCTCGGGTTCATCTAGTTTAGGAGCTATCAGTGCCATTCCCCTATTATCTTTAGCTAACTGGGCTATAGTAGTCTGTTCATTAGCTAATAAGGCTTTCACACTCTTTCCAATCCAATGGGGATTACTAGCTTCTTTTACAATTATCCTATGGTAAGGGTATCTTAGTAAAGAGGAAGCTAAATCCCTTTCCAGCCAATCAAGGGTTTTAGGCCATTCCACTTTATCAGGGGCCACAGTATATCCTGATGCATCAAAAATTATAGCACCTTCAGTTTCAAGTTTTTTGCCTACATTCATTATTACATTATTTCTAATACCAATATCCCCCCGGTATACTTCTTGACCAGTTCCATCAATTATCCGAGCATTCTTAATAACCAGATCATAAGGATTTCGGGCACGGAATAAATCTTGAGCAACGGTATGTTTATAAATTTCCAACCCCAAAAAAACTATTAAGAAACTAAGGAGTAAAGTCACTAATCCTATACCCAGTAATTTAATACTTTTCATAATCTTCTTTCCCTTCAATAAAAACCATTAACACGTTTACCCGTCAATTAAAAAAAGCAATTGCAAAATAAAGCACTTTCACACTGTAGCGCTAATTTCATATTGCCTGTGGTATTAGGAAAATTAAAATTGTCATGATTCCGTTCCAGACAGAATGGGCTATTATAGAGGTATAAATAGAGCCAGATTTTTCATATAACCAGTTTAACCAGATACCTCCAAAAGCCAGAGGAATCATCCGGATTAAATCAAAATGTAAACCGCCAAAAATCAAGGAAGTAACTAAAATACCCCAACCGACCCCAATTTTTCTTCTCAAGGCTGGATAGAGAAATCCCCGGAAGTATAATTCCTCACTTATGGGAGCAAAAATGGAAGCTACAATAAAAGGGATAATCATTTCCCATCTAGTTTTAGCGGACATAATTATTTCAGCAATAGGTTGGGGTTTAACTTCAACAGGTGAAAACCAATTAATCACTACTCCCATTAATAAAACTGCAAAAAATAAAATTACTCCATTTATTAAGCCTACTTTTAGCCAATGGCTAAACCTAGTTCGAACCAGACCTAAATATTTAATATCTACCCTATACTTCAAAAAAATATAGTAAGCAATAAAAAAAAGAAACATAAAGGTCTGAATAAAGCTGCTAATTAATAGTTCATTTATTTGGCTTTTACCTCCTGGGAATATTTCCACGACACTTATCAGCCAATGAGGGCCAAAAAGTCTAAAAATAAAAGCAAATAAATTAATAAGTAATAATATTATTACTGCATCCATTATTCCCCATGGAGGATTAGTAGGTGGTAAATTTTTTTGCATATCTTACCTCCAAATTTTTCATTAGTAACAGTATAACAAAACTACTACGTATAGTTAATACATGGCTAAAAAATCATTTAAAGTGCATACTAATAACAAACACAAAAGGAGGCCAAAACTATGTGGGCATGGTATTTCGTTCTTCTAATACTTATCTTTATGGCAATTGTGCAATTTATTAGTACCCGTAGAAAAAAACCTTTTCCAGGTTTAAAAAAACTGATCCCAGGATTTAATCAGGAAATAGGTGCAGAAATAGCTCCCCACAATAAAACAGGTACCCAAAGGTTTATAGAAAAAATAACTAGAAAAAACATACCTTATTTTGAAACTACCCTCGATTTATATGAAAAAAGACCGGAAAAACTAGTAGCCGAATGGTCACTTGGTGAGAATTTTAAAAACCAAATAACCCAAAAATATGGTCAGGAGTTCTGGCATAACACTAAATCCGTTTTAAGAATCAACCATACAAATGCTGTTCCTAATCCATATCATCAAGACTTTGATATTCATTTGGAGAAAGGTATAGCTGAAATCCAGCTCCATGCACCTGGTGAAACCCTAAACAGTCAGATAGGAGTAATCACTGAAACCGGGTCCTTTATTTCATTTGCCCAATCTAATGATGTAGTAATACCCAAAAAACAGTAGTTTACTATTGGAAACTTGCCATTTTATGCCCCTTGTTATCCTCGTTTTTGAATAGCCAAATATTTTATAAATATTCTTAAAGTGTGCACTGCTAAAATATTTTTTCTGGGCACTGTCACGGGGCACCGAGTACGAAATGGTTTACACATAATTGTTCCAGGTATTTTAAATACTTCAAATCGCCGCCCTCTTTTATAAGTTTTACCAGACCATATTTACCACTGATATATATACTCCAGATAATAAAACAACGGCTAATCCAAAAGTTCTATTCCATTTTAACCCTAACACAAAAGAATTTTCCTTAATTAGCCCCCCGGCAATGATATTAAAAGGTACAAAGGGGGAGACAATCATGGAAACTGTATAAGCTGCAATTAATGTTAAGGCAAAGGACAAGTCGGTTAACCCTAATAATTGGGGTTGTAAAGATAAGCCCAGAGCAGTAACAGTAATGACATGATGAATACCGATACTGGAAAGTAAAACAGTAATGATAATTATTACTTCTATAACAAAAAAGGTTGAAAAACCAGATATCCCACTAAAAAATTTTTCAATTAGGTTTTGTAAAGGGGTATTAGCCAGTACCACCCCGAAAAAACCCACACTAAGGAAAAAAACCAGTTCATTTTTCACCTGTAATATGTTTTGGTCATAACTTTTTAATTCCCGGATAAAAGCTGTAAATTTTTTAATAATTATGGACCAGCTAGCGGCATAAAGTACAGCCAAAAAGCTAACCATTAGCATCATACTGCTAAAATCAAATACCCTCTCTCCTATAACTACTACTATAAATAAGCCCATCAGGTTTAAGATAAGATCTCTAATTTTCTTACTGTTTTCTGTTAATTCTCCCATTTGCTGAATACTATTTTTTACTTCCCTTTGACAGGACAAATCTCGATAAAACAAAAAATTACCCAGTAGTAAAATACAAATTCCATAGATCAATCCAAAAGCAAAATAATTACCAAAGGAGACCCCAGTATAATAAAGGACAAGGTTTACCGAAGCAAAATAAGGAGACCAGGCAATACAACTGGCAAAACCTACACCATATACTTTAGCCAGGAATTTAGCTGGAAATTCTACCTCTTCCACCAGAGCATGGATAATCCGGATTGAACCCAGGTTGGTAATTGAACCAAGACCGAAAACGGAGCTGCTCAAAATAAAAAATAAGCTACAGGTCCTGTTTATATATTTCCGGACATAATAGTTAAAAGCCTGTAAATATCCCCCTTCTTTCAAAGGAATTGATAATACAGGCACCACCACAAAAAGTATAGCCAGTGGTAAATTTTTGGTAATCCCATCCAGCCAAATTGCATAACCCATTTTATATTTAAAAATAAGAATGTGACCAATAATTAAAGCGGCACTACTCATATAAAAGGGAATCCCTTTAGCTAAAAAGATACAGGTCATTATAACCAAAATTAGTAAAACTGTTTCTATCGTATTTATATATTTAACATCGATGAATTCTTTTATAAATACAATGAAAACTAAACTAATAATACTGATTACACATAGTTTTTCTAAATATCTGGACAATCTAATTCCCTCATCTCTGATTAGCAAAATACATAACATTATTATAGCCCTCTTAAATTTATAAGTAAACGAAATAGCCTGAAAAATGTAGATTTTCATTCAAATATCAACGAAAGAAGGGAAACGAAATAAGCTATTGAAAAAAATAATAAGACACAGAGTAAATTCTGTGCCTTTTTTTAAGTAATCCTACGATATTACTTCTAGGATGCTTGAATATTAATACTGTTGCCAGAACTAGCTATAATTTACATGTTATACATTCTGAGAAATAAACCCAGTAAATATATGTTTGTCAGACAGGATTTAAGTCCTACCTGATTTTTATATTAAAGTTTTGTTAATTTCTCCTTAAGAAGTTTATTAACAACACCGGGATTAGCCTGTCCTCTTGTTTCTTTCATAACTTGTCCGACTAAAAAGCCTATAGCCTTTTCTTTCCCGGCTTTAAAATCTTGTACAGATTTAGGATTATTAGCAATTACCTGATCAACAATAGTACTTATCTGACCCTCATCAGAAATTTGTACCAAGCCTTTCTCTTTAACAATTACCTCTGGATCTTTACCAGTATTGAACATTTCTTCAAAGACCTGTTTGGCTATTTTTCCACTAATGGTACCCTTCTCAATCATCTTCAGCATTTTAGCCAGACCTTGAGGGGTAATCTTAGAATCAGTAATCTCCAAATTTTCAGCATTTAATAATTTCAATAACTCTACCATAATCCAGTTACTAACTGCTTTGTAATCGGGATGAAGACTAACTGTTTTATCATAAAACTCAGCTAGCGCACGGGAACTTGTAATAACCCCAGCATCATATTCCGGTAAACCATGTTCCTTAATTAGGCGTTCCTTTTTGAAAGCCGGTAGTTCAGGTAAGCCAGCTTTTAATTCTTCAACCCACTCCCGGCTAATAACTAGCGGAGTCAGGTCTGGATCGGGAAAATAACGATAATCATGGGCTTCTTCTTTACTCCGTAAAGAAAGGGTAATTCCCTTATTTTCATCCCAGGTTCTTGTCTCCTGGATTATCTTACCCCCTTCTTCAACTATGTCAATTTGCCTAGCAATTTCATATTCAATAGCTCTCTGTACCGAACGGAAGGAGTTTAAGTTTTTAACCTCGGTTTTAGTACCAAATTCTTTACTTCCCATAGGACGGATAGAAACATTAGCATCACAACGCAAAGAACCCTGTTCCATCTTCACATCAGATACATCAATATATTCCATGATGGCCTTTAACATTTCTAAATATGCTTTAGCTTCTTCTGCCGAACGCAGATCAGGCTCGGAAACTATTTCAATTAGAGGAACTCCGGTCCGGTTATAATCAACCAGGGATGAATTAGATGAAGATATGGTTAAACCTTGGTGAACTAATTTTCCTGCATCTTCTTCCATATGCAAACGGGTAATTCCTATTCGTTTAGTTTGACCATTAACATTTATATCCAGATAACCCTGTTCAGCTATGGGTAGGTCGTACTGGGAAATTTGATAGGCCTTTGGTAAATCCGGGTAGAAATAATTCTTACGGTCAAATTTACTAAATTCAGCAATTTTACAATTCAAAGCCAGTCCAGCTTTAGTAGCAAACTCTAAAACCTTTTTATTTAACACAGGTAAAACCCCGGGTAAACCCAAGCAGATGGGGCAAACATGGGTATTGGGCTCACCACCGAATTCAGTAGGACAACCACAGAAAATTTTGGTTTTAGTTTTCAACTCAACGTGTACCTCTAGACCTATTACTACTTCATATTGGCCCACCTACTTCACCCCCTCTAAAATTGGTGTTATTCTTGTTTCTTGAGAATTTTGTTCCAGGGCATAACCGATTCTTAATAAAGTACCTTCAGCAAAGGCTTTCCCTATTAATTGTAAACCGACAGGCTTATTATTAACCAAGCCGTATGGTAGAGAAAGGGCAGGAATGCCTGCTAAATTGACAGGAATTGTACAAACATCCTGTTTATACATAGCCAAAGGATCAGATTTTGAACCAAATTCAAATGCCACACTGGGTGTAGTGGGTGTTAATAAACAATGGAATTTTTCAAAAGCCTGGTCAAAATCCTGTTTAATTAAATTTCTTACTTTTAATGCTTTTAGATAGTATGCATCGTAATAACCAGAACTTAAAGCATATGTCCCTAGCATAATCCGCCTTTTAACTTCTACTCCAAACCCCTGATTTCTAGTCCGGCTAAACATGCTAAGCACATCATCGGCATCTTCCGCCCGTAAACCATAGCGAACTCCGTCATAACGGGCCAGGTTAGAGCTGCATTCAGCAGGAGCAATAAGATAATAAGTCGGCATAGCATATTGAGTATGGGGTAAAGAACATTCCTCAACAATAGCACCCAGTTCTTCCAACTTTTTAATTGCTTCCTTTATTTTATTTTCTACTTCTGGATCTATACCTTCACCAAAATATTCTTGCGGGATACCTACTCGCATGCCTTTGATATCATTGACTAAAAAACTGGTATAATCAGGATAATCTGCATTTGCAGAAGTAGAATCAAAAGGGTCATGTCCAGTAATGGTATTCATAACCAGTGCACAATCGGTAACATCTTTAGTAAATGGTCCAATTTGATCCAGGGATGAAGCATAAGCGATCAAACCATACCTAGATACAGCACCATAGGTAGGTTTTAGTCCAATAACCCCGCAATAAGCTGCTGGCTGACGAATAGAACCTCCGGTATCAGAACCAAGGGCAAATATAGCTTCCCCTGCTGCTACTGCTGCAGCCGATCCCCCGCTAGAACCACCGGGCACACAATTTAAGTCCCAGGGATTACGGGTTGCAAAAAATCCCGAGTTCTCTGTAGAAGAACCCATAGCAAACTCATCCATATTGGTTTTACCTAAAAGTACACTCCCTGCACCCAAAAGTTTCTCATAAACTGAGGCATTATAGGGTGGAATAAAATTATATAAAATTTTAGAAGAACAGGTTGTTTTAATACCTTCGGTACACATATTATCTTTTAAGGCCATAGGAATTCCGGCCAAAGGTCCTAAACTCACACCGTTAATTCTTTTTTGGTCAATTTCCCGGGCAGCCTTTAAGGCTTCTTCTTTAGTTATAGTAACAAAAGCTTTAATCTTATCTTCTACCTGTTCTATCCTTTCTAGAACCTGTTTTGTTAATTCTTCAGCACTTATTTCTTTTTTTACTAATAAGCCCTGAAGCTCATGAATAGTTAAACTAAATAACTCCACCAACTGTTCCCTCCTTAAACAATTTTCGGTACTTTAAACATTCCTTCATCTTCTTCAGGAGCATTTTGCAGGACTTTTTCTTTAGGTAAAGTAGCCCTAAGCTCATCCTCTCGAAGAACATTTTGAAGGGGTAAAACATGAGCTAACGGTTCTACTTGACTGGTATCAACCTTATTTAGAATTTCCATATAGTCAAGTATTTTATTTAGTTCTCTAAGCTGTTCCTGTTTCTCTTCCTCCGTCAATTCCAAACGGGATAAAAGGGCTACATGTTCAACATCTTTAATACTTATTTTCATTATATTTCCACCATCCTTTACTTAATTTGGCGTTTAATATTTATTTCGATGCATCCTTTAATCTAGTCCCCTGAGTAGATGCCTCATGTAATATTCACGTGTATAGGATGCCTCTCCAGGAGCTTAACCCTTTAGTGGATGCCCTTTTGAACACTGAGCAATGGGCATCCGAATCACCCCTCTAGCAGTGCAGCAAATTCCTTTTCATTAAGAATTGTAACACCCAGTTCCTTTGCCTTGTCGTATTTAGAACCCGGATCAGTGCCTACTACTACATAATCAGTCTTTTTACTTACACTAGAAGAAACTTTACCACCCAGGTCTTCAATTTTCCCCTGAGCTACCTTGCGGCTAAAACCTTCTAAAGAGCCTGTTATAACAAAGGTTTTACCATGTAATTTTTCAGAAGTCGGTAATTTTTCTTCCATTTCCATTTTTACACCAGCCTTTTTCAGGCGCTCAATGAAATCCAAGTTTTTCTTTTCATTAAAGAAAGTAAGGATGCTTTCCGCCATTTTAGGGCCTATCTCAGGAATAGAAATAAGCTCATCAATGGTAGCCTTACTCAGTCTGTCCATAGATTTAAATTCCTGGGCTAGAATTTTGGCTGCCCGCTGTCCAACCAGTCTTATTCCTAAAGCAAAAATCAAGTTTTCCAGTCCCCTGTTTTTGCTTTCTTCGATAGCATTCAACAAGTTTTGGGCTGACTTGGGACCCATTCTTTCCAGGTTGACGATCCGGTCAAAATCCAGATAATAGAGGTCGGCAGCATCTTTAATCAGGCCCTGTTCAAAAAACTGGGTAATAATGGCTTCTCCCAATCCCTCAATATTCATAGCATTACGGGAAGCGAAGTGAATAATCCCTTCCCTGACAATGGCCGGGCAAGTAATATCAATACAGCGGGAGGCAGCTTCTCCCTCTAGCCGGACAATCCTAGAATTACATTCGGGACAGTATTCAGGCATACCAAAAGGTATTTCCCGACCTGTCCGTTTTTCCTTAAGAACCCTTACTACTTCAGGTATAATCTCACCAGCTTTCTCTACAACCACATAATCGCCAATCCTGATATCCTTTTCTTTAATAAAATCTTCATTATGCAAAGTTGCCCTGCTTACTGTTGTACCAGCTAGTCGAATAGGTTCTAAAATAGCATTGGGTGTAACAACACCTGTACGTCCTACCCTGACAAATATATCTAAAAGCTTGGTTACACCTTGCTCAGCCGGGAATTTATAAGCAACAGCCCAGCGGGGACTCTTTGAAGTATGACCCAATTGTTCTTGCTGTTCTATGGAATTTACTTTGATAACTAGGCCGTCAATCTCGTATGGTAAATCATGCCGCTTGTCAGCCCATTTTGCACAATATTCGGCTATTTCATTAATATCACTGGAAATAAAAGGTTGTGTAACACTAAAACCCTGTTTTTTGAGAAGTTCCAAAGCTTCACTATGTTTCGTAATGGTCACACCATCTGCATACATAATAGCATAAACAATAACCCTTAAATCCCGGCTTGCCGCGATTTTAGGGTCCAATTGTCGAATTGAACCAGCAGCAGCATTCCGGGGATTGGCAAATAGCATTTCCCCCTTCTTTTCCCTTGCAGCATTGAGCCTTTTGAAGGACTCTTTAGGCATGTACGCTTCCCCTCTAACATCTAAAGCAGGAAAGGATTCTTTTAACCTCAAAGGAACATTACCTATGGTTTTCAGGTTTTGAGTAACATCTTCCCCGGTTATTCCATCCCCCCGGGTAGCCCCTATATTAAAAATACCGTTCTCATAATAAAGGGCTACTGATAACCCATCTATTTTCGGCTCTACTACATACTCTACACTATCTACACCTAAGCCACTTCTTACCCGACGGTGAAAATCAAAAAGTTCCTCTTTTCCAAAAACATTACCCAAGCTTAAGAGAGGAGTCCGATGGGTATATGTATTAAATCCCGCTAAAGGTTTTCCCCCAACCCTTTGAGAAGGGGAATCGGGAGTTACTAGTTCCGGGAATTCCGTTTCCAGCTCAATTAATTTCCTCATTAATTTATCATATTCTACATCAGATATTACTGGGTTATCCAAAACATAATATTGATAATTATGTTTTTCTATTTCTTCCTTTAACTCATCAATTATTTTTTTGGCTTCCTTTAAGGTTAACATATTATAATACCCCCAGTATACTTTCAGATTAATCAAGATGGTCAAGTTACTAGTGACTAGGCCAGTACTAATAGGAAATACTTTTGCGTCTGACATTACTCGAAGGTTAGATTATTGGTCTGACATGTACTTCTCAAAAAGTATATTGCGTCTGACACAAGAATGTTTTGTTTCCTTATAATGATACTAGAGTATTTTTTGTAAAACTGTAGGTTCTGTAGCACTGACATCAGAATATCCCTTAAGCTTACCTACTATCATGCAGTTTAAACCCTGAGCCGTCACACAGTCATTCAGCATATCCTCTGGGCTTTCACACTTTTATTATCGGTGCGTATTTGGCTATAAGTTTTTTGATCCCCTGATCGGGAAAGGCCACACTTATTTCTGCTTCATCTCCTGAGCCTTTAACAGCAACTACAACACCTGGACCCCATTTAGTATGCTCCACCTTATCCCCTATATTGAAAGAGTCACTGGCACTAGACTTAGGACTGAATGGAATTGCATTTGAGAACTTATTAAAAGATGTTACCTTTTCTTTTCTTTGGGGTATGTTGCCTTCTAGGTACTCCTCGGGAATTTCTTCAATAAAACGGGAAGGAGGATTATAGGCATCCCTACCATATATAGTTCGTTTCCAGGCCCGGGTTAAAAATACTTTCTCTTCCGCCCTGGTTAGAGCAACATAACAGAGTCTACGCTCTTCTTCTATCTCATCGGGGTTACCAGAATTCAGGCTACGAATATGAGGAAAAATACCTTCCTCCATTCCAGTAATAAAAACTACGGGAAACTCCAGACCTTTAGCACCATGCATGGTCATTATAACCATAGCATCTTCACTTTCATTATAATTATCTATATCGGTCATCAAGGAGATGTCTGCTAAAAAGGTCACCAGGTCTCCTCCTTCTGTTTCTCTATCATATTTTTGAGTTACAGACAAAAATTCCTGTAGGTTTTCCAAACGGGTTTCCCCTTCTACTGTTCTTTCTGCTTGCAATTCATCTACATATCCTGTATCTTCCAAGATCTTGCTGGTTAACAAAGTAACATTATTTTTCTTATTCAACTCCTTAAAGTCTTCCATTAGTTTTTTAAAGCTTTTGATGGAATTAACTGTTCTAGCACCAATTCCTGCCTGCTCTGGTTCATCTAGAACATCATATATATTTTTACCAGTTGTAGCACTATACTTTACCAGCTTGTCCCATGAAGAATCCCCGATTCCCCTTTTAGGAGTATTAATAATCCTCTTTAGGCTTACTTCATCAGCAGGGTTAACGATAACTTTCAAGTAAGCAAGAATATCTTTAATTTCCTTGCGATCGTAGAATTTGGTTCCACCAAATACCCGGTAAGGTATATTGCTACGAATCAAAGCTTCTTCAATTGCCCTGAACTGTCCAGTAGTACGGCATAGTACGGCAAAATTTTTATATTCCTTTCCTTCCCTATCAATGATTTGTTTTACTTTCTGGGCAATAAAGAATGCTTCATCTACTTCATCCTGGGCAATATAATAAAAAATTTTATCCCCGCCTTTTTTTTCCGTCCACAACCTTTTGGCTTTCCGTTGAATATTATTTTTAACAATCTCATTGGCGGTACCAAGTATGTTTTGCGTCGAACGATAATTTTGTTCTAATTTTATCACTTTTGTTTCCGGATAATCTTCTTCAAAACTTAAAATATTTCTGATATCTGCCCCGCGCCATTGATAGATGGAATTGTGTACTACAATTCCTTCACAAATAAACTGTCTAAAATTTGGAACAGATAAGTCATAAACATATCCATCATATTCTTCGAAGGTCACTTTTTCAACAATATCTTCAATTATTTCCTTATTGTTATATATTGCTATGCTCATCGAAGGTTTCAGATGAGCAATTGGCATATAATTAAAACTACTTGTCTTGGTTAATCTAGCACTTTTTACAATTTCAAGGTCATCATTTAGTGCAGCAATTTTTTCAGCATAATTTATAGCCTCATCATATTCAGTTCTTTCTGTTTCTATTCTCCATGTATTTCTATTGCCATTTCTAATAGGAAATCCTGCACTTGTGGCTTGTTCTTTCAACTCATTTCCAGAGGTATTCAAGCATATTCTATGACTGTGCCAGCCTAAATTATTACCTGTTTTTCTGCCACCAAATAGACTTATATTAATAATTCTTCTTGCCGTTCCCCCTCTAACAACAGCTTTACACATATGATGGGGATATTCTTCAAAAATCAAAAGGTCATTCATTATTCTCGAAACTAAGTTTTCTGTATCAATTTCTTGGAAAATTTTATCGATATATTTTTGTGTTAAAGATAACTTTCTACCTTTGTCATGAAATACAGTAGTAGGGATACCATATTTAAAGGCATATAATTGCTCATAATATATTGCTTCTTCCTTTTCAAAACAAACCTTTAATATCCATATTTTATCGCCATGCTCTTGGTTTAATCTTATATTTAGTCCACTTACTATTTCCCCTCTATTATCACTTCTTACGCTCTGTGTATAACCTATTCTATATCCAACACCTTTTTTATACATAAGATATACATAATATACAGATGGAAAAGGATTTATTTTACCAAATATTATATGATTTGGAGTCGCCTTAATTTCTTTTCCTGTTTTAGTTACTACTTTGACAATAGTTCCTCTATATTTTGTTTTCATTATTTTTTCTATAGTCCCTTGCATGATTTCGCCTCTACCAGATGAAGAAAACACCTTTTGATTTTCCTTAAGAGCTTCTACAGGAATATGCCCTTCGGGAGTATAAACTTTCATTCCTTCTAGTAGACATTGGTCGTCGTCGCCCACGACGCACAGGTTTTGATGCTTAGCAGCCAGCAAATTAATCAGCATATATTGAGCCGTATTAGTATCCTGATACTCATCTACCAGTATGTACTTAAACCTTTCTTGATATTTTTCCAGTATATCAGGGTTTTCCTTAAAGAGCTGCACGGTAAGCATAATCAAATCATCAAAATCAAGAGCATTATTATTTTTTAATCTTTTTTGGTACTCTTCATAAATATTTATTATCTGGTCATCAAAATAGTTATTTTCCGGATCTCTCCGGGCTTGTTCTACTGTTTTTAATTCATTTTTATAACCAGAAATTCTACTACTAATACTACGGGGTGGATATTTTTTCTCATCCAAATTCATTTCTTTTAATATCATTTTTAGTAATGTTTGCTGGTCTGCATCATCATATATAACAAAATCTGAGGTATAACCCAGTTTTTTAATCTCCCGGCGCAGTATTTTTAAACAGGTGGAGTGGAAAGTTGATACCCAAAGTTCATCAGCTGCAATTCCAATAATTTGCTGTAATCTATCCTTCATCTCCTGGGCAGCCTTATTGGTAAAAGTAATTGCCAAAATATTTCCCGGGTAAACTTTTTTCTCATATATTAAATAAGCAATTCTATAGGTTAATACTCTAGTTTTACCCGAACCAGCACCGGCCAAAATCAATAAAGGCCCTTCAGTACATTGAACAGCCTCCTGTTGTTGTGGGTTTAGATTTTCCAAAATAAACAATATTGTTCCTCCTCTTTTTCCATTAAAAGGTCTTAATTATTATAGCAAAAATTTATGGTTGGTGGCTATTTCATTCTTTTAATCTTTTTTTATTTTTTCACTTGTTAGTTCACGGATAACAATATTGGCAATCCATCTGGCCCCTTTAGTTGGCCCACTATCCTCCTAATAATCCCTTATATGGTTATATGGACAAAAAAAAGACCCCACCGGAGCCTTTGGTTTTATTTACATCCTATATTTCTTCTATTTCTATTAAATATTCCTTCCCGTTTATCTTGATATTTATAATCTTACGGAATGGGTTATTACAGTGGTAAGATTGTCTAGGGGAGTAGATAAACTTATCTGGAAGTATTCTGATTTTGGTCTCATATTGGCGGTAAACCTCATGGGCCTCTTCAATTGAAACAGCTTGAAACTGAATAGTATCCCCCGGCTTAGCCTGAGCAATTTTAGGAAAGTCCGGTGTAATTATTGTAGCAATTTTGGTATAGCCGCCGGTGGTTTGTCGGTCAGACATCATTACAATAGGTAAACCGTCGCCGGGAATCTGTACAGAACCTTTGGCAATACCATCTGATATAATATCAGGACTTTTTTTATGGTGAATTCTAGGACCATCTAGGCGATAACCCATACGGTCTGAATTATTTGTCACCTGGTATTTGCCTTCCAAGAATTTTTTAATTTCGTTTAATGTAAAGGCATCTTCCTGAGGACCCAAGACTACCCTAACTATAATTAAACTAGAAAAATCATATTGATAATCCTGGGGTACTTTCCTGTTGACCACTTCTAAAGTTTCTGCTGAAAGGGCAGGAAAAGAAATTTCATCACCCTCCCATAGTGCCCTACCTTCAACGCCTCCAATTTGTCCACGTAGATAAGTGGATTTACTTCCCATTATAGCAGGAATCTCTAATCCCCCGGCTACGGCTAAATATGCACGGCAGCCCGATTTAACACCCCCAAAATGCAGCTTATCACCTTTTTGTATATAACAGGCTTGCCACAAGGGTAAGTCTTCACCATTTATTTGGGCCCTTAGATCTCCCCCTGTTAGGGCAATGACACATTCATCCAAAAACTCAAGAGTTGGTCCTACAAGAGTAATCTCAAGGCATGCTTCTTCTTCCGTATTACCCACCAAAAGATTTGCAATACGTAATGCATATTCATCCATTGCTCCAGCCACAGGCATCCCAAATTTTTGGTAGCCGAAACGCCCTAAATCCTGGATAGTAGTTAAAAATCCCGGTTTTATAACTTTAATTGAACCCATATTCAAGACCTCTTTTCAACATAGTCCAGAGTCTTCAAAATATATCGTTTCTTCTCAACCTGTTGAGCTATCTCCTGATATTCCTCACTACTTACCTGGTAAAAACGAATATAATCCCCTGCCTGCAAAAGAAAAGGTGGGGTCCGGGAAGGGTCATATAGTCTGACAGGGGTACGACCGATTAACTGCCACCCCCCTGGACTTTCAATGGGATAAACCCCTGTTTGACTTCCGGCAATACCTACCGAACCTACGGGAATTTTTGTACGGGGTACCTCTAACCTTGGCACAGCAATCCTTTCATCCATCCCACCCAGGTAAGGAAAACCAGGAGTAAAACCAAGCATGTAAATCAAATAATCCGTACTAGTATGAATACGGATTATTTCTTCGGGAGTAAGTTTAGTGTATTGACAAACAAATTGAAAATCAGGTCCATGTTCTCCGCCATAGACAACAGGTAGTAAATTTACCCTGGGTTTAGGAAGTTTGAAGGAAGCCAAACTAGCCTCGATTTTTTCAAGTTCAACCAGTAGTTTATTAAACTCCCAGACTAAGGGATCATAAAAAACCATTAATGAGCGGTAAGTAGGGACTAATTCTAATATACCAGGCAGTTGACACTGTTCTAGAGCTAAGAACATACTACGAACCTTTTGATTGATTTGTGTTTTTATGGTACTGCCAAACTCAACTACGATACCTTTATCACCTGCTGGCAGATACCTGGCCTTTTTATACATAAAAAACCTCCAGCATTCTTAGCATTAGAAAAATGTTTTAATCTATAAAGTTTGCTAAAGGCTCGATGGTAACATCCATTTCAATCAATGCCTTTCTAATCTCTTTTACAAAGGCAATAGCTTGAGGATTATCCCCATGGACACAAATACTATCTGCCTTAATAGGAATATCTTCACCATTGACTGCGGTGACTTTTCCTTCCGTTACCATACGAACAGCACGGGAAACAGCTATAGCTTTGTCCTCTATCATTGCTCCTGGTGTACCCCGGGCTACTAAAGTGCCGTCGGGGTTATAAGCTCTATCTGCAAAAACTTCTTCCGCCACTCTGAGTCCAATGTCTTTAGCCGCTCTTACCATCTCTGAGTTGGCCAAGGCCAGTAAAATTAATTTAGGGTTCACGGTCTTTACAGCTTCTGCAATAGCAAAGGCCAGCTTGTAGTCCTTTGAAGCCATATTATACATTGCCCCGTGTGCCTTGACATGTTGTAATTTTTCACCATAAGCACTGGCAAAGGCTTGTAAAGCACCAATTTGGTAAATGACATAATCTTTTACTTCAGCCGGGCTCATAGCAAGATTGCGCCGTCCAAATCCTTGTAAGTCAGGATATCCGGGATGAGCACCCAGGGCGGTTTTATTCTCTATAGCAATTTTAACTGTCTTCCCCATTACCCGAGGATCTCCGGCATGCATGCCACAGGCAATATTAGCAGAAGTAATTACTTTTAATACTTCATTATCCATACCAAGGGTATATACCCCAAAACTTTCCCCTAAATCACTGTTTAAATCAACCTTAATCATTCTTTTCTCTCCTTGGATTGTTAATTTTCTTTTTATCATTAATTATTTCTACTTAATCATCATATTTGGTAATTTCAAAACAATTTCCGGATATAAAGTAATTAAAACAACAACGAATATTATTATCAAAAAAGAGGGTAATGCATATACAGCGATCTTAAATACATCCTCGTTTACGAGACCATTAATGACAAACAGGTTAAAGCCAACAGGCGGTGTTATTTGGGCTACTTCGATCATAATAATAAGATAAATACCAAACCAAAGAGGATCGAAACCAGCTGCCTTGATTAAGGGTAGAGCCAAAGGAAGACTCATAACAATCATAGAAAAACCATCTAACATACAACCAAGAATAATATACATAATCGATAAGATAATAATTAACTGGTATTTTGAAAGTCCAAGGGTAGAAATAAATTGGGTTAGTTTTGCCGGGATCCCCAAATATCCTACAGCTACAGATAAAAATGAAGCTCCGCAAACGATTAACATGATCATACAACTGGTCTTTACTGATCCCAGAACTGCTTCCCAGAATATATTTTTATCCATGCTTCGAGAAATCCAAGCAAAAACCAAAGCACCTAAAACACCAACCGCAGCCGCCTCCGTAGGTGTAGCCCAACCAGTATAAATACTACCTAGAACCAATATAATTAATACTATTACAGGTAATAACTGAGGGATTGTTTTGACCCGCTCACTCCAGGTATATTCTGAATCACCCTGAGGTGCAAGCTGTGGATTTTTGATACAGCGTAAAATAGTATAAGTACTGAAAGCACCTGCCAGAATGAGACCGGGAATAATGCCGGCAATAAATAGTTTACCAATACTAACCTCTGCTACAATTCCATAGACCAACATCATCATACTTGGAGGAATAAGAAAACCCAAAGTACCCGCTCCTGCTAAAGAACCCAAACAAAGAGATTTGTTATAGTTTCGTTTAAACAACTCCGGTAATGTAATTTTGCCCACAGTAGCTGTAGTGGCGGCAGAAGATCCACTTACAGCAGCAAATAAGGTACAGGCGACAATATTTACATGAATTAAACGTCCAGGAAGCTTGTTCATCCAAGGAGATAGTCCTTTAAATAAATTCTCAGAGATTTTACTCCGAAAAAGGATCTCTCCCATAAAGATGAATAATGGAAGTGCCATCATAGTTGAACCGTTAGTATTGTTCCATAAAATATTGGATAAAATTGTTAGAGGGGGACTACTCGTAAAGAACGTAAACCCCGCAATACCCACTAGGAAAAGGGATAGGCCAACCCATATAGTGCTTCCCAAAAATAGGATGAGAAGACCCAATAAAGTAAAAGAAATAATAAATAAATTCAAAGTAAATATCCCCCTTACAACAAAATCTTCCTATGAAAGTAATGTTAATTTTACTTTAGATAAGATAGAGAAACTTGTATCAATGGTGCAAACATTTAAGCCTTAATGCCCCAGGGCCTTAGACTCTATTTCTTGTTCCTTGACAGTTCCCATTCGAAGCTGTATTATTGCCCTAATTAATTCGGCCGCAAACTGAAGGGTTATTATGAAAGATCCCAAAGGCATAAAGAACTGGGGAATAGCAAGATAAGTTTCTGAGATCTGCATAGAACGGCTTTGTGAAACCACTGAGTCCCAAAAGAAATTGGTAGTAGTAAAAGTCACTATTGCGAAAAATATAAAACCGATGGTAAATGAATAAATATCAAGGATAATCCGAGCTTTTCCCTTTAATATTTTGTGGAGGAAAACCATACGAATATGTCCTTTCTCTTTTAAGGTATATGCTAAGCCCATAAAGGTTATGGCCACCATAAGATAACCTGTATATTCTTCAGTAATATAGAGTGTCTTATCAAAAAGAGTGCGAATAACAATCTCGATTAGTACTAGGGATAGACCAATTAGCATCATAACTCCCGCAAGTATGCCGGAACCCTGGGAAACGCGTTCACAAAAGCGGATAATTTTTTCCATAATCTCCCCCCCCTTTTTAAGAAAGCAAGGAGCAACCAACAATTTATGTTTCTTTGCCGGTTGCTCTTTTCAATAATAAATACTAACGACCAACCTGTTGTTTAAATTTCTCAACTATCTCCCTAGCTTCCGGAGGAGCATCTTTTAACCATTCTGCTCTAATATTTTCTGTAATACCAGACAGCTCATTTAAGAATTCCTTACTGGGAGTAATGGTAACAATACCGTTTTCATTACAGGTAGCTTCTTTTTCTTTATCAAGCTTAGCTACATTAGCCCACATTTCTGTTTCCATTTCCTTACCAAGCTTGATCAATACTTCCTGAGTTTCCTTGTCCAACTTATTAAATTCTTTGAGATTAACCGTTACAAGATCGGTTGCCATGGTAACATTGATAGGTGCATAGTACTTAAGAACTTCCCAAAACTTAGCATCAACAGCTGTAGGGGTAGATGTTAAAACAGAATCGATTACTCCGGTAGCCAATGAGGAATATACTTCACTAAATGGTAGTGGATAAGGAGTTCCACCTACAGCTTCCATTACCAAAGCACCGTTTTTGTCATAAGTACGAGTTTTCAGGCCTTTCATATCGGCTACACTTTTAATCTCATTTTTCGACCATAATCCGGCAGCTGGCCAAGGAGCTACATAAAGTATTTTTTGCCCCCATTTTTCCTCGGCAACCTTATCAAAGTATGGACGGGCAATATCATTTAATATCTTTCCTTCCTCAAAACTTTGGATAAGGAAAGGCAGGGTAACCACGCCAAAAATGGGCTCATCTCCTGCAATACCACTGGTAAGCATATCGGAAACCGGAACTAATCCATCACGTACAACTTTTAAAAGCTCTGGACCTTTATAACCAAGGGCTCCACCAGTTTGAACAGTCATTTCTACTTTTCCATTAGTTGCCTCTTTTACCTTTTTGGCAAACTCTTCAAGACCTATGCTATGATGATTATTTGGTGGCCAAACAGAATTAACTACCCAATTTACTGGTTTTGAGTTTTTTTCTTCCGATTGCTTTTCTTCTGCCGGTTTACTACTTCCTGCACAACCAGTAACTACTAAAGAAAGAATTATCAAAAACAAAAGCAATGTAATAAATTTCCATTTTTTTATTAACAAAATTAAAACCTCCCCTTTAAACTATCTCCTTTTTTTACTTCGAATCCCCTTGAAGGGTAGCTATCCCCAACCTACGCCTTTTCAGCCCCCTTTTTATTTTTTTAGTCTACATTACAAAGACATGAATCCACATTCAATCAATGGAATTTTTAGAAAATTTTAATTGATTTTGAGGAACTTGTCTAGTACAAAAAGACAAATATACTGTATACTTAGACCAGTGGTCCATTTTCTGAATATTGGTAATTTCCTTAAAATAATTTCACATTCTTTCGGTTAAGAAGATTTTTTATTTATGCTATAATATTGTTTAATAATAATTTCCAGGAGATGACTGATGCGTTCCGAAAATAATATTATAAAAGCCTTAAAACTACTTGATTACTTTACAACTGAAAGCCCCAATCTTGGGCTTAATGAACTTTGCAGATTAAGCAATTACCCTAAAGGAACAGTTCATCGTCTACTTTCCAGCCTTGAAGACTGTGGTTTTCTAAGAAGGTGTCATGAATATAACGATGATCGAAGATACCAGCTGGGTATTAAAGTATTTGAATTAGGTATGAGATATCAGCAAAATTTTGAGTTAGGTAAAGTCGCTTTACCTTTCATGAAAGAATTAAAAGCAGAAATAAATGAAGCTATTCATTTAACAGTAAGGGTTAACAATGAAGCTATATATATTGAAAAAATTGATACCGATCATCCTATCCGACTATATACGAAAAAAGGCAGGCGAACCCCTCTTTATGCAGGAGCAAGTGGTCGAATTCTCTTAGCGTACTTACCAGATGAAGAAATTAATGAAATTATAAATAAGCCTTTGGAAAAATTCACAGATAATACTCCAATATTTAAAGATGATCTTTGGAATAAAATTAAATACACAAGAGCTAAAGGTTATACTTTAAGTAAAGAGGAACTCTGTCCTGACTCGTGGGAAATAGCAGTACCGGTATTTAATACCCGAGAAAATGTTGTGGCTTCTCTAAGCGTAGCAGGTCCTTTATCCCGATTAAATGATGAACTTCAAAGCTCCTATATTGAAAAGTTAAAAAAATATGCCGGATTGCTAACTGAGCAGATCGGCCCCCTTCCTTTGTAATTAACATATACTTAGATAAGAATTAAAAATATTTATTATTTCTATATGGTAAAAAAGAGCAGATTTTTAAAATCTGCTCTATTAAATCCTATAATTCACCATCTTTAACTCTTTTAATAAGTTCTTCTACTTTAGCTTTTATTAGTTCTCTAGTATACCTGAACCCTTCAATGGGTCCTCCAGATGGGTCCTCTAATCCCCAATCCTCACGATGTTTTGTTGGTACAAAAGGACAGTTAACATTACATCCCATAGTAATCACAATATCCAATTCTTTAGGAATATCACTTAATAATTTAGGATAATGATTACTCATGTCAATGCCAATTTCTTCCATTATTTGAGCAGCCCCTGGTTTAACTTCTGGATAACTCTCTGTTCCAGCAGAATAGACCTCCAAGACATCATTTCCTAAATGCTTTGCCCAAGCTTCTGCCATTTGTGAACGGCAGGAATTATGAACACAAACAAAAGCGACCTTTTTTTTCATTACTTGCCTCCTAATAGATATTTAGAATAAAATATACCAATTGGTTTTTTGTTATATAATAATATTAAATAGGTACCCTACACTTCCTTATAAACAATCAATCACATATTATTTTCGACTCTTTATTTTCCATGGCCTCATAACTTTCTGTTTTAATATCTAAGCTTTGATTTACTAAATCTAAAAATTCTTTATATTCTTTATGGTTAACCGAGTAGAAAATCCATTTTCCTTCTCTTCTATCTTTAAGAAGCCCAGCTTGTTTTAATATTTTGAGATGGTGTGACAGAGCTGGTTGACTTAAGTTCATTTTTTCTATTAATTCACAAACACATTTTTCGTCCTTATAAAGATACTTAATTATAGTAAGTCTATGCTGATCTCCAAGAGCTTTAAAGATTTGAGCAAGGTCTTCTTTATTTAAAATCTTCACAGTTTACCTCCAATTAATATATTTAAATATTTTTATATGTATTATATTATTAATGTTTGTAGTAGTCAATATATGTATATGTTTTCCATCTTTTAATTTATTATAACCTAATATTGGTACAAACTACGTCTTTTTAAATCGTAACCCTTCTTTAATTGATTTTATCTTCTCATTAGAATCTAAAGTATTAATCCGCACTAATTCTTTTTCATAACCCTCAAGTTTATCTAAATGGGAATCCAAAAAGAACAGAAAATCATGCCATAAACGATGTAGCCGTTCCTTTTCTAAAATATAATACACCCAGTAACCTTCCTTACTTTCTCTAACTATACCTGCTTCCTTTAGTATTTTTAAATGTTGAGAAACCCTGGGTTGAAGCATATCTAAGACTTCACTGAGTTCACAAACACACATACTCCTTAAAGATAACATTTTTACAATCCTTAATCTTGTTGGTTCACCAAGGGCTTTAAATGCCGTGTATATTTTCTTATCCATTTTGACCTCCCCAAACACCTTATGGTTACATATATTTTATCAAAAAATGTTACCAAAAACTAATCCGGTAAAGGTTGACATTAAGACAACTAAAAATACATATGTTAATGTTTTCTTAGTACCAATTACACTTTTTATTACTAGCATGTTAGGAAGACTTAGAGCGGGACCTGCCAATAGAAGGGCTAAGGCCGGACCCTTACCCATTCCCGAACCTAATAAACCTTGTAATATTGGTACCTCTGTTAATGTTGCAAAATACATTAAAGAACCTACCAGTGAAGCTATAAAATTAGCAAATATCGAATTACCACCAACAAAGGCTGAAATCCAAGTAGAAGGAATAATTCCTGCATCTGTTTCCGGTCTCCCCATGAAAAATCCGGCAACTAAAACCCCCGCAAATAATAAAGGTAATATTTTTTGAGCAAAATCCCAGGTTGAACCTACCCATTGCTTTAGTTCCTCTTTTTCAAACCACTTTACTAGCATATAGGTTAGAGTTAGTAAAAAAGCAATTGTTATAGGCCAGTGTATTTTATAGATGGCATACCAAAAGCCCTCACTATTTTGCGGTTTTGCCCAAGCTGCAAATATTAGAATAAAAACAAGATTAGCAAAGTACAGAAGATTTTGCCAACCACTTCTTAATTCATCATTAAAATTGCCACTTTCCAAAGAAATTTCTTCCCGGTTTGTATTCTCTTTTCCATAAATAAATGACATAATTAAACCAATCACAACGGAAAATATTATCGCACCAATAGCTCTTGCTATGCCAAATTCCCAACCTAAAATTCTAGCAGTTAAAATTATAGCTAATACATTTATTGCTGGACCTGAATATAAGAATGCTATCGCGGGACCAATTCCAGCACCTCTCATATATATCCCTGCAAAAAGAGGTAAAACTGTACAGGAACATACAGCTAGCACAGTTCCAGAAACAGAAGCTACTGAATAAGATATCCATTTCTTAGCCTTACTTCCAAAATACTTTAAAACAGCTTCTTGGGATACAAATATTGCAATAGCTCCAGCGATAAAAAATGCTGGAATTAAACAGAATAAAACGTGTTCTCTTGCATACTCTCCCAGCATTTTGAATGCTTCTAAAATTGATATTTCCACTCTGGAATGGTTAAAGGGTATAAAGTACGCCGCAAGGAAGACTAATACATATAATATAAACTTTTGCCATTCTTTCATAATATCGCCCCCATAATGATATTCGCATTTTCTTATATAAATATTTTTATAAAACACCCTGTTTTTAGGGTGTTTATAATTATTTTACCATTGCAGTTGTGATTATACTTGTTAATTCAGATTTAGTGGGTAGTTTTCCTGTTACTTTTACCTGTCCGTTAATCATTAATCCTGGAGTCATCATTACCCCTGCTTTTACAATATCCTTAATATCTGTAACCTTGATCACTTTTGCATCCACGTCTAATTCTTGGACAACTTCTTTTACTAATTCTTCAAGTTTTGTACATTTAGCACATCCTGTTCCTAAAACCTTTATCTCCATATGTATTCCTCCTTGGTAATTTTCTTCTGTAAATAAAGATCGTCCATCTCATCTAGTTATTGAGCAAATTCAGGAAAAAATTCAGCTAACATTCTCATAATATCCCCTCCAATTATATAATCATTTTCTTATATGCTTATGATAACATTAATACTAAAATTTTGCAATCTAACCCTATAAGAGAAGGTGTAATGGTTAATTATTTTAAGTGCTTATTAATTGGGCAAAAGACCTTTTCAGGTAAATCTCAGGGAAATTTCCTGAAATTTTGTCATTTGTAGCAATAAAGTAAACATATTTTTAATTTGCTTCAGTATTCGACAATATATTCGAAATCATTATGATAAAATACCTTTGTGTGTTTTGTTTTCTGAAGTTAGGGGGGGGTGCCTTTTGGAGTAGCAAGTTTTAAAAAAACATTAAATTTAATGTACCTTTATGCATTTATAACTCTAATTATTAATTTAATTGTTGCAAACTTAATTTGGTCATCAACTTCATGGTACAATTACTCAATTTTCTTTGATGGGGCATTCGAGTTTTTCTCTTTCTTAGTATCCCTTTTAATATTCATAATAATATGGTATACATATGAACGCAATAAAACTGCAATTCATCTATTGGGTTTTGGCTTCTTAATAGTTGCATTTTTAGAAATATTCCATATGTTTTATAACTTTTGGGGTAATCGGAACTTATCATTAGAATATTTGATACTTCTAAGATTGATCGAGGGAATAGTATTGTTTTTAATATCCATTAAATCATTTAGTATTAAAATAAATAAATGGATTGGCTTGGGTTATTCCTTGCTTATTATTTTGTGCTTCTATTATTTACTTCTTGTTTTCCCTCTTTCACAAACTATTTTATTAAATAAAAATGGTACAGCCAGTATATATAACATTTTCGAATCCTTTTTAATTGGATTATTTTTAATTGGCTTATATAGATTAAGGAATAAGATACTAACCAAAGAAAAAATTACATACCATTGGATATATTTAGCATTTATAATCGCTGCTATAGCAAATATATCCTTCATTTTATCCGATGCATATACAGGTTATTTTCATATATTAGCCCATCTATTAAGAATTAGTTATTATTATTTTCTATTTAAAGGGATTATAGTTAGTGTTATTACCTTTCCATACAATAAATTAGAGGAAAACATTAAGTATACAAGTGAAATATTAAATGAGATGCCATTAGCATTGACAACTTACGATAGTGATTATAAATTAACTTTTGCAAATAAAAAGGCAGAAGAAATATTAGGGTTTAATTATAAGGATGTAGCTGGCTTAACAGATATACAGTTTGCTAATAAACTCCTTGGTGTACATAACTCGCCATCATTAATCAGAAGTCTAGAAGATTGCAAGGTATTACGGAATCAACTAAAGCAATTTACTAAAGTATCCGGAGAGAAGATTAAATTGGTTATAGATGCTTACAAACTTAATAGTGGTAACCTTTTATACATATTTGAGGAAGCTAAGAAAGTTCAGGCCATTGAGGACCTGCAATTACAGACACGGACAATATTAGATGCAGTTAATAATGCAATTTTAGTTTTTGATAATACAAAGAAAGTTATTATTTGCAATAAAGCTTTTGAAGAAGGTATGGAGTTAAATTCAGAGAATATTATTGGCAAGAATCTAGAAGATATTGCTGATATAGTCATCTTAAATACTAGAGGAATGGTTAACAAAGCATTAGCAGGACAAACCTTAAATGAAGAAATATCTGTAATTACTCCTTTGGGTAATAGTAAAGACTTTCTATTACATACAGCTCCTATTTTTGATATGGATAGTAACGTTATTGGTGCCATTGCAATAGCATCTGATATAACAAAAATGAAGAAGGAACAGGAAATAATACAACAGCAAGAGAAGCTTGCCTTATTGGGTCAAATGGCAGCAGGAATTGTCCATGAAGTGAAAAATCCTCTAACAGCGATTTTAGGCTACAGCCAATTAATTAATTTCAAATCTAATGATGAAGTAATAAAAGAATTTGCCCAGGCAATAGAAAGAGAATCTAAGGGGTTAAATAAAATTGTGAGTGATTTCTTAACTTTTGCTAAGCCTCGAGCTCCTAAATTAGAAGAGACATCACTGATCAATATTATTGACCCAATGAGATTATTGATTGAAATCAATACCTTTAAAAAAGGAATAAGGGTGGATTATTTTTTATCTGATTCAAATGAAAAAGTAATGCTAGATGAGAACCAGATTAAACAGGTGATTTTAAATATTGTTAAAAATGGTATTGACGCTATGGAGGAAACCCCTGAACCAAAGCTTATTATAAAAACTGGGGTTTATAAGGCTGCCAGAGAATGCTTTATATCAATTATTAATAATGGAAAAGTCATGACTGAAGAGGAAAAGAAAATGTTAGCCACACCTTTTTATACTACTAAGAAAAAAGGTACTGGATTAGGTATGAGTATTTGCTATCAAATCATACATAGTCATAATGGGCGAATTGAAATAAAAAGTAACGAAGAATACGGTACCTCTTTTACATTGGTATTCCCAACAGTAAATAAGTATGAAAATTTTGAGGTATCTTAGAATGAGCTAATCTGAGGGGTACTTATACAGTCAAAAGACAAATAGCCTTTTTACGATAAGAAATCTGGTTAGATTGTTCTGCTAACCAGATTTTTCAATATTTAATATTATTGTTCGAGATTAACCTTAAATTTGAATTATCCAGAGAATTTAAA
Source organism: Clostridia bacterium (assembly GCA_030154225.1). Lineage (GTDB taxonomy): Bacteria > Bacillota > Peptococcia > Peptococcales > BICA1-8 > JASKKI01. The sequence goes on along the minus strand of JASKKI010000026.1, from coordinate 2,900 downwards.
AACATTGATATTTTTAATTTTTATCTCATCTCAAAAATTATTCCAAATACCTCAAAAAAACCACTTCCTATTTTTTCTCTTCTAAGAAAGGTTGATACATCATTATTGCGTGATTTTCAGTAATATATTCTTCAGCTAATAATTGACTTTCTAAAGAACAAATTTTTCTATATATTTCATTATGTCTTAAGTAACCTCCCCAATACTCATGGGTAATCCAGTGCTTCTTTTCATAAACTTCATACTTATATTTTTCTTTCTCAACTGTCCTCCATTCTCCTCTCAAATATTCATCAGTCAAATAAAGATGTAATTGATAAGGTTGTTCTGTTCTATTGTAAATTTGTAAATCCAAATAGTTATAGGCGCACGTTGCACCACTTCCAAAGGGTTGTGTTCTATTTACATCCGGAAATACGTCATAACTATGTCTATGTCTTTCTGTTACTGTTAATGGAGTATGCAGGGTTAACCAATAAATCAAATTTGAAAGCTGGCATAATCCTCCACCAATACCGGGTAAAAAACTTCCGTAAAATAAAACCATACCTTCTTTGTAACCTTTGCTACGTGTCGGCCTACCGATTAACTTCCAGAAGGAAAAGGTTTCCCCTGGATAGACGATAATACCATTCAGCTTCTTAATGGCAATTTTAAGATTCGTTATCTTATTATACTGTAACCACATATCTACATCTTTAAGTTTTCTATACAAGGGGGTACAATGGGAAAAACTAATGTATGGAAATAACTCCTTTTTAAAAGTTTTTGCATAACTTTTTTTACTAAAATACCATTCAAGATACCTTTTTATGGTAAAATATAGTTTTCCCATTTTTAACCTGATTTTAGCTCTCTTGATTGGTTTCAAACTATTATTCATTCAAACTACTCCTTAATCATTAAGTCCTTCTTTATTGATTACATTTTCATCTTTATGCTTATATTTAAGTTCACTAAAGTTCTTTATCATTAAGTTTGATAATTGACATAATCCCCCTCCTATACCTCTCTTAACCTCACCTCTAGATAAAAACATCCCTTCTTTATATCCTTTACTTTTTGATGCCTTCCCAACTAATTTCCAAAAAGAAAACGTCTCTCCGGGTTTAATTAAAATACCGTTAATTTTTGATGCAGCAATTTTAAGATTGGTTACTTTATTATATTGAAGTTCAATATTTGAGTCACCAAGTCTCCTTATTAAAACAGACTGATGTATTTTTATTCTAAAAGGAAGATCTATTTCTGATTTCTCTCGACACCCATCACTATATCTTAGTTAATATTCCTTTGATTTCCTTCTATTTTTTTATGAATTTCCTCAGTATCGGTAAAATTTTTATGATTGATACACATCATTCCCATTATATTTTTCATTAATTTTTTAATAAAAAAATTCTAGTGATTTTCATCACTGAAGCAGTAAATAATAAAAGATATAATTTATATATAGAGAGAAATATATAAAATTCTACGGAGGTATTAATATGGAAAAGAAATTTATCAAGAATATTCAGTTTAGTAAAGCTCTTAATTTAGCAGACCTGGTGGAATACAAAGAAGGACAGGTAGTTAGTCAAACCTTTGTCCAAAATCCCCATGTGAGCATGACCCTTTTCGCATTTAGCGCAGGTGAAGGTATTAGCACCCATTCAGCTCCCGGAGATGCCATGGTTTATATTTTAGATGGTGAAGCTGAAATTACTATTGGTGATGAAACAGTCACCGCTACAACAGGTCAGGTAGTTATTATGCCTGCTAATATCCCTCATGGTTTAGAAGCTAGAAAAAATTTTAAGATGTTGTTGATATTAGTCAAATAGAAAAAAATTAAGGCTATTGATCTATCAATAGCCTTAATTTTTTTATGGTATTCAAATCTAAATCCCAAGCATAATTTATTATGGGAGGGATTTAAATGAGTAAAGATGTAAATTATTATCTTCATTTATTAAACCTTATTGTCGGAGGAACAGTTGTCCTGAACGGTTTATATAAATATTTCAGCGGTAGTAAAAATAATATACCTTTGTACATTGCTTTAGCAATTATTATTGTAGGACCCATTGAAGATTGGTTAAATAAGCTAATAGATAACCTGGTTAAACCAGAAGACAGACAACAGTTTATAAAAAAGTTCATCGACCAGTTAACAAGCTTTATATTTATCATATTTCTAGGATTTATATTAATTGAAAGCTAACTATTTTACTAACTTGGTGATCGCCCTGAATTCACTGGCTTCGGAATACCTGCATAACTCAAATAAGATTGATTCGTAAGTGGAAATTATAGCTCCTTCCGCTCTCATGCGTTCGATAGCAATTTCTTTATCCTTTTCTTTTCTGGAAGAAACACAATCTTCAATAAGGACAGGGGTATAGCCACTAGCTAATAAATCAATTGTTGTTTGGAGTACACAAACATGAGCCTCTATGCCTGCTACAATTACAAACTTCTTTCCTAACTTAGAAAGATGCATTTTAAAGTCTGGTTCATCACAACAACTAAATGACGTCTTTTCAATAAATGAAAATTTCTGCAGTTCCTCTTTAATAGGTTGAATAGTCGGCCCTAATCCTTTTGTATATTGTTGTGTTACCAGGATTGGAATATTAAGTACTTTCAAACCTTTAAGAAGAATTATAAGATTATTAATAAGTTGCTCATTTTTGAAAATGTGTGGATATAATTTTTCTTGAACATCAATGATTACTCCCGCTGTATCCTCTTTTAAAACTCTCATTTGGTCATCCATCCTCCCTTTACCACTTAATATTAATTCTTATTACTACATCTATATCTAATTCCCTTTTAAAATACACTACCAAATTTCTAAACATAAAATATAAAAAAAATTTCGGAGGAGAAAATGAACGATTTTAATTCTCTATCTA
>JASKKI010000102.1 GCA_030154225.1 Clostridia bacterium | reverse complement strand
CCCCTTCTTTTACGTCATTGAATTGTCCTTTGTAAGGCTTCTCTTCTATCCCTAATGCCCTTGTCATTAATGCTGCAAATTCTGCTCTGGTTATTTTTTTGTTTGGTAAAAAGGTGTTTTCATCTATCCCTTTTATTATGTGCCTTGATGCCAGTACATTTATTACGTCATATGCCCAATTGTCTTTTGATACGTCTTTGAATTGTTTGTTGTATTCAAAAGCTGCATAGGTTGAGAAGTGTTTCGCTTCAAATGTTATTGTGTTTGTCTCTCTGTCAATTTTTCCTCCTATGTATTCCCATTGATTTGTCGTCTCGTTTAAGTAGTATGCTCCTACTTTCCTTATGTCTTTTGCACCTTCTATGTTAAATGTCATTTTTACAGGTGACCCTATTTTTATGTCCTTGTCTCCTGCTTTTATTGTTATGTCATAGGCATCTGTTACAGGCTCGAAAGTTGATGCTTCCTTTTTGCCTTTGTTGTGTATGTTAAGTTTTATTGTTCCTGCTTTGTTTATGAGGTCAATTGCTTCTTGTGAGATTGTCAAAGTTTTTGCATCAAATTGAAGGGCTACTTCCTCTGATTTTACTACTACGTTTTTGTTATATTCTACTATTAAATTAAACACAGTTACAGGTATTTCTAATGCTTTTTGAGGTGTAGTTCCTATATTTGTTAGGTCAAATTGTATTTCTTGTTTTGAAGTGTCTTTTATGTCTTTTGCCACTTTGTTTTCGTCTACTTTAAGAATTGTTGTGTTATTTTCTACAACTACTCTGCCTTGTGATACTTCCTCCGATGGTTCTGTTGGTGAAGTAGGCGTAGGTTGTCTCTCATGGCCGGGCTTTTCTCTTGTAACAGTTATTGTTATATCTTTTGTAAGTTCATTATTCTTGTCGCCACTGGGCTCTACATGTATTTTGATAGTATTTACGCCATATTCTAAAGGAATCACTTTTGTAAATACTCCATTTTCTTGTTGCACAAAAGATTCATCATTTATAGTTACTTTCGCACCTTTGTAAGTATTGCCGCGAATCTCTATTTCACTCGTATTTGCATCGACAGTAGTGTTGTCTTTTGGAGAATAAATATATATCGGCAAATCTCTCCATCTTTGTACTGTGTCATTTATTACCATTGTATTTGAACCTTGATTGGTAACAGTTACCTTCCTATTGTCAATTTCCTCTCCGTATTCGCCCTTTTCTACTTTATCCCAGCTCCCTCTCGCATATTTATACTCAATCTTTGTACCCTCATTTAAAGTAAGTGTAATACTGTATGTGTTAGGTCCAGTCTTTATCATTTGCTGAGCAGTTGGATTCCAAAAAGCATCCGGGAAGTTTCCAGCAATATTTACTCCATCATCAGGGGTATAATCAGGCACTGTGACATTAAATGTCACTTTTATAGGTATTATGTCAGGTGTCGCTTTTACTGTATTTGATGCTCTCCTATTATAGGAGGTATCAACTGCCACAACTTTATAATAATACACATTGCCATTTACTACATCTGTATCTACGTAGTTATACACACTGTCAGATACAGTAGCAATTTTCACAAATGGGCCAGTCTCACTTGAAGACTTATAGATTTCGTAGCCGTAAATAGCAACATCATCAGCTGACGGACTCCAGTTAAGTGTAACTCTTGAGGATTCAATTCCTGGTTGCTGTAAGACTGGAACAGTTGGAGGAACTGAATCATTAGATGGAACTACAGTAAATTGTTTAACATCTGTCTGTGTCCAATCTTGACCTTGGTTAGAAGAAAATCTCATAATGTATTCCCATGTGCCTACCATGTCAGGTACAAATTTAGCCATGTATTTGTCATTATTTCCAGAATCCCCTACATATTGCGCATCAACCCACGTCCAGTCACTATTTATAGCAACACCTTCCACTCTGTTATATACGTCACTGTACACAGCATCTCCTACAGTATCGCCAAGGTATCTGTAGCCAAGTTGCGCTATCATATTTTCCCCTTGGCCAGGTTTATCTGTAAGCCCTTCTGCCCATACTTCAGCATACACTTCAACTGGATTATTTACGCCTATTACATGTGTATCGACTTGATTCATATTTCCCGCCCAGCCAATAGGAAATGCTGGATATGCTTCGACTTCATTGCTTAAAGCACTTTCATTTCCATAACTATCTACGGCTGTTACAGCATACACATACTTTAGACCATTGGTAACCTCTGTATCAGTATAGCTGGTTTGCGTAACATTTGAAGCTATTTTTTCATATAGTCCTCCTTTAACTGTTGAACGATAGATATTATAACTCACTGCTCTGTCTACTGCACTCCATGAAAGGTCTACTTTGCCATTTCCTGAGACTGCTTTAAGGTCTTGAATTGGCTGAGGTGCCGTCAAATTCTGTCCTGGATCTGAAATGAGTATAGCTCCATCCATTGATCCAACTTCTACAACAATTTGTCCATCATTAACAGTATATGTCTTGCCACTTAAGGCATCTGTAAATGTCACACCATCTCTTATAAATTTAGTGGTATCTATTGAAACTTGTTTTGCGTCACCTTTATTAATTACAACAATCGCCACACTGTCAGGATAAGATTTTCCAAAAACGTCTTTTCCATTTATAATTCTTCTTCCAAAGGCAAAAACATCGCCATTTGCATAAAGTGTCTCAAGGTCTCCTGTTTTTAAAACTTGATTTTCATTCCTTATGTTTACGACTTTCTTAAAGAAATCCTGGAGATCTTTGTCTTCCCTTCCCCAGGGGAATGTTCTCCTGTTATCTGGGTCTTTTCCACCGGATTGTCCTGCCTCGTCGCCATAGTAAATAGAAGGCATTCCCGGATAGCCCATTTGCAATATTGCGGCAAGTTTAAGCCTTTTGACTGCAAGGTCTTTAGCAGCCTGAGAATTTTGATTTTCATCAGCAGAATTATATCCAAATACCGTTAATATTCTCATGGTGTCATGAGAACCTAAAAGATTCATAGTAGAATAAAATACTGGAAGAGGATATCTCTCGTATATACTCATAAGCCTTTGGTTAAGTTTTGCCGCATCTATAGGATTATGAACCACATTTCCATCATCAAATGATTCATCCAATATAAAGTCAATTACTGCATTTCTAAAAAGGTAATTCATAACCGAATTAAAGGAGTCTCCAAGTAAATAAGATGATGCATCCTCCCAAACTTCTGCAATCATTGGTGCATTCGATTTCACAGTATTAATGGAATTTCTAAAATGTGTCCAAAAGTCATTGGATACTTCATTTGCTACATCCAATCTCCATCCATCTGCACCTGCATTTGTGTCTCCATCAGGATTTAGCCAATACTTAGATATCGCATCAGAGTTATTTATGATAAAGTCTGCCCAGCTTTTAACGTTGTACTCACTGCCATTTATCTGCCTTATGACAGGTAGGCTGTCAAATCCCCACCATCCTTCATATGTTCCATCAGGCTTTATTTCATACCACTCACCGTATGGAGACTTTGCCTGATCTCCTTGCAACCATGCCTGATAAGCGCCTAGTCCTTTGTCTAAATATTTCCCATATCTATCAAAGTAAATGCTATCATCACTCGTATGGTTGAAAACGCCATCAAGTATTACCTTAATCCCTTTTGCATGGGCATCTTCCATGAGTTTTTTAAACACATCTAAATTTCCAAACATAGGGTCTATTTTTGAGTAATCAGCAGTATCATATTTGTGATTTGAGGGAGAATCAAAAATTGGGTTAAGGTAAATTACTGATATTCCAAGTTCTTTTAGATAATCAAGTTTATCATCTATTCCTTTTAAATCACCTCCAAAGAAGTCATTGTTCCATATACCGTCATATTTGTAACCGGGTTTATCTTTGTCATTTGGATTATCAGGAAGTTCGTACCAGTCATCATGGAATTCTACAGGGTCACTTCCTCGACTCAAAGTTCTTGCATGGTCATTTGAGGTGTCTCCATTGTAAAACCTGTCAGGAAATATCTGATACATTACTGCACCTTTCATCCAATCAGGGGTGTCTAAATTTTTATCATATACAGTAAGTTCAAAGTCTTTATTTACAGTATCTGTGGCTTTACCCTCACCCCCCAATTGTTCATCGTTATCTCCGTAATAAGCAGTTTTTGTCCCGTCTTTAAGTATAAAGTAATACCAAATTCTTGTGGGATGGTCAAAGCTTAACTTAACTTCCCAGTATTCATATTTCCCATCAGGACTTTGACCGATTTTGTACATGGGTACTTCTATTCTTGTTTTCTTAATATCATCCCAATAGGAAATCTTAGCTGACTCAAGGTCGTGATTTCTTGCTTGTATTCTTAATGTCACAGTATCTCCCGTTTTTATTGCACCGAAAGGCGAGCGGAAGAATGGGTCATGAGTGTCATGTCTTAAATCGTCATAATATATGTTATTATCAGGTCCTGTAAGAGGTGGATTATAATCCGTCCATATTTTATGTGAAACCGAATCATAGTAAAATGTAATCTTAGTATCATAGGCTACATTCAAAGGAATATTTGGCCCATTTTGTTCACCATTTAAGCCATAATTTATATCCCATGAGGGCCCTAAAGTCACTTTAAACTCATAATTTCCTTTTGGAACGTTTGCAGTGTATTCGTATACATTATTAAATTTGTAATCCCTCATTACGGCTGTAGAAGTTTCTGGACTCCAGTCACTACCTGCTCCTATTGCTGATTGTATAGTACCTACAATTCTTGGAAGTTTTTCTTCCGGAATTGGTGTATATTTTGTAGAATCAGTAACACTTGAAGTACTGTAATTGTAATAAAAAGTCACTACAGAGTCTTTATCAAGATGAAATTTTAAATTATTTCCAAAACCATCTGGTATCCACTGACTCCCATTCAAAACTATTTTATACTCATAATCACCTGCAGGTAATGCAGTATGTGTCGTGTATTCATAAAAACCATTGCCTTTATATGTCATTACTGTTATGCTGCTGTCGCCCTTCCAGTCGGTATCCCCAAGTTTTGACTGAAAATTGCCTGCCACAACAGCAGTCGCTGGTGCTGTATCTGTCTCAGCTTTTGCAAATTCCATAGGCATTGAGCCAAACACTGCTGTAAAAATTAAAAGAAATGACAATAAAAACCCTAATATTCTTTTATTAAACATTATAATCCCCCTTTCCACTATGTTTTTATCTAAAAATCTTTCAAAAAGCTCTTTTCCAATATCACCCCCATCTCTTTTAAGCAATCGCTTTCACAAGTCACAAAAAGATAAATGTACTTATGTACACATTTCCTTGTGCAAATTTTTGCGCAACCGTTTTCCTTTGTATTTATTATAAATTATAGCTTTTTTGTTGTCAATATGTTGTTAACACATACACTATATGTAAATTTTAAATTTATAGGGCTACTATAAAGCAGCCCTATAAATTATATTTGCTTTAGCCTTTGCGTTATCTCCATTTTATCTGCTTTTTCTGCTAAAAGTATTATAAACACTAAGAACAGCACTCCAAATCCTGCAATTATAGAGATATTGTGCAGTATTGCGCTAATATTGTTCCCAGATATTGCCTCCCTAAGTCCTGCAACTCCATATGTCATAGGCAAATAAGGATTTATTACGTTGAAAAATTTAGGTAAAAGTTCCATTGGGAAAGTTCCTCCTGATGAGGTTAGTTGAAGCATTAATAATACTACTGCAAAGAATTTACCTGCAATGCCAAATAGCATTACAAAAAGCTGAATTATAGCGATAAAAGTGAGAGACATCACAGCATTTATTAAGTAATAGTAGAATAAATTATGCACATCTAATTTTAGCCCTTCTACAAGTACAAAACTTGATACCACCGATTGCAAGATACCTACTAATGCTAAAGACATAAATTTTCCTAATTGTATAGAAACATTGTTCATTCCTTCGTATTTTTCCTTATCAAAAATATCTATCAAGAAGAAGAGTATTAATGAACCCACCCACAAGGATAGAGGTATAAAATATGGTGCAAACCCAATTCCATAATTTTTAACTGGATAAAGTCTTCTAGTATCAAGTATTATAGGTTCATTAATCATATCCTTTTTAGTCGTTGTAATTCCTGATGAATCTATTTTTTGAGACGCATCACCTAATTTTTGCGCTAAAAGCCTCTGATTATCATATAAACTTTTTGCTCCATCTGCAAATTGCCTAGTTCCATCTTTAAGAAGTGCCATACCATTATATAAAGAATTAGCACCATTATATAATTTTGAGGATCCATCGCTTAAACTTTTTATCCCATTATTGAGACTATATAAGCCATTTGAAATTTCTTTTAATTTTTCTCCCGCTGTATTTATGCCTACACTAAGCTGGGCTACGCCACTGTACAATTTATTTGAACCGTCTACAAGTTGGCTGGACACTTGAGACATATATGAAAGACCTGATGCTAAAGAATCCATACCATTATTAATTGTATTGGAAGCCTCCTGCAATTGTGCAAGAGCAGTGTTTAATTGTTGAACTTTTGTCAAACCGCTATTTAAGTTTTGACTCATGCTATCAATCCCTGCATTAGAATATGCAATCGCAATAAGGACTTTTTGTAGTTCAGGGTCGCTACTTGCTTCAGGGTGTTTTGCAATATAATCTTTCAAAGCAACCTGCGCACTATCTAAAGCTGTAGAAATTTGGCTCAAGCCACTTCCCAGTTGTGAAATACTGTCGGCGAAAGAAGAAACATTTTGCCCTACTTGATTATATCCATTGACAAGAGAATTGATTCCATCTTTTAGTTTAATAGCACTATTAGAAGCATCATTTAATCCTTGATTAATTCCTGTTATTCCATTTTGTAATGAATTCATTCCACTTAACAAGGCTTCTATATTGCTTGCATCAGAAAATTTTTGCGAAAGAAGACTTGCTCCATTGTATAAAGCTGTAGAACCATTTAACGCTTGATTAAGGCCATTTCTTAAATCTAATACGCCTTCTTTTATTTGTTTGCTTCCCTCTAATGCGGCACTCATACTCTCGTTTAATTTGCGTGCACCATCATATAATTCTAACGTACCTGTTGCAAGTTTATTCTCTGCCTCTGAAGCTTCTTTTAAACCACTGCTTAATTCATCAACACTTTTAAAAAGAGCATCAATATATCCTTTTCTTATAGAATTTGCTATTTCTGTTTGAAGACTTTCTATAGCTTTATTGCCAATTTGTGTTGCAAGGAAATTTTTCTTATCGTTAGTTATATACTCAATAGTAGCCTTCTTGGGAGTAGAAGAATCAACACTTGTAATATTTTGAGTAAAATCCTCGGGAATCACAATCATAAAGTAATATTTTTTTCCTTTAACTCCGTCAATACCTTTTTTATAATCTACAAAATCCCATTTAAATTCTTTGTTGTTTTTTAACTTTTGTACAATTTCATTCCCAAAGTTTTCTTGTTTGCCATTGTATACTCCGCCTCTGTCTTCATTGACAACTGCAACCGGGAGTTTATCTAACATAGAATAAGGGTCCCAAAAGGCATATAAATATAGAAAGCTGTAAAGCAAAGGCATAAAAGCAACAACAATAACTGCAACCCTTATAAACCTACTTTTTATTATTTTTTCTATTTCTTTTGCTGCCACTTCAAATGCTTTCAATTTTTCTCCTCCTTTCATCAATTTTTAGACTGACCAGTCAGTACAGTTATTATTATATTCTCCTCTTCTCAATGTGTCAATAAAAAAGTACCTTTGATTTCAAAAATAAAAAACACCTCCTTTGAGGTGTATTATCATTGAAGTTGAAGCCCTTTTAATGCAAAATTAAACACACTATCCGTTATATCGTGTGGATTAAATTTCTGGTTACTATCTTCTACAACTTTCAATGCCAAAATTGAACTTATCATGCCAAAAAAGGCAGCTGCTACTATCTTTTCATCACAATCAGCAATGAGTTTTTGCTCCTTGCCTTCTTTAATAATATTTTCTATTAACTCAAGATAAGTATATAATTTCTCCCTGAATTTGCGAGGAACTTCCCCATGACCCCATATTTGGCTTAGCAAAACTATTATAAAGTCGTGATTTCTGTACAAAAAATTAGTCTGTACAAAGATGATTTTCTGTAGTTTTTCTATAGCATTATTTAGCTTACCTATCTCTTCTATTGCTTCTTGTTTCAAAATTTTTATACCTTCCTCAATTAAAAACTCCAATATATCGTCTTTGCTTTTAAAATGATAATACAATGTCCCTTTTGCTACCCCAGCATTTTCCGCTATTTCTTCCATGGTGCTTTTGTAAAATCCACTTTTTGAAAAGGTCTTTATCGCCGCTTTAAAAATCTTCTCTTTTGTCTTATTCATTTCCCTTCATTCCCTTTC
>JASKKI010000101.1 GCA_030154225.1 Clostridia bacterium | reverse complement strand
GCGGTAGATATGGAAATAATAGATTTGGAGAAAATTAAAGATATAGATATTTTTGTGATAACTCCAGGGGAAAATCATTTCCAGAGAGAGGTTTTAGAAAAGGAAGGTATTAAGTTTGATATATCATACTTACCTCTGGATTTATTAAAAAAAGGTATTCAAGAAAAATGGGCTTTAGTTATAAGCGTACTGGCTAAAGCTAAATTAATTTATGGAGAAAACCAGGAAATAATAAGACTGGTCAAAGAAATCTCTAATATTTACCTTTCCGGGCCGGGACCATTAACACAAGAAGAAATGAAGTATATTAGATTTAAGCTTTACCAGGATTATGAAGATATACTATATAGAAAATCTGATCATAGTATTGTTAAATTTTTAGCCTATAATTTATTCAGAGAAATACTGGTTACCTATTTTAAGTTGAATGAAAAATGGGTGCCAAAAGATAAAAAAATATTGAAAATTATCAAAAAGGAGGAACAAATGTTATATAATTTATGTAATCAGTTCCTAGAAGAAGAAAATACGGAAAAGATTTTACAAATACTCTTAACAATACTAGAATATGTATTAAATCCTTTTGGAGGAGTTTTAAGATACTGGCCGAAGGGTAAATTCCCTTTAATCTAACCAGAGAAAGTAGGCTTAATTATGGATAAGGAAAGGATAGAAAAAGCGGTAAAAGAAATATTACTGGCTATCGGTGAAGACCCTGCTAGAGAGGGGTTGGTGGATACCCCCAAAAGAATAGCTAATATGTATGAAGAGATATTTTCAGGGATCAAAGAAGAGCCTAAGAAACACTTGGAAATATATTTTGAAGAAGAAAAACACGAAGAATTGGTTCTTGTTAAGGATATCCCTTTTTACAGTATGTGTGAACATCATCTTATCCCTTTTTTTGGTAAATGCCATGTAGGCTATATTCCCAAAGGGGGGAAATTAACGGGATTAAGCAAATTGGCTAGAGTTGTAGAGACTGTAGCCAGGAGACCCCAACTTCAGGAGAGGTTTACCTGTACTATTGCTGATATAATAATGGAGAAACTAGAACCTTATGGGGTAATTGTAGTGGTAGAAGCAGAACATATGTGTATGACTATGCGGGGAGTAAAAAAACCCGGTTCAAAAACACTTACTTCTGCCGTTCGAGGGTTATTTAAAAAGGATGCTAAATCAAGGGCTGAAGCCATGTCTTTGATTAATTTCGGGCGATAAAAGTAATTTTCGGGGGGATTTTATGCAAATGAATAGAAAAATAAGTATTAAGTGTGGAAGTAACTATGTTCTCAATTTAGGGAAAAGAACTTATATTATGGGAATTTTAAATATTACTCCTGACTCTTTTTCTGATGGAGGAGACTTTATAGATGTTGAAAAAGCTGTAGAACATGCAAAAAATATGGTAAGGGACGGGGCCGATATTATTGATGTAGGTGGAGAATCCACCAGGCCGGGAGCTTTGGAGGTAAGTGCTAAAGAAGAATTAAAGAGGATTTTGCCTGTAGTTGGTAGGCTGGTAAAAGAGGTAGATGTACCGGTATCAGTTGATACTTATAAAGCACAAGTAGCGGAAGAGGTGTTAAAAGCCGGGGCCCATATGATTAATGACGTCTGGGGACTGCAAAGAGATAGGAGTATGGCAGAAGTTATTGCTAAACACCAGGTTCCTGTTATAATAATGCACAATCAAAAGGGGACAGAATATAAAAATGATCTTGTGGAAGAGATTAAGCTATTTCTAAGCAAATCCATCCAAATTGCTTTAGCGGCAGGTATTAAAAGGAAAAACATTATTATTGATCCAGGCATAGGATTTGGGAAAAATCCGGAACAAAATATCCAAGTTATGGCTAGATTAAAAGAGTTAAATGACCTGGGTTACCCAATCCTATTAGGAACATCCCGAAAATCTATGATAGGTAAAATACTGGATCTACCTCCCAAAGAGAGGGTAGAAGGTACAATTGCTACAACGGTACTGGGGATAGTACAGGGTGTGGATATTGTCAGGGTCCATGATGTTAAAGAAAACTTTAGGGCAGCCAGGGTTACTGATGCCATTACCAGGAGTAAACAAGATGGATAAGATTATTATGAAAAATCTTGCTTTCTATGGATATCATGGAGTTTTAAAGGCCGAAAATCAATTAGGTCAGAAGTTTTTTATTGATGTAGAAATTGAATTAGATTTAAAGGAAGCAGGAAAAACCGATGATGTGGAAAAGACGGTAAACTATGCAGAAATTTATGAGGTCATCAAAGATATTATTTTAAATCAAAGATTTAATCTTATTGAAGCCCTGGCGGAAAACATTGCAGAAAATATTTTACAAAAGTTTACCAAGGTTGAACAAGTGGTTATTAATGTGCGTAAGCCTGAAGCACCTGTAAAAGGGATTTTTGACTATTTCGGAGTGGAAATTAGGAGAATGCGAAATGGCTAAAGCATATTTAGGTTTAGGTAGTAACCTGGGTAATAAGAAAGCAAATATAGAAGCTGCAATACAGATGTTAGCAAATAACGAAAAAATAAAAGTCCTAAAAATATCTTCATACTATGAAACAGAACCGGTTGGGTTTAAAGAACAGGACTGGTTTTTAAATATTGTTGTTAAAATTGAAACCTTATTAGACCCCTATGAGCTTTTAGAATTTTGTCATGTTATTGAAGGAAAGTTACAGAGAAAAAGAATCATAAGGTGGGGGCCTAGAACTATAGATGTGGATATCTTGCTCTATGAAAACTTTTACTCCAATAATGAAAAACTGACTGTACCCCATCTAAGAATGACTGAGCGGGCATTTGTAATGGTACCACTATTTGAAATTGAACCTGAGCTAAAACTAAACGGGGAAAATATTAAAAAAATTTTAGAACAATTAAAAGGACAAGATATTAAGAAATTAAATGATTAACTATTTAGATTTTCTAACCTTCCCATTAGAGGAAGGTTTTATTTAAGGTTTAGAATTGACCAATTATAATTGAACCTTAGTACTAAATTTTTAAAGAGAGGCGAGAGAAGCCTATTAGCTTCTCCTTAATTATAACTTTCTTTAAGTTAAGGGTAAGTATGATATTATATAAATAATTAGAACAAAAGCATTTTCAATGCATTTCATAATAGTGGTTATGCTTTTGTTTTTTCTAAGCTTTTTCGGGGGTGGTATTAATATGGAGAAATATGGTTTTATCGGCTATGGAAGTATGGCAAGTATGTTGATGGACGGGTTTTTAAAAACGAAGATATTACAAACTGGACAGGTTATGGTTTCCACCAGGACTAAAAGCCGTTTGGAGGATTTAGTTGAAAAATGGCCGGGTATTAATTTGGCAGAAAATAATATGCAATTGGCTAAAGAATGTAAATATATTTTTATTTGTGTCAAACCACTGGAAGTAAAAGGTGTGCTGGACGAAATAATAGATTTCTTGGGCAGTGACACCCATCTTATTTCCATTGCGGCCTGTGTAACAATAAAGGATTTAGAGACGGTATTTCCAGGGCAGATAACCAAAGTAATTCCAACCTTTATCTCAGAAGTTGGTGAAGGTATTAGTTTGGTTTGTCATAATAGTCAAGTAAGTGAAGTAAACAAGGACAATATTGAGAAGCTTCTGAATACTATTAGCACTGTCAGTATAATCAAAGAAGAAAATTTTGAGATTGGTGCGGATTTGACCAGTTGTGCGGTAGGCTTTATTGCTGGGATTTTTCAGGAATTTGTGGAAGCAGGGGTAAGACAAAGTAGTTTAACCAGGAAAGAAGCGGAACAAATGGTAAGAAGTACTTTGTATGGTACAGCAAAACTATTATGTGAAAAAGATATAAGTTTTAACCAAACAATAGACAGAGTGGCCACCAAAGGCGGAATAACAGAAGAAGGAGTTAAAGTCTTACAAAAAGGTCTACCCTTTGTGTTTGATACCCTTTTAGATAAAACATTGGGTAAACATGATAAAGTAAAAGCAATGGTAAGAAAACAGTTTGGTACGGAACTATAAAAACTAAATTTGGATTAAGGAGCAATCTACTAAATGGCTGAATCATGCTAAAGATAAAATATAATTCCCGGAGGAGAATTATGCCGATAAAAATTGAAAATTATATCAAAGAGTTCGTCCAAGACCACCAAAATAGGGAAGGAATTAGAACAAGATGGGAGGAGCCCCTAGTTACCTATGCCAGTGCAGGAGATCCTTTATTTAATAAATTAAAAGAAGTGGTTAGTCCTACTCATGCTTTACCGCAAGATTTATTACCAGATGCTAAAACTGTTATTACCTACTTTTTACCATTTGCCAGACAAATACCTCTTAGTAATAAGAAAGGAAGAATGAGTTCATCAGAATGGGCTATAGCCTATATTGAAACTAATAAGTTAATTACCCAATTGAATGATTATATTCATAAAAAATTGGGAGAGATAAAGTACCAGTCAGTTATTTTGCCTCCTACCCATAATTTTGATACCCAGCTTTTAATAAGTGATTGGTCCCATAAACATGTGGGGTTTATCAGTGGTTTAGGTAAATTTGGTCTTCACCAGATGTTGATTACGGAAAAAGGATGTTGTGGACGTTTGGGCAGTATAATAACCAATTTGGAAATAGAACCGACTAAGCGGGCAGAAAATGAATACTGCTTATACAAACATAATGGAACTTGCCAAAAATGTGTTGAAAAATGTGCACAAGGTGCCTTAAGTGTAATAGGATTTGATCGACATAAATGTTATGAGTTATTACTGGATAATGCTGATATTTATGCAAATGAGGGGTTAGCTGATGTTTGTGGAAAATGTGTGAGTATAGTACCGTGTTCATTTACCAACCCTGTTAAGTGATTTTTGAAACTTTTAATAACTAAACTACCAGGTAGGTTACCCACTTTAACAACATGTTAACTCATTAAATTTTGTTAATAAAAAATTACTTCCTACGGCTCGTTGAACAAATGGTTATCTTAGTAATAAAAACGGGTGTAGGAAGTTTTTTTATTGTCGAATAATTGAAAAACTTCTGAAATTAATATTGAAATAAATTAATACATGTCGTACAATTGCATTAGAAAAAGGTCCTCATCAATGAGGAGGTGATAAAAGTTCATTAACTTGTAACTTAATAAATTTTATTAAATTTAGGGAGGTTTTATTTTGGATACTCAAGTGACTTTAACATCTCTACATTACATTTATTTCGCATTTGTTATTCTGGTTATTGGGGTTATGGTGGCAAGAAGGGATACTGTTTTACCTTGTATACTTGGTCTTTTTGTTATAGGTCTTACCGCAAAAGGAAGTATTGTTGGTGCAGTGCAGGTAATGTTTAATGCCTTGATGGCTGCTGGTGGGGAGTTTCTTGGTCTTATTGTGGTTATTTCCCTTGTGGTAGCCATGAGTAAAGCTATGGCTGATACAGGTACAGATTATTTAGTAATGCGTCCCGCAGCTAAAATCATGGTCAATAGAAACATTGCCTTCTTTTCATTGGGCATAGCCATGCTTGTCGTATCCTGGTTTGTCTGGCCTTCTCCTGCAGTTGCTTTAATTGGTGCATTGTTATTACCGGTAGCCATTAGAGCCGGTTTACCCGCCATTGGTGCTGCTATTGCCATGAACATATTTGGACATGGAATTGGTTTGTCCAGTGACTGGATTATCCAGGGTGCACCAGGGGTTACTTCCAAAGCTGCAGGGCTACCAGATGCTACTGCAGTAACCTATCCAGGTGCTCCATTATTCTTTGTAATGGCAATAGTCACTGTAGCAGTTGCCTTCTTTATGCTGCAGAAGGACTTAAAACAAAATTCTCATCTTTATGAAAAAGAATTAGCCGGTGCCACCAGAGATGATGAGCATGCTAATCGTAAATTTAGTACAGTTTCCTACATTTTTGCCTTTTTAATACCTGTAGTGTTTTTAATAGATGTTGCCGCCATGTTGATTCTTGATCTTAAGGGTGGAGATGCAACCGCTTTAATTGGTGGTACTGCATTAGCTATTACTGCAGCTTTAGCTCTGGCAGAATTTAAGGGTGAGTCTTTGGAAAAAGTAACAGATTATGTAAGAGATGGATTTATGTTTGGTATCAAAATTTTTGCTCCTGTAATAGTAATCGGTGCCTTCTTTTTCTTGGGTAGTGAAGGAACAGCCAAGGCCATACTTGGTGAAAATGCTACTGGTTTATTAACCGATCTAGGTAATTATTTAGCCCAAAATGCACCATTAAGTAAAGGACCCGTTGCCTTTATCACTTTAATTATCGGTGGTATAACAGGTCTTGATGGTTCCGGTTTCTCAGGATTGCCCTTAGTAGGTTCGTTAGCTCAAACCTTTGGTACAGCAATTAATGGTGATGTAGGTATAATTGCTGCCTTAGGACAAATTAGTGCTGTCTGGGTAGGTGGAGGTACAATCATTCCTTGGGGTTTAATTCCCGTTGCTGCCATCTGTGGTGTTGAACCTATGGAACTCGCCCGTCGCAATTTTATTCCTGTTGTAATAGGATTTTTAGTTACCACAATTGTAGCAATTTTCCTGATCTAATTCTATTGAAGCATTATTTTTGATAGTGTATAATGACGGTGTTTTTAGTTAACATAAAAATAAATTATATAGTTTGGAGAGTGTGGTTTTGGTAACACCTCGGGAAGACCATAAATTTTATATTCTGGATATAATTGAAAAAAGTGAAGCACCTCTTGGTGCCAATCAAATTAAAAAGGAATTGGCCAATGTGGGTATAAATATTAGTGAGGCCACAGTGGGTAGAATTCTTTTTGGTTTGGATCAAGAGGGTTTAACCATAAAAGAAGGTTTTAAAGGCAGGGTATTAACAGAAGCTGGGCAAAATGCTCTGAGGGAGATGCGTGTCCAGAGAGAAAGAAAAGAATATGGTGAAGAATTTTTTAAAATCCTGGATAGCAAATCTGAACAGGAATTAATTGAGATACTAATTGCCAGGAAAGTTATTGAAAGCCAGCTGGCGAGAATGGCGGCAATTAATATAACACCCGAAATAGCTAAACAAATGAAAGAAGTAATAGATTTGCAGGCTAAGTACAGCAAAAAAGGTATAGCTGCAGAATATGACGTAATGTTTCACAAGTTAATATCAAAAGCAGCAGGTAATAAGGTGTTAGAGGCCATGTTGGATTTAATAAGGCAGGATAGCCAATTGACGCCGGCTTTAGAGTATATTCGCAAAAAAGTTAAGAGTAGTATTATGGTTGATCATCAAAAAATTACAGAGGCAATTATTAACAAGAACCCTGATGGTGCCGAAGAAGCTATGGTTGAGCACATTGATAATTTGATTCGCGACGTAAATAAATACTGGAAAAAATAAAGAAATTTCCTGCGTATTTGCAGGAAATTTCTTTATTTACATTTACTCCATTTCAATAAAAAAGTAGTATAGAAACTGAAAAAGAAAATTAAAGTATATAATATAAAAATTATGGCTTGAAAAATGGTGAAAAGTGTCATACAATGAATATAAGGCTACTCATCATTGAGTAGTAGATTGTGCAGATCGTTAAGGAGGAGTTTATGGGAAATATTGATCCATACAAGGCGGGGATGTTTAAAAAAAATCCTTATGCTAAAAAACAGGATATAAAAGGTAAACTGGTAGTTGTTTTAGACGGAAAAATGGAAAATAGAGGTTTACAACTTATCACTCCTATTTCTCGGTGCATACAAAAATATGAAATTCATGAATTAATTTTTACTGATGAAATAGAGTCCGGTCCAGGCAAAAAAGTAGATAGGATTGCTTATCTCGGTTTTTTTGAAGTAGAACAGGGAAGTGTAATGGTTACAGGTGATGAAGTATATTTAAACGACAAATTAATTGGTTATATAGCTGGTTTTGATGAAACCCACATGCCAAATCACCTAAACATTGTGATTAAAAGTCAACAACTGTTAACTGGCTTAGAATTAGATGCCCAGGTTGGTGCCAAAATTTGTTTTAAGAAGCCTGAAAATAACTAATGGTATTTCTTTTACTAATGATAATAATTATCATTTTCATTTTTTCAGGCCTTAAATATTTATAATTAAAATATTTTTAATAAATGGGAGGAGGTGTCTGAATTGACAATTGAGGAAAAAATTAAAAGCTTAGGCTTAGAGCTACCTGAAGCACCAAAACCAGTAGCAGCATATGTACCGGCAGTACTGGTTGACAAATATGTATATACATCTGGACAAATTCCTTTTGTCAATGGAGAACTTAAATACGTAGGAAAAGTGGGTAAAGATGTTACTGAACAAGAAGGTTATGAAGCAGCTAAAATATGTGCTCTTAATTGTCTAAGTGTAATTAAGAGTGTAATTGGTGACCTGGATAAAATCGAAAAAGTTGTTAAAGTAAATGGATTTGTAGCAAGTGCAGAAGGTTTTGGCATGCAACCTAAAGTAAAGAAGGTTTTGGCATGCAACCTAAAGTAATCAATGGCGCATCTGAGCTTATAGGAGAAATTTTTGGTCAAAAAGGTCAGCATGCAAGAGCAGCTGTAGGAGTAAATGAATTACCTTTAAATGCAACCTGTGAAGTAGAAATGATAGTAAAAATTAAAGATTAAGGTTTCGCAAAAATGTAATCAACTATATTTAAGGAGGCTTTTTTTAATGAGTGCTAAATATAAATTTCAAATGTATAAACAATTACATGCGAAAATTCCCGAAATTTATGCCGATGCAGCAAAGGCTGCCGATGAAA
>JASKKI010000100.1 GCA_030154225.1 Clostridia bacterium | reverse complement strand
GTGAGAGATTTCAGGAGCCGGATACGGCAAACGTAAGTCCGGTTCTGTGAGAGCAAAGAAAACAGGACTAATTATCCTGTTTTCTAGCTACTCGATTGTTATAAGTAAACTTTGTTACATAACTAATTTTAACTTTTTTTAGAGTAAATCTCCATGGCAGTAGAAGCACCAATTCCGGTTTCAATTTTATATCCCTGTTCTTTCAATGCACTTTCTAGAGCAGTTAAGAAAAGAAGGACGTTTTTCTCATTGCAGGTATAACCCATTGTACCAATTCTCCATACTTTTCCTTTACCTTCTCCCAAGCCACCACCGATCTCAATGCCATAATTACTTAATAAATATTTACGAACCTGTAAATCATCAACACCCTCAGGAATTACTGCTGATGTAAGCATTGGTAATCTATGACCTTCTTGAGCCCACATTTTAATACCCATAGCTTCTAAACCAGATTTTAAAGCTTTAGAATTCAATTCATGCCGCGCAAAACGCTGTTCTAAACCTTCTTCGTAAATTATGCGTAAAGCTTCTCGCAGGGCATAGTTCATATTTATTGGTGCTGTGTGGTGGTAAGCTCTTTGCTGGCCCCAGTAATTTTGAATCATAGTTAGGTCTAGGTACCAGATAGGAACTTTAGATTTACGGTTATTAATTATTTTTTGTGCATTTTCACTAAAGGTAACAGGAGAGAGCCCAGGGGGACAACTGAGACATTTTTGAGTACCACTATAAGCAGCATCAATACCCCACTTGTCAATTTCTACCGTGCAGCCGGCTAGAGAAGTAACACAGTCTACTAATATCATTGCATCGTACTGTTTGCATAAAGTTGAGATTTCTTCTAATGGTTGTAATACACCTGTTGATGTTTCAGCATGAACAATAGCAACAAATTTGGCTTTTGTTTTTTCTAGTGCTTCTTTAACCTGTTCTGGTTCAATTATTTTACCCCAAGGAGCTTCAACAGTTGTAACATCTGCTTTTAAACGCTGGCAAATATCTAACATTCTGCCGCCAAAAACACCATTTACACAAACAATAACTTTATCGCCTTCTTCGATTAAATTAGCTAAAACCGTTTCCATCCCTGCGCTACCTGTACCTGGCATAGCCATAGTCAGTTGGTTTTTAGTTTGGAAAACAAAACGAAGTAATTCCATTGTTTCATTCATTATTTCCAGAAATTCAGGGTCAAGATGACCCAAGATAGGAGCGGACATTGCTCGCAGCACCCTTGGGTCAACATTACTAGGACCGGGCCCCATTAAAATTCGTTCAGAGGGTTTTAATTCCCCATATTTTTTCATGGTTATGTACACCTTCCTTTTGATTATTGTATACATTAATAATTGTATACTTTGACATTGATACCATAATTCCTGTCTAATGATGAAATATTTTAAGAAAAATTATTTATTATTATTTTGTAAAAATTTAAATAGATATATAGTAAATTACATGAATGCTCGTATTATTATTTAAAATGTAATTGTTTTATTCTGGCTATCCCTTTTTTATTAATATATACTTCAGCAATTACTTTCCTTTCGGATATCTTTTTTTCTATATCTTTACCCTGTCCCTCAGGAACAAAATAAGTTTCAATACCGAATTCAGCCCAAATTTGATTATCATAAACCGAAGTTACTTTTCCTTTAAGAAAAGGGTGGTTGTTATTAATGGCCTCAATACTATCAGAAATAAAACTGGGTTGCCAGTAATCTCCTGTTTTTTTAAAACTTATAAAAATATGAGAAGGGTAATCACTATCCAACTTATGATTAACTGAATTCAAATCAATTTGAGAAAAATTATATCCCAGTCTAACGTAATCACCGCGGAAAAGACTTCGAGGGTCAACAGGCTCTACTTCTAAGAAAACCCTTTCTCCTGTTAAAAAAATTAGATAACTACTAGCTACCATACTTATTATAATTAAGATTTGGATAGCTAATATAATATAAAGTTTAATATATCTTTTCATTTATTTCACCTCATGTCCTTAATAAGTATTCGGCGTTTACGTTCAAGTAGAATACTGGTTATTAATAACAATGCTCCTCCCATAATAAAGAAAATTGAACGGGGTAATAATGCAAAGAAATAGTCAAAATATTTACTGATTACACAAATACCGAAAAAGAAGATTCCTAAATTGAAAATAAATATATTTCTAAGATTATACCCTAGAATAATAATAAATAGCGCTAGGACAAAGATATTTATATTAAAAATAATTAAATTCAAATTATTAGGGATAGTATTTATAAAACTAATAAGTAAAGTAAATATTGTAATATAGTTAAAATAAAATAGGCTTAATTTTAGAAAAAAATTCCTTTTTTTATGAAGATAAAATGCCCCTAAAACTACTAGTATAGCTAAAAGTAGTGTTGGAAAGTAACTCTGGGAGCTATCTATTTTTACAAACTCATTTAGAAAACCTTTAAAACTTACCAGAAAACTTATAGATAGAGTTGTGAGTAGGGAAATAATAAAAAGAGGAAAACTAAGAAATTCATATTTCTCAGAATGTTCCGTTCGTAAAGCTAATATATAGTAAATTACTGCTATAATTAGCATATTAACCAAGATTATTTCATTGCCATAGAAATTAGAATTTTCTACAAGTTTATTGGATAAAAAACCTACTCCAATAAGATTACCAATGGCTGTTAAGACAATAATCCATTTGGATTTAAATTGGATGCCAAATGGAATAAATATTACCAGGAGTAGTAGAAAATAAATGAAATAATACCAACCTAAATCAAAATTACCAGCTATAAACCAGGCTATTAGTGAAATTACTGAGACCAAAGAAGTAAATGGAGATTTTAACAAGTGAGCAGGTGCCACTAAACCTATAAACCAGAGAAAAAAACCGCTGTGGTAATTAGCAGGCAAATTAAAAATTTGAGCCACTAGCCAAATTGCTGAACCAAAGATTAAAGCTCCCAAACATAGTAGTCCGTAACCTACGTTGGGCATTTTATTATTGATTGTTAAATAATATCCAGATGAATAAATACTAATTAATAATGTAATTACCAGTAGCAGTTTTACATTCCTGGATAAAACATTCCAGTTTGCAGCGAAAAATAAAATAATTCCTACTCCCACTAGTATTGCTCCTAAAAGAGAAAGTATAGTAGCTAAATTGTGTTCTGATTGGGGATAAAGGGCTAGAATTTCTTCTTTTTGTTTTTTGGAAATTATTCCTTTTTTCTGCCAGTTTTCTAGCTCTTTTGGTAATATTTTAGAGAAATTATTAAACATATATTTCTCTCCTTTTGAGGTGGTATATTTACAATGTGGAGAAATATTACACATTGTTTGAAAATTTGTCAACCTTTAATTGCATTATATTAAAGCCTGTGTTAAATTATCTTTGGTTTAATTTTTGATATCAGGAGGAAATAAAGATATGAAAATAGGTTTAATTGGACTACCTGGAGTTGGTAAAACAACTATTTTTAATTTACTTACCAATACAAAAGCAATTATAGGTGCCTATGGTGTTAAAGAAGCAAATATTGGTATGGCAAAAGTACCCGATAAAAGAATGGATTTTTTGATTAATCTATTTAACCCTAGGAAAAATAGTTTTGCTCAAATCGAGTTTATTGATATTGCCGGTGTTTTACCGGAAGGTGGTTCTAGAAAATTTTTAGACGAAGTGCGGGATTGTGATGCCATTGTCCATGTTATCAGGACCTTTGAAAATACGGATGTTCCCCATGTTAATGAAGGGATAAATCCTGTTCAAGATTTAGAAATTGTTGATATGGAACTATTGTTTGCTGATTTAGAACTATTAGAAAAAAGAATTGAGAGAATTAAAACCGGCAAAAAGATTAAAAAAGAACAACAGGATGAATTGTTACTTTTAGAAAGATTATATAAACATTTAGAAAAAGGTGGAGATATAAGGCAAGTAGAGCTTTCTGACGATGAGGAGAAAAATCTAAGGGCTTACAGTTTTCTAACAGAAAAGCCCAAGCTGGCTGTTGTTAATCTTGATGAAGAGCAGTTTAAAAATAGTGCTTATCCTAATAAGGAAAAATTGATAAATGTTTGTAAAGGGAAAGATTTACCTTTAATAGAAATTTGTGGTCAAATGGAAGCTGAGATAGGAGAATTGACTGAAGAAGATAAAGCTATTTTTATGGAGGATTTAGGTATTGAAGAAACTGGAATTGAAAGACTAGCAAGGGCAGTATATGAGCATTTAGGGTTGATTTCATTTTTCACCGTGGGTGAAGATGAAGTGAAAGCCTGGACGATAAAGCAAGGCACCATAGCTAAAAAGGCTGCGGGAAAAATTCACTCTGATATTGAACGGGGTTTTATAAGAGCTGAAGTAGTTAAGTATAAGGATTTAAAGGATTTAGGTTCTATGGTTAAGGTGAAAGAACAGGGGCTTTTCCGTTTAGAAGGGAAAGATTATATAGTTGAAGATGGGGATATTATAAACTTCCGCTTCAACGTGTAGGGTTGTTAAGCTAGTGAAAAGTAGCGTAGCGGAATTTAAAAATCAGCCGAAAGGCTGATTTTTATGTATGCATATTTTTTCAAAGGGTTAAACTATTATAAAGGAGTGGTGGTTATGAAAGAAAATTATTCCTATAGAAGAATTGCTTACAGCTGTCCTAAATACGAATCTATCTTACAAGCCCAAGGTTTTGGGATTAGTTTGGCAAATATGAGCAGTAGACCTTTTGGCCCCAGATGTGACCAATGTGTTCATTGGAATGGTGGCTCTTGTGAACTATTTTTAGCAAAAGGTAAATAATTTATTTGTTTTTTGTTAATCGATTTTTCAAAATTTTTAGGCAGGAGAACAAGCACTATGTGTCGAATTGTTAATAAACTGTTAATAAATTAATATTAAATTAATATTAGGGAGGGGTCTTTTATGCTGGTGAGACAATGTGCAGGTGGTGTTGTTTTCAATGGAGAGTCCGTATTTCTACTGCAAAATGACAAAGGTGAGTGGGTCTTGCCCAAAGGAGTAATAAGAAACGGTAAAATTGCAAATGAAGTGGCTATAACTCGGGTTAGATACGAGGGTGGAGTAAGTGCAAAAATTATTTCCTCTGCTGGTGAAACAAGTTATGAATTCTTCTCCTTCTCTCGTAAGCGTCCTGTGTGCAACCGGATAAACTGGTTTGTCATGGAGGCGCCGGAACCCGAGTTTTCTATTAATAGAATGGAAGGTTTTAAGGATGGAGGATTCTTCCATATTGATGAAGCGTTAGAAAAAATAACCTATAGCCAGGACCAAGCCCTAGTTAGATATGCTTATAAAAAATATCGTGAGTATTTAGATGAGGTAAACTCTAAAGAAGTAGTTGGAGGTTAAGTTAAAAAAATAAAAATAGGCTTTTCTTGTAGAAGAAAAGCCTATTTTTATTTTTTTTAGAAGGTTAAGCTGTAAATTAAGTTTTTTTATGTTTAGTAAAAATAATAGTAAACATTTCACACTCATATACATAAATTAATTATTAAACTAAATAAGACAGGAGGATTAACTTGGAAGGATTAAGATGTCCTATTTGTAAGGCTATTAGTTTGGTTAACCCTATAAGAGATGGTGAAATGTTTACTTGTCCCTTTTGTAATTATCGTTTTACTGTAACTTCCGTAAGAAGATATTTTCTTCACCCCCAGGGAAGGAGTAAAGAGGAGTTTAATTTTAATAATTTAGAAAACTTACTAAAAGAAGTAGATTACCCTCAACTTTTAGCAGTTGTAAAAATGGTGTTAAAAGAAATGGAAAGAAGGTGTCCAGAAATATTTAAATATAATTTTGAGAAAAAAGGTTGTTAAAAAGGTACTCTTTTTTATTAAAAATAATTTAGCTATAAATGGATATAGAAGATATAAAGATTAAAATCAGCCAAACTATGTGAAGGGGAACGTTAATCTTAATTTAAGAAACCGACTTTGTCGGTTTTTCTTAATTAGTATTTCATAAAAATAGTTGGGTACTCTAAATACATAATAATTTTAAAAGGAGAATACTTGACATATGCAAAAAGAGCAAATGAAAAAAGAATGTATAAAATGTAGTTTGAATATAACCGACCAGGAGATATCGGAAGCATTAGCAATTGATTTGGATGTGTTAAAACGAAATAAAAACAAGGGGGATCATGCTGCTTTTTTCGGAACAATTTGTTCTGGCTGGTGGTCAAATAATTGGTGTGAATAAAATAGCTGAAAAATTTTAGTAAGTAATATATAATAACACTGTTAAAATTATGGAAAGGAGGATGAAAATGCTACCAACACCGAAAAAATATTTTCTGACAAGTGGTAGTGCCGAAGGTGAAACGGAATTAACAGCATTTGATGGTGCCTTATTAAAGGCTGGAATAGGCAATATTAATCTAATTAAAGTAAGTAGTATTCTCCCTCCCCAAGCAGAATATGTTCCTGAGCTAAAATTACCTTTTGGAGCATTAGTCCCAACTGCTTTTGGTTCTATTGTGTGTGAAGAACCTGGAACAATTATTTCCGCTGCTGTTGCGGTAGGTATTTCTGAGGATTCTTTTGGAGTCATCATGGAATTAGCCGACAAACTTATCAGAGAAGAAGCAGAAAACAAAATAGAACAGATGGTAAAAGAATCTTTTGCAATGAGAAAAATGAAACTAAAGGATATAAAAATTTCTGCCGTAGAACATAAAGTCCAAAAAATAGGATGTGCTATAGCAGCAGTACCTCTTTGGTATTAATTTAAGAGTTGAACAAAAATAACAAAGGAGTGTTAATGGTGAAAGGTCTTTGGTTTACTGAATTACAAACAAAAAATATGGCGTTATCATTAAAAACTAAACAAAGTTTACATCATGAGTCAAGTGAATTTCAAGAAATAAGTATGGTAGATACATATGAATTTGGTAGGATGCTTTTATTGGATGGGATAATAATGACTACCATCAAAGATGAGTTTGTTTATCATGAGATGATTGCTTTACCTGCTTTAAATACCCACCCTAATCCTAAAAATGTTCTGGTCATTGGTGGGGGAGATGGTGGTGCTATAAGGGAGATTGTTAAGCACCCAAAAGTAGAAAAGGCTACTCTGTGTGAAATCGATGGACAAGTTATAGAGGTAAGTAAAAAATATCTACCGGAAATATCAGCAGCACTAGATGATCCAAAAGTTGAGATTTTGGTTGCAGATGGTATTAAACATATTCGAGAAAGTAAGAATACATATGATGTTATTTGTGTTGATTCTACAGACCCTATCGGACCTGCAGTAGGATTATTTGCTAAAGAATTTTATCAAGGAATTTATGATGCTTTAAAGGAAGATGGTTTATTCGTAGCCCAAACCGAGTCACCATGGGTGAATGAAGAATTAATTAAAAGAGTATATAATGATATAAAAGATATTTTCCCAATTACAAAACTTTATTTAGCTAATGTACCTACCTATCCAACAGGCTTGTGGTCCTTTACAATGGGGTCTAAAAAATATGATCCATTAAAAGTAGATAAAAATTCAATTCCAGATACCAATACCAAATACTATACATCGGAAATTCATTTCAATGCTTTTCAGTTACCACCTTTTGTGCAAAAATTATTAAAATAAGGAGGACTAATAATTTTGCAGGATTTTTTAGAAAGGTTGACCGGTTTTATAGCAAGTACAGAAAGTTATGAAGAAGCTGATACAGTAATCATTGGTATACCTATGGATTTTACCGTGAGTTTTCGTCCTGGAACTAGAACAGGTCCCCAGCAAATTCGTACAGTATCTTTCGGCATAGAAGAGTATAGTTTTTATACTAATAAAGACCTTAGAGATTTTGCTTTTTTTGATGGTGGTGATATAGCTTTACCCTTTGGTAATGTTACTAAAAGCTTAGATATTATTGAACAAGTTGCCAATAAAATAATCAAAGATAATAAATTTGGCATATATTTAGGTGGAGAACATCTTGTAAGCTGGCCCTTGATAAAGGCCTATTCAGATAAATATACAGATTTAGCTGTCTTACACTTTGATGCCCATGCCGACTTAAGGGAAAATTACATTGGTGAAGTAAATTCCCATGCTACAGTTATTCGTAAAGTCTGTGAAAAGATTGGCGGAAAAAATGTTTATCAGTTCGGAATTCGTTCCGGAGATAAGCTAGAATATGATTATGGACAAAAACACACCAACATGTTTGTTAACCAAATACTAGAACCCCTTGAAAATGTAATAAAAATTTTAGGAGAAAGACCAGTATATATTACTTTAGACATTGATGTTGTAGACCCGGCTTTTGCTCCAGGTACGGGAACACCTGAGCCGGGTGGGTGTACATCCCGGGAAATTATTGAGGCAGTTTTGGCAATGGGAATATTAAATATAGTAGGAATGGATATAGTAGAAGTATCTCCTATTAATGATCCCTCAGATAGGACTGCTATCTTGGCAGCTAAGCTGGTAAGGGAAGCTATTTTAAGCTATACTAAACCTAAAAAGGGTTAAATTTAACCTCAAAAAGTCTGATTTTGACTTTTTGAGGTTTTTTTGTATAACGAAAACCACCTGCTATGCAGGTGGTTCCAAAGAGCTTTAGCTATGAGTAGAAAAAACTACCCCCGTTTGGTAAAATAGTGCAGGTTTCGC
>JASKKI010000099.1 GCA_030154225.1 Clostridia bacterium | reverse complement strand
TTGTACACAATTCCTAATGAACCGCCGTATACCGAACGGTACGTACGGTGGTGTGAGAGGACGCTGAATAAAATAATTATTCAGCTCCTACTCGATTTAAAGATAATATATATATTCAGTAGAAGTATTTGAAGAAGGTGTGAGCATATGGAAAAAGATAGGTTTTATACTGTAAGAGGTTACCAAATTCGTTTCCAGAAGAGGAAACAACTTACCCCAGCAATGGAAGACTATATAGAAATGATCTATAGAGAAAGTCTTAAAAGTCCCTATACCCGTGTAAATCTTCTTTCTGAGCTTTTAAATGTAAAAGCTCCTTCAACTACTAAAATGCTTCAGAAATTAAAAGAATTTGGGCTTGTGGAGTATCAAAAATATGGGGTGGTAGGTTTAACAGAAAAGGGCAAAGAAATGGGTAAGTTTTTATTGGATAGGCATTCTACTGTAGAGGAATTTTTAAAAAATTTAGGGGTTAAAGAGAGATTGTTAGAACAGACAGAATTAATTGAACACAATATATCTATTGAAACGTTAGAAAAAATGAGAAAATTTAATAGGTTTTTAAAAGAAAATCCAGAAATAAAAGAAAAGTATCAAAAAAGTAACCCATAAATGTGGGTTGTCAGCCTTTTGAAGAAGTATTAGTGGATTTTAGTAGCTTTAAAAAGGAATTTATAAGGTACAATGAGCAAAAGCTTGCAGATTATAAGCCTATTAGTGTATGCGAAATTTTAATTTATGTTGTACAAAAAAATATATTGACATTTGGTTAAGTAAAATATACAATAATATTAAAAGTAAGCGCAAGCGATTGCAACACTGTTGCAATTAAGCGCTTTTAAAAAATACATTTCAAGAAAGCGATTGCTGTAATATATTAGCAATTACTTGTAAGATAGAATTAATACTGGTGGTAGCTTTCTAATCACATTTATGGAGGTGCTATCATTCTATTATATAGATAGATATAAAGGGGGTGAAGAGCCAGATTCAAAAGAACGATGGAATGAATAAAATAGAATCAAATACTTTTGAGCTAAAAATTTTTTGACAACACAAGAAAACGTTTTACATTTTTGCTAAAAGATTTATTCAAGCCATTAACACAAAAAATTAAAAAAAGAGGTGTGGATATTCATGAAAAAGTATTTATGGCTGATTTTAATACTTGTAATATTTATGACTTTCACTGCTTGTGCGCCTGAAAGTCAGTCTAGTACACCACAACCAAGTGAGGTCAATAAAGATGGACAATTGTTACCAGAACCGGGTGCAAAATTGCTCGTCTGGGAAAGTGAAGGTCCGGAGGGAGAATTCATTCAGTATGCAGCGAAGAAATTTACTGAAAAATATGGTGTTGAAGTGGTGTATGAACCCGTTACTCATACGGATGCTCCCGGAAAACTAGCTACAGATGGCCCGGCAGGAATTGGTGCCGATGTATTTGCAGCACCTCATGATAAAACCGGAGAGCTGGTGGCTTCAGGTCTAATTCAAGAAAACGATCTTTTTGCAGACCGAATTCGAAATGAGTTCATGCAAGGAGCGGGGGATGCAGTTTCTTTCCAAGGAGTTGTGTACGGATATCCAACAGGAATTGAAACTTATGCCTTGTTTTACAATAAGGAATATGTAAAAGAGCCACCTAAAACTTATCAGGATATTGTCGAATTTGCAAAGGAATTTAATGACCTTGCATCAAATCGATTTGGGTTTATGTGGGATGTAGGAAATGCATATTACTCCCATAGTTTTGTAGCAGGATATGGTGGTTATGTCTTTGGAAAGGGAGGAACAGATAAGGATGACATTGGTTTAAACTCAAAAGAAGCAGTTGAAGGTGCCAAATTTTTAGTTTCTCTTAAGGAGATTCTACCTCTAAAGAGCGATGATACCAATTATCAAGTCATGGATGGCATGTTTAAAGAAGGTAAGGCCGCTATGATAATAAATGGACCATGGGCAGTAAGGGGCTATCAGGAGGCAGGTGTTGATTTTGGTATTGCACCACTTCCGTTGTTGCCAAACGGTGAACATCCTGCAAGTTTTTCTGGTGTTCGTACCATGTTTGTAAGTGCTTATACGAAATATCCTAATGCTGCAAAACTATTTGCTGATTTTATTACTTCAGAAGAAATGCTACTGAAACGTTATGAAATTACAAAGCAGATTCCTCCAATGAAGTCATTAATGAACGCAGATATCATTAAAAGCGATCCCTATGCGGCACCTTTCCTGGAGCAAGCACAGTTTGCTGTGCCGATGCCTTCCATCCCTCAAATGGGGGTTGTCTGGGAGCCGTATGCCAGGGCGTTTCAGGTGATGTGGAATGATGGTGTAGACCCGCAAAAAGCACTGGATGAAGCTGTTCAGACAATAAAAGATGCAATTGCCATACAGTAAATATTTATCTAGTTATCTAGTCATTTGCATCTGCAAATGACTAGATTTTTCTAAAAAGATGGGAGGGAAAAGCATGAGAAGATCCAAAAAAGCAGCATTACTTTCTGCATTATTTATGGGACTTGGACAGCTATATAACCGAGAAATTGTCAAGGGCATTTTGATTGCCATTATTGGCATTATTATTGTCATTAATATTCCATATTTTCTTTACGCCTATTGGGGCCTGATAACACTAGGAGAACAGCCTTTACACTATGTGAACGGAATTGCCCAGGGAGATCATTCCATATTTTTATTGATACAGGGTATTATAGCGGTTTTAGTTACACTTGTTATTTTAGTAATTTATATATTAAATATTGTTGATGCCTTAAAAACCGGGGAGGCGAGGGAACAAGGCGAAAAGCCTATGGGCATAGGTGATTTTATCAAACATATTTCTCATAAATATTTTCCTTATTTTTCTTTAAGTCCTTTATTTATTTTAATATTGTTTTTTACCGTACTGCCGATTTTATTTACCATTTCCATCGCTTTTACCAATTATTCTGCTCCTAATCATTTACCTCCCAGAAACCTAGTAGACTGGGTAGGTTTTACAAATTTTAAGAATTTGGTAAATTTAAAAATATGGAAAAATACTTTTATTGGGGTAGGCATTTGGACCGTTATATGGGCGGTATTGGCAGCCTTGACCAGTTATTTTGGAGGGTTATTACTGGCTTTATTGATTAACTCCTCGGAAGTTCGCTTAAAGAAGTTTTGGCGAACCATTTATATATTACCCTATGCAATACCGGGGTTCATTTCTATCCTGATTATGCGATTAATGTTTACGGGATTAGGGCCAGTCAACAGTTTTCTGGTAAAGCTGGGATTTGAACGAATACCGTGGTTGACCAATTCTACAATGGCAAAGCTGGTGGCGATTCTGGTGAATATATGGCTGGGAGCTCCTTACTTCATGGCGTTAATGTCAGGGACATTGACCAATATTCCTAGTGATTTGTATGAAGCAGCAGAGATTGACGGAGCTACTTCAAGCCAAAAATTTTGGAAAATTACTCTGCCATTGGTGTTGCATGCCACAACACCGCTATTGATTTTAAGTTTTACCCATAACTTCAATAACTTTACGCTGATTTACCTTTTAACCAATGGAGGCCCTGCAAATCCTGCATATCGCTATGCAGGACATACAGATATTTTAATTTCCTGGATTTACAAGCTAACCATAGAACAAAATCAATATCACATGGCTTCTGTTATATCCATTATTATGTTCATTGTTATCGCCACTATATCTACTTTAACCTTTAGCAAGACAAAGTCTTTCAGGGAGGAGGACATGATACAATGACAGTGAAATTTAATGAAAATCAACTGACAACGGGAATGAAGTCGCCAAAAAAAGGATTACTCTTGTTGATATGATCCGTAAAGCATACATTTATAGTCTTCTTGTTGTCATTAGTCTTATTGTTATTATTCCTATACTATGGATCATTGGTTCTTCCTTAAGTCCAGGCGACAGTTTGTTTAGCTCTACCTTGATACCCAAAAATCCCAGCTTGATTCATTACCGTAATTTGCTCACTAACTCGGATTTTCCCCTGTGGTATAAAAATACGTTGAAAATTGCAACAATTAACATGGTTGTATCAGTTTTTTTATCCACCAGTTCTGCGTATGTATTTTCGCGATACCGGTTTAGGGGAAGAAAGCCAACATTGATGGTAATGCTGGTGCTTCAAATGTTTCCGAGTTTTCTGGCTATGACAGCCATTTACGTATTGCTACTGCAGTTAGGATTATTAGACACTCATCTTGGATTAATTCTTGTTTATGCTACTGGCCAAATACCTTATAACACATGGGTGGCAAAAGGGTATTTTGACGGGATTTCACGCAGTATGGACGAAGCTGCAAAAATTGACGGGGCATCCAATTTTACAATATTTTATAAAATTATTTTACCTTTGGCAAAACCCATTATTACCTTCATAGCCTTAACCAACTTTACCGGACCATGGATGGACTTTGTGCTACCAAAATTAATTCTTCGCAGTGCTGACAAAAAAACCCTGGCAATGGGATTATATGACATGGCCGTCAATCAACACAATACAAAATTTACTGTTTTTGCAGCCGGAGCTGTGTTGGTAGCTATTCCCATTACATTGCTATTTATCTATCTCCAAAAACATATTGTGGAGGGACTAACAAAAGGAGCAGTAAAAATCTAATACTTTAAAACAGATTAAGCCTATAGCGTAGAGGTTAAATTTGGCTAAAAATGAGACTTTAAAGGCTTAATTGACTAATCACAAAATATTGAAATAGGGGGATGACCTGTGGCTGCTTTAATTAAGAAAAAAAATTTAAGTGTTTTAGTGGTCGTGATAATACTGCTGGTTTTCTTTTTCAGTTTTCAGCCGGTTACTGCCGAAGCCACGAGTACTGGAGGATTAGGCCCTGTAACGCCAAAGGATACTATTTATCAAATTATTACAGATCGGTTTTATGATGGTGATCCATCAAACAATATTCCTCCAGGTTTCGATCCTACACTTTTTGACGGAACAGGAACTGACTTGAAGCTGTATCAAGGAGGTGATTGGAAGGGAATTATTGAGAAAATTCCTTATTTAAAAGAAATGGGCATTACAGCAGTTTGGATTTCTGCTCCTTATGCCAATCGTGATACGGTAATTGAAGATTATCATCCGGACGGCAGCGTCGACAGGTGGACCAGTTTTCACGGATATCATGCTAGAAACTATTTTGCTACTAATAAGCATTTCGGAGAAATGCAGGATTTTATTGCATTGAGGGATGCTCTCCACAGCAACGGAATAAAACTGGTTATTGACTTTGTATCAAATCATAGTAGCAGATGGCAAAATCCTACATTAAACTATCAGCCGGAAGATGGAAGATTGTACGAACCTGACAAAGATGAAAATGGAAATTATGTATTTGACAGTAATGGAAATCCGGCAGATTATAACGGAGACGGAATAGTTGAAAATTTATTGGCTGATCCACACAATGATATTGATGGTTTTTTCCACGGATTAGGGGATCGAGGAGATGATACTACTAGATTTGGGTATCGTTACAAGGATTTGGGTTCTCTAGCAGATTATTCTCAGGAGAATCCCGAGGTGGTGGAACATCTAGAAAAAGCTGCAATATTTTGGAAATCAAAAGGTATAGATGGTGTACGTCATGATGCAACTCTTCATATGAATCCAGCTTTTGTTCAAGGGTTTAAAGATGCGATTGATTCTGCACCAGGGGGACCTCTTACTCATTTTGGAGAATTTTTTATCGGACGTCCAGATCCTAAATATGAAGAATATCGTACCTTTCCTGATCGAACTGGGGTTAATAATTTAGATTTTGAATACTATCGTGCAGCGACCAATACTTTTGGTTATTTTTCTGAAACCATGAGAGACTTTGGTGAAATGATGATAAAAACCAGCAATGATTATATTTATGAAAATCAAGCGGTTACCTTTATCGATAATCATGATGTAACCAGGTTTAGATATATACAGCCAAATGACAAACCTTATCATGCAGCGTTGGCAGTCTTAATGACATCCCGTGGGATACCTAATATATATTATGGTACCGAACAATACTTATATCCTGCAGATGACAGTGATATTGCCGGAAGAATGTTCATGCAGACATCAACTTCCTTTGATCAAACCACAACAGCTTATAAGCTGATACGCAAACTTTCTGATTTGAGAAAAAGCAATGAAGCAGTTTCTTACGGTACAACAGAAATACTTTACAGTACAGATGATGTATTAGTTTTCAAACGGCAATTTTACGACAAACAAGTAATTGTTGCCGTAAATCGACAACCCGATAGAAGTTTTGATGTACCGGATTTAAATACCACACTGCCTGTAGGAACCTATCATGACGTACTCGAGGGATTACTATACGGAAAATCCATGTCGGTAGTGGAGGAAAATGGTCAGCTTAAAATTAAAGGCTTTACCCTCTCGGGAGGAGAAGTAAACATTTGGTCGTATAATCCTTCCCTGGGGACAGAAATTCCAAGGATAGGCGATGTTATTTCTACAATGGGTCGTCCAGGTAATCTAATTTATATCTATGGAACTGGTCTTGGAGGCAATGTTACGGTGAAATTTGATACAACATTGGCTCAAGTAGTATCCAATAGTAATGAAATGATTATTGCGGTTGTTCCCAATACACCGGGAATTAAGAACATTACGGTGGAAAAAGGAAACTATACCAGTAATCCTTTCCGCTATCATGTGTTATCTGGTGATCTGGTTCAGGTGATATTTAAAGTAAATGCAACAACAGAATGGGGCCAAAATATTCATATTGTTGGAAATTTGCCGGAACTTGGGAATTGGGATCCTACTCTGTCGACAGAAGCGATGATGTGCCCCAATTACCCCGAATGGTTTTTGCCGGTGAGTGTTCCAATGGGGACAACATTTGAGTTTAAATTTATTAAAAAAGACAGTAACGGGAATGTTATATGGGAAAGTGGTGAAAATCGTATCTTTACTTCTCCTAATATATCCACCGGAACCGTTGATACACCACTATACAATTGGAGGGATTGAAAAAAGAGGAATTGAGTTTTAGCACTATTCCTCGGACTTGTAGGTAAAGTCTAAGAATCCTAAATAATAAAAGGGATTTCTTGGTTCAATTATTACCCCAAGACAACTTAGTAAGAAAAATAAAAAAGCAGTTGATTTTGATTTCACTATAAGAAGCAATAAAGCACAAATTCATAAATGTTGCTTGTTTTTACATGCATGGCAACCCGTTAATGCGGGTTGTTTTTTATGTAACAGGACAAAAATGAAACACATATTTTAAATAAGGTAAATAAATTTAGTTTTGTCTAAAATGGAGGGAGTTAATTTGGAAAATCATGAGACTATCATAGCGACTGAAAAACTTTTTTCTCTCTCTCATATTTTTAAAAAGGTTTTAAAATATTTCGGACCGGCTTTTGTGATAAGTGTTGCCTATATTGATCCAGGAAATTTTGCTACAAATATAAGTGGAGGTTCTACATTTAATTATCATTTAATATGGGTAATACTTTGGAGCAATATTATGGCCATTTTTTTGCAAGTCATGGCTGCGAAATTAGGAATCGCAACGGGACGTAATCTGCCAGAAATGTGTAGTTTGGTTTTTAAACGAAAAGTCAATTGGGTCTTGTGGATAGCAGCAGAATTAGCGGCTATGGCTACAGATTTGGCGGAATTTTTAGGCGGTACTTTGGGATTATATTTGCTTTTTCGTATACCTCTTATGTATGCAGGACTTTTGACAGGATTTATAACTTTTATTATTGTATACTTAGAAAAATATGGGCAAAAATTAGTTGAAATGATTATTTTTTTGTTAATATCAATTATTAGCTTTTCTTACGCTTTTGAACTTTTTTTAGCAAAACCAGATTGGGGAAAAGTATTGTATCATACTGTGATTCCTTCTATTCCAAATAGAGAAGCTTTGTTAATAGCGGTCGGAATATTAGGAGCTACAGTAATGCCCCATGTGATTTATTTGCATTCCCAGTTAGTTCAATATAGAAATAAGGGGAATACATTAGAAGAAAAAAAAGAACACTTAAGAATGGAAAAAATAGATATTTTTGTGGCAATGAATATAGCATTTATAATAAATGCGGCTATGCTAATAGTTTCGGCGGCTGTTTTTTATAAAAATGGAATAGTGGTAGAGTCTATTGAAGAAGCTCATATGTCATTAAAACCATTGTTAGGTCCCTTATCCAGCTGGGCTTTTGGAATAGCGCTTTTGGCCTCTGGTTTATCTTCTTCTGCAGTAGGTACAATGGCAGGGCAGACTATAATGAAGGGCTTTGTAGATTTGGATATTCCATTAAATTTACGAAGACTTATAACCATGATGCCAGCCTTAATAATAATTTTATTGGGAATTAATCCTTTTAAAACCCTTATTATAAGCCAAGTGATTTTGAGCTTTGAACTTCCTATGGCTATAATCCCAATGCTTTTGATTACTTCTCAAAAAAAGTTTATGGGTGAATTTATAAATACACCTATTGAAAAAATTATTGGTATAATTGTGGCTTCCGTTATAATCTTTTTAAATGGGCTGCTTCTGTATTTCACTTTTATGGGAGGTGCATAAAAGTGTGATATAATTAAAAGAGAATTCTGCGAAAGATAGAAAGATGGTGGAGATATGGCCAAATCAAATACAAAATTTGTATGTAGAGAGTGTGGT
>JASKKI010000098.1 GCA_030154225.1 Clostridia bacterium | reverse complement strand
CTCCTTTTCTATTTCTTAGCGGTGAATCTGGCCATTAAACCACGGGTAAAGGGAGAAGGAGGCTCCTGCCAATTTGCCAATCTACTTTTTATTTCCTGGGCAACTTCAGTTAAGTCAAGCTGTTTTCCTTTAAATCCGATAATGTTTAGTTTTCTGTTAGGAATATCAACTTCAATTAAATCTCCATTTTCACAAACAGCAATTGGTCCTCCATCAATGGCTTCAGGTTGAACATGACCTATACAGGGACCTCTGGTTCCCCCGGAATACCTGCCATCAGTAATGAGAACTGTACTATTGGAAAGTTCCGGCACTTCCATAATAGCCTCCGCAGCCATTAAATTTTCCGGCATTCCACTACCCCTGGGTCCTTCATACCGAATAATTAAAACATCCCCGGGCTTAACTTTTCCCTCTGTTACTGCCAGGCAGCAATCTTCTTCACTGTCAAATACCCTGGCTAGACCAACGTGCTGCATCATTTCAGGAACAACAGCAGAATATTTTACTACCGCACCTTGAGGAGCCAGATTCCCATATAGAACAGCTATGGAACCTTTTAATTCTGCTTTTTCCAGGGGATTAATTATTTCATCCCTTTTTACACCGTAATTCTCTAAAAAATCTGTATACAGATTAAAATAACCATCTTTTTCTAATCTTTCTAAATTTTCACCCAGGGTAGATCCTGTTACAGTCATTACGTCAAGCTGGAGGTAGTCCCGGAGATACCACTGTACAAGAGGTATTCCACCGGCAAACCAGAACAATTCACTGGGATAAGGACCACTGGGCTGAACCCAGGCTAAATTCGGACTGGGGCCAAACATCACGTACTTCCCTGGCCCGCTGGTTGTTAATATTACTCATTATCACTATCCCCCTTTAGATAAGTGCAATTTATTTGGTTTATTATTATAAACTATTGTTTTTTATTTTGTATTTAATCATTCTCTATTAATTAAATTTTTCCTTCTTTTTAGTAAATAATTTAGTTATTTTTAATAAAAAAAGACACCTCTTCTTTAGAAAAAGATGTCTTTCTAATTTATTAAATAAAATCTGATATTAATTTTACTTCGGTAACTTGACACCAATCTTTTCCGAAATACTATTGCAGGCCAACTTTAAATAGACAATTGTTTCTTGGATTTTTTCCGGTGTCATGCGACTGGCTAAACCCGATAAGCTTATTGCACCCACAACTTTATTTGTCTGATCAAAAACAGGAACTGCGATACAAGTTATGTCTATTTCATTTTCTTGATCATCTATTGCATAACCATCCTTTTTGATTTTTAATAGTTGACTCAACAACGTATCTTTATCAGTAATAGTCCTATTGGTCAGCTTTGTTAATTCCAATCTTTCCAAAATCTCAATTGTTTCCGGCAAATTCTGAAATGCAAGGAGTGCTTTTCCTAGTGCCGTACAGTGTAACGGCATCCTTTTCCCTTTCCATGAGTTTAGGCGGATAGGGCTGGGAGCATCGATTTTCTCCAAATAAACAGCAACATCACCGTCTAGTACACCAAAATTACAAGTAAGGCCTGTTTTTTCTGCTAATTCTTTTAAGATTGGATAAGCTTCTTTTACATAATCAATGCGTTCTCTGGCTTTAACACCTAGTTCATAAAGCTTAAGTCCTAACTGATATTTACCTGATATCCCTTTTCTGATATATCCTCTGTCTTCAAGGGTAAGTAGAATTCCGTAAGAAGTACTTTTAGCCAGGTTCAAATCCTGGTGAATTTGGGTTAATGATGCTTCTTCATTCTTACTTAAGTATTCTAATATGTCTAGAGTACGGGTAACTGCCGGTACTCGATAAGCTTTTTTTTCCGCCATTATAACTCACTTCCTCTGTTTAATTATGCATATTTCAATGATAAGTTCAGTATAGCAAATTTGTAGATAAATGTGCTAATTAATTACTACTGTTTTTCTTAATCATTAAGGTTTTTACATCCTCCTGGGCAATTGCTCCATCCTGTTTAATAATTTGTACTAAAAGCTTAATAATACCCCGGTCAAGTTTGCTGGTGCTGGCTTTTTTGTCAATAACTTTAACCTTGACATGAATTGTATCACCAAAGAAAACAGGCGCTTTAAAATGCCATGATTCAATACCCTAAAAGGCAATTGCTTTTCCTTCAGTATACCCAATCTGAATATTAAGCCATGAGAAATAGCCAATCCTAAAAGTCCATGAACTATTCTTTGACCAAAAGGTGTCCCTTTCCCAAACTCTGAACTAGTATGCAGTTCATTATAATCCCCGAGAGCAGCAAACATAACCACATCTGTTTCAGTAATTGTCCGAGTAGGAGTGAACTCTTCCAATATCCACTCATCAAAATATTTACCTGCCACTGTTTATCTCCCCTTGTTTATTCAGTATATAGAACAATAGTTTTATATATTGTTTGTTAAATTTTATTCTTTACCAACTCAAATAATCCTCTAATTTTTTTATTTTTTTCATAATTTTTAAAAAAATAAATATTTCCCATATTATTGTATACTGTAACTTCCAATTTAAATTCATCCCAAAGCTAAACAGTATTTAATTATTAAAATTTATACTTTATTTAAAGTTAAAATTATAAAAAACGTGACTTTTTAGGTCACGTTTTTTCTTTTAGTGAAACTCAACATCTATTCTTCTGCGAGTATCAGTTTTGGCTTTAGGTATTCTTACTTCCAAAACACCATTCTTATAAGTTGCCTTTATACCTTCTGGGGAAACATTAGCTGGTAACGTTATAGAACGTTGAAAACGGCCTACAAAACGTTCTTGTCTATGCAGCTGTTCTTCTTTTATATCCTTGACTCTGCTTATTTTTCCGCTAATAGAAAGTACATTATTTTCAATACCAATGTTTACATCTTCTTTTTTTTCTAAGCCAGGCAAATCACAGGAAGCTATCACTTCATTCTCTGTCTCGTAAATATCAATACGAGGAACACCAAAATTTGTATCCATTCCAGTAGTAAATGGTAATGTAAAAAAGCGGTCAAGTTCGCGCCTCATGTTTTCTAAATTCCTAAAAGGGTCATAAGGAACTAAAGGCACTAAGAAAACCTCCTCTGAAATATTTTATATAATTATTTTGTACTTATAATAAATTAATTATTCTATAACTTTTTCAAAGCCAATTTTAAAACATTTTTGGTTCAAAATAAGATCATGGAAATTTCAAATTTTTAAAGCTGTATTACTATGTTCTCCACACAATAAAAATTTAGTGGTAAATTGCGTTACTGCCAGACGAAGGAACGATAATAGATATTTTCAATAGAACCGGTAATTAATTCCTCGTTAATTAGATTTAATAAATCCTTTTTTATTATTTGTTTAGTTTCTTCCCTGTTTTTCTAGATTAATATTTAATTCTTCCCACCTATCATAAAGTAATGGCAATTCCTCTTCTATTCTCTTGAATTCATTTACTTTTTCTTTACTTCTTTCCTCATTCTGATAAGTTACGGGATCGGCCAGTTCCCTGCTTAATTTTTCTTTTTCTGCCTCCATTGCCTCTATTTTTTCCTCTAAAACTACTATTTCTTCTTTAAGTTGGGACTTATTTATTTTAGGTTTTTCCTGTTCCCTGGAGAAAGTTTTGGATTTTTTATCTTTTTTTTCTTCCTTCAGATTACTAAATTCTAATTTTTTCCACTTGTAATAGGAATAGTTACCTAAATAATTGCTAATAGTTCCGGCATCTAACTCCAAGGTTCTATCGGTAACTCTGTCCAGCAAATATCTATCATGAGATACCAATAAGATTGTCCCCTTATAATTAATCAAAAAATCCTCTACTACTTCCTTTGAAGCCAAATCTAGGTGATTAGTGGGTTCGTCTAACACTAAAAAATTAGGTTGATCTAGTATAATTTTTAGGATAGCCAACCTTCCCTTTTCTCCACCGCTTAGATCCGCAACAGACTTAAAAACATCATCACCATGAAAAAGAACTTGAGCCAGTTTATCTCGGGCCTCATTTTCACTAAAATTAAATGTATACATTATTTCATCGATGACCCGGTGATTATTATTAAGATCTTGATGTTCCTGATCAAAGTAACCGATTTTAACCCTGGAACCTACATATATCCTTCCCTCAAGAGGTTCTAATTTACCAATAATCAGTTTTAAAAGTGTTGATTTTCCCGTTCCATTTCCTCCGATTAAAGCTATTTTTTCTCCCTTATAGATAGTGATACTTAAATCAGAAAAAAGTTCCTTCCCAGTATAAGCCATTCGTAAATTTTCTGCTTTCAGAACTATTTCACCTGTTCCTTTAATATCTCCAATACTCAAATGAATTGAACCTTCACTTTTTCCCTTCTCTATCTTTTCCAATCTGGCCAACCGGCTCGCCCTACCCCTGGCTTGTTTAGATTTTACACCAGCTTTATATTTCAAAATATATTCTTCAATTTCTTGTATTTCTTTTTGTTGTTTTTCATAAGCTTTGGCTTGAGCCAGTTCCTGCTCTTTTTTTAATTTTAAAAATTTAGAATAATTCCCTGGAAAAGTTTTTAAACGTTGGTTAGTAAGTTCCAATATCCTGGTGACAACCTCATCAAGAAAGTAACGATCATGGGAAATTAATAGAACTGCTCCTTGATAATTTTTAAGATAAGTTTCCAACCATTCCAATGCTCTTAAATCCAGGTGATTAGTCGGCTCATCTAAAAGAAGTAGATCTGGTTCCCTCACTAGAAGTCTAGCCAAACCTGCTCTGGTCTTTTCTCCGCCACTAAACTTGTTAATTTCCCTATTTAAGTCTTCATCACCAAAACCCAGGCCTTTAATTATTTTTCTCGCCTTTGCTTCACAGCTAAAACCACCTGCTTGTTCATATTCATGGGTCAATTTACTGTAACGGTCCATTGTTTTTTCCAAATCAGAACCTACCAATTTTCCCATTTCCTTTTCTAATGAACGTATTTGATCCCGCATAACAAAAATATCCGAGAAACTATCTAAAACGGCATCCAAAAGGGTTGTTCCTTCCGGATAATAGGGAATTTGTTGTAAATACCCTATATTCCTTTTACTCCCTAACACTATTTCCCCGAAATCCAGGGGTTCTTCACCAGTAATACAGCGAAAAAGAGTTGTTTTACCAGCCCCATTTGAGCCAACCAGGCCCACTTTTTCACCTTCATTAATAATAAAGCTTATATTTTCAAAGACTTTTTCGGCCCCATACCATTTTGCCAGGTCTTTACTTTGTAAAATTATCAAACCATCCACCCCACCGTTATCGTTACTAGCCACTAGTAATTATTAAAAAATAAAATATTTTTTCTTTTAACCTTACCTATGTACTATTGTAATTCCTAATTAGCTTACCAAAGTTTTTCAACAAAAAAAAGACCTGCTTTACAGGTCTGAATAAGGAGAATATATATTAGAATTCAGAAGTTAGAAATTAGATGCAGGTTTAAAAACTTGCATTGGACAATATCTCACACAGTTACCACATTCAATACATTTTGCCTCATCAATTTCAGGACATGCGAACCCTTTTTGGGTTATGGCACCTGTTGGACATACCTCAACAGAAGGACATTTATGGTTTTGGGGACACCTATGTTT
Organism: Clostridia bacterium; assembly: GCA_030154225.1. Classification (GTDB taxonomy): domain Bacteria; phylum Bacillota; class Peptococcia; order Peptococcales; family BICA1-8; genus JASKKI01. The sequence goes on along the minus strand of JASKKI010000098.1, from coordinate 3,183 downwards.
GTTAATATTAATTTTCATAATCCAACACCTCAGTTATAAATTAATATACCCCCGTGGGGTAATTTAAATATAGCATTGGTTTTCTTCTATGTCAATATCCTTTTATTTTAATATATAGAAATGTATTGCTAATTATTTTATTTCCTTTATTTAAAAAAAAGCATGACCATTTTAGGTCACGCTTTTATCCGCACTTATGAAAGGAGCAATAGGGATTTGTACATCCTCTACAACCTTCCTGGTAAATAAGTTTGCTTCCACAATCGGGACAAGTATTAATCCCATCACCTAATAGATCTATCGTTTCTTTGTTACTTTCATCAAAAGAAATTAGAAGCTGTTCAGGATGAATTTTAGTATTACCCTGATTGTTTTCAATATAAAGTTCCAAAGCCTGACCTATTGCCGCCGGACAGGATAAAACATCTATTCCCTCTCTCCGAATACAGGCAGAACACTGAATACGGCGTAGGCGTCTGGTAATCTCATCAATAGCCACACCACATCTCAAAAGTAAAGTTACTAAAGTGGCAATAGCATTAGTTTGAGCCTGGCAGCCACCCTGTCCGATACTATTACAAAAAACTTCAAAGGGTTCACCATTGCCATTAACCGTAACATAAAACTTAGAACAGGCTGATTGATATCCCGAACTAATACCGGCCATAATTTTTGGTCTTTTCCTGGGGCGAATATCTTTTAATTCTTCTATAAAATCTTCCTCATTTTTAGTTCTATTTAGGGAAGTGTTTTTACCTTTATTTAAAACTTGAATATCCCTTGAACCATCTCTGTAGACTGTTAATCCTTTACAGTTAAGCTCATAAGCTAATTTATAAGCCTTAGCAATATCTTCTACTGTAGCCTCATTGGAAAAATTAATAGTCTTGGAAACAGCATTATCACAGTAAACCTGAAAAGCAGCCTGCATCTTTATATGCCACTCTGCACTAATTTCACCGGAAGTTACGAATAATTTCTGAATATCTTTAGGAACTTGTTCAAGCCCTCTTACAGTACCGGCTTCTAAAATCCTTTGTGGTAAATCTTCACTCCAAAATCCCCGTTCTTTGGCTATTTTTTCAAAAAGAGGGTTAGCTTCAATAAATTCCGTATCAGCCCGGGTCGATTTATAAACAACACCAAACAAAGGTTCAATTCCACTGGACGTATTGGCAATCATAGAAATACTACCGGTAGGAGCAATAGTTGTAACTGTAGCATTACGAATAGGTTTTTCTTTTTTTAAATCATAAACAGAACCTTTAAAATTGGGAAAAGCTCCCCGTTCTTTAGCCAGGTTTCTACTAGCTTCTTTGGCCTTTTGGTCAATAAATTTCATTATTTCTTCCGCTTTTTTAACTGCTTCTTCGGAATTATAAGGTATCCCTAAAAGAATAAGGGCATTGGCCCAACCCATAACTCCTAAACCAACTTTACGATTACCTTTTGTCATTTCCTCGATCTCTTTAATGGGATATTTATTGGCATCAATAACATTATCCAGAAAATGTATACTTTTTTCGATAATCTGGCCCAATTTTATGAAATCTACCTGACCCTCTTTAATAAATTTCTCAAGATTAATACTTCCCAAATTACAGCTTTCAAAGGGAAGAAGGGGTTGTTCACCACACGGGTTAGTACTTTCGATCTCTCCAATGTGGGGTGTAGGATTATCTTTATTGATTTTATCAATAAAAATTACTCCTGGTTCCCCGTTTTTCCAGGCTTGATAAACAATTTTATCAAACACTTCTTTAGCCTGTAATTGTCCAGTTATACTTCCATCCTTGGGATTATACAGGTTATAACTTCTTTTTTCCTGAAGAGCGTGCATAAATTCATCGGTAATGGCTACCGAAATATTAAAATTATTCAATTTACCTTCTTGATCTTTACAGGTAATAAATTCTAAAATATCGGGATGATCAATCCGAAGCATACCCATATTAGCACCCCGGCGTTTCCCCCCCTGTTTTACTTCCTCGGTTGCAGAGTTAAAGATATTCATAAAGGAGATAGGCCCTGATGCTTCACCCCCTGTACTGGAAACAATGTCATTTCTCGGCCTTAACCTACTAAAACTAAAGCCCGTACCACCACCGGATTTATGTACTAGCGCAGTCCATTTCAGGCTATCAAATATGCCTTCCATATTATCTTCCACTGGTAAAACAAAACAGGCGGAAAGCTGTTGTACTGAAGTACCTGCATTCATCAGAGTAGGAGAATTGGGAAAAAAATACCCAGCAGCCATTATATTATAAAAATCAACTATTAATTGTTCTACTTCCTCCAAAGGTTTATTGTATACTTTATGGTCTATTAAACCAATATCTGTAGCCACTCTTATTAACATTTCCTGGGGATTTTCTACTATTTCTCCTTTTTCATTGCGTTTTAAATATCTTTTTTCAATAACTTTTAGAGCATTAACTGCAAAATCCGGTTTTTTTAAAATAATTTTCTTATCTAATATTTCGACAATTTCCTGCTTATTTTCCACTTTCAAGTTCAAAACCTCCACTTCTTCGACTAAACTTACGTTTATCTAATTTCCATGTTTTTTCTAAAAACCCTTCTACATATTGTGTAATTTTTTATATTTTTTTAAATATACTACAATATATAGTTTTAAACCAATGACCACTGGCCAGTACTAATTTTATATACTTTTTTTCTTGTGAATGAAAAAACCCCGTAGTTACGTAACCCACGAGGTTTTTTAAAATAAAAAAGAGCACGTAATGATCTACCTTGGACTGATATGAATAACTTCATACCTAACTATGATCTTTCGACCATAATCAAGCATTTCATCACCCATATCAATCGGTCGTTCGACCATACAGAATACCTGTACAACTATATACGATCTCTCGACCGTATATAATCATTAGTCAATAACTAATAAAAGCTTACACTGACCTGCGGCACTCTGTATGATCTTCGCTCGACCCCATACGATAAGTTGGGATCCTACCACAATCAAAATATTTTTCAATTCGACTGTGGCAGAACCTTTCCTAACCGTATAGGATCTTCCCTCCGGCTGCATACAAGCCAGGTTGACCTGCATGCAACCTTCGGCCGACCTATATATACCCCAGAGATTTAGGAGCATATATAAGTCTTGGCTCAACCATTACGTACCCTTCTATCTATAGAATGCCCATTAAG
>JASKKI010000097.1 GCA_030154225.1 Clostridia bacterium | reverse complement strand
ATCTAATAGTACTTAAGGGTAAGATTATGGGTCTGACAACAACTTAAAGGTCTAGCTTATTGGTACGTCTGACCATTAATGTTAGCCCTGAAGTATTGCTGACCCACTAGCTAGAACCGTAAGTAATATGATATACTTTCAAAATAGGAGGTGATTCCCTTGTCACTAGATGGCATAGCTATTAGAGCATTAATTGATGAAATAGAACACCTGCTTATTGGTGGAAGAATAGATAAAATACAACAACCTGATAATTGGACAATAATTTTTACTATTAGACAGCCAGGAAAAAATTACAAGTTATTGCTTACCATAAATCCCCAAAGTGCCAGATTTCATATGACACAAACTACCAGACCAAACCCCACCCACCCACCTCTATTTTGTATGGTTTTAAGAAAACATCTTGAAGGTAGCAAATTAACAAATATTACACAATTTGGTTTAGAACGAATTGTTCATTTTGTTTTTGAAGGTTTTAATGAACTAGGAGAAAAGGTTACAAGGACATTAATCGGCGAATTTATGGGAAAACACAGTAATCTAATATTAGTAAATCATGAAAAAAATTTCATTATAGATAGTATCAAACGCTTAAGTGAATCAACAAATCAATACCGGCAGGTTTTACCGGGTATACCTTATGTATCACCACCCCCTCAAAATAAATTGACTATCGAAGAAATTAGAGAAAATGAACTAACTCAGGAATTATTAAATTCACCACCAGAACAAAAAGTTGAAAAAGCTTTACTAAAAATTCTTTCAGGTATAGGTCCTCAAACTGCAAAGGAATTAACCATTAGAGCTGGTTTCGATTCAGAAGCAAGACTAGAGTTTTTTGGAGAATATGATTATTTAAAAATCTGGCAAGAAATCAAATGGCTTAAAAGTATAATAAAAAATAAAACCTATGAACCTGTGCTGGTTTTTGACAACGATAGTAAACCGATAGCCTTTGCTCCTTTTTACCTCCAACAATTTATAAGTTTAGAACAAAAAACCTTCCCTTCTATGAGTGAGCTTATAGAATTTTATATAGGAAAAAGTGAAGAAAAAAATCTCTTTAAGCAAAAAGTATTGAATCTGGAAAAAACCATTGACAAAGAACTGGAAAGATGCCAAAGAAAGCTTGTTTTACAATTGGAAAAACAAGCAGAAGGACAAGCATCAGAAAAGTATAAATTATGGGGTGAACTGTTAACAGCAAACCTATACAATTTAAAGCAAGGTGAAAATGCAAAGGTCACCAATTTTTATTCGGAGAAAATGGAAGAAATAGAAATTCCCATGGAACCAAACCTAACACCAAATGAAAATGCTCAAAAGTATTTTAAAAAATACACTAAAGCTAAACTGGGTGCCAAAAAAGCTTTAGAACAAAGTAAATTCACCTTAGAAGAAATTAATTATTTAGAAACAATTAAAAACAGTTTGGAAAAAGCAGAAAATTTAAATGATCTCCAGGAAATTAGATGGGAACTAGAAGAAGCCGGTTATCTAAAAGCCAAGCCCATTAAGAATAAAAATAGAGAAAAAACCTCTTCCCAAATCCAACCAATATCTGTTGAAAAATCGGGATTTAGAATACTTGTAGGTAAAAATAATAAACAAAATGATTATCTAACTTTAAAAATAGCAAAAAATGAGGATTTATGGCTACATGTTAAGGATATCCCCGGTTCCCATGTAATAATTAAAAATCCAGGGCAAAAAGAAATTCCCAAAGACATACTGGATACTGCAGCTAATCTAGCAGCCTATTTTAGTAAAAGCCGTTATTCAGCCCAAGTTCCGGTTGACTATACTTTAAAAAAATATGTTAAAAAACCTAGTGGGGCCAAACCGGGAATGGTCATTTATGAAAATCAAAAAACGGTATATATAACCCCCGATGAAGAAAAGGTGCTTGAATTAATTAATAAACCATCGAGCTAAGCTCGATGGTTTATTAGGCTTCATAACTTTTAAATCTAAACCTTAACCTCAGCCTTATTTAGTTGGTCAACATAGCTAACTGCGCTTAATCCCGCTATCGCTCCTTCACCAACAGCTTTAGCCAACTGATAAGGAGCTCCTGTACAATCCCCGGCAGCAAAAACTCCTTTAATATTTGTTGCCAATTTTCTATCTACCCAAATTGAATTTCTTTCAATTTTTAAACCAGGTAAAAGCTTAGCAGGAGGGACGGTTTCTCTAATTATAAACAGTCCATCCAGTTCTAATGTTTCTCCTTCTGTCTCTAGGGCCTGGAGTTTCTCTTTACCCAATAACGATTTAGGTTTTTCTTTTGCAACTTGTACACTTTCTTTGATATTACCTAAACCTTCATAAAGAGGGAGATAGACAACCTCCCCGGCTAAATCTGCTAAAAAGTTTACGTCCTCTTCCGCTTCCCTGCTATAACCTATAACTCCTACTTTTTTTCCTTTATATAATGGCCCATCACAAGTAGCACAATATCCTACCCCTTTGCCTAATAGTTCTTCTTCCCCAGGTAAATATTTAGGATTTTGGACACCTACTGCCAAAACAATTGCAGTACACATTAGCATATTCCCTTTACTAACCACATTAAAGCTATTGCCCATAGGATAAATATTTTCGATTTTATTATATTCAATTTTAATACCTAATTCCTCTACATGTTTTAAATACTTTTGCCTTAATTCTTCTCCAGAAACATCCCAAAAACCAAGATAATTATTAATATGAGGAGCTTTACTTAATTTTGGACTGCAAAACTCCCCTCCATAAACAACGGTTTTTTTATTACGAATTGTTACATTAACAGCTGCCGATAATCCCGCAGGCCCACAACCTATAATTAAAACATCGTATTGCGGAAATTCCACTTCACCCAACCCCTTAAATCTAAACTTTTTCGAATTCTCCTTCTTCATTTAATTTCGCCAGGATATTATTATCAATATCATAAATTATTATACCCCGCACTTCAGAAGTTAAACCCTGTACAATTAGTTCTAGTCTATAGGTTACCTTTTTTATATGCTCATCTAAAGGAAAGACAGGACACTTATATACACAAGCGTAGTTTCGACAACCTTTTCGACCTAATTGGTCATATGCGAGAGTATAACTTCCATATGGGCCTTCTGTACTGGAAACAAATATATTATTTTTTTCAACATCAAATAAAATATACCTTCCAAAATATTCTTCTATTATTTCATAAAATTCAGTAACACTTTTTAAATCATCAATATAATATGAAATTTGGTACTCTCGATCACTGGGTAAATACACAAAAAGTTTATTTTCAGATTCTAAAAAATTTACAACTAAATCTTTATCATTTAATAATAAAGGAATATTCTTCTTATCTTGAACCTCATATATAAAAACATTTTTGGTTTTCCAATACCTTTTTTTTAAAATTTCTACTTGTTTAGGAGTGAGTAATCCCAACGGCCAGGACCAGGGACCATTACCAACTGGTTTTTGAGGCCAGTAATCTAGTAACGCTTCTTCACCTTGAATCGAGTTTATAACACTAATTAAAGTACCTTTTTCTAACCACATGGCAGGGTCATAACAACATAGATGATATTCCTCTTTTATAAGTTTTCCATCATTTTTTAATAAATTTTTTAAACTTGCCATCTTGCCAACTCCCTTATTTATCTACCAGTCCTTCTCTCCAAGCAAAAGTAGCTAATTGTACTCGATTTTGCAAATGAAGTTTCTCCATTATATTACATAAATGGTTTTTGACTGTATTCTCCGTTATCGCTAATATTGCTGCAATTTCCTTATTGGTTATTCCTTGGGCCACTAGTCTTAAAACCTCTGCTTCACGATCAGTAAGATTAAACTTGTGATAATCAACTTCCTTTTGATTTTTAGAAAGATTTGCAAATTCATTCAATATTTTACTGGCCATAGTTTTTGACAAAGCTGCTTCTCCACGAATTAATCCCTTAATTTCCTTTATTAAATCATCAGGATCCATACTTTTTAACAAATATCCTTGGGCACCATTTTTAATAGACCTAAAAAGATTGTCATCATCATCGGAGATTGTTAACATGACAACTTTACATTGGGGCAAAGCTTCTTTTATGAGTCTTACTGCTTCCACTCCTGTTAATTCAGGCATTTCCACATCCATAATTATAATATCAGGATTTAACTCCTTGGCCTTTTCAATCCCTTCTCGTCCATTACTTGCTTCACCTATTATTTCTAATTCAGGCAAATCATTTAACAAGCTGGCGATCCCTTTACGAAATAGAGCATGATCATCTACTAAAAGCACCTTAGCTTTTTCCATTAAGCTCTCCCCTTTTAAATTAATTTGCAATACGAGTCCTATGATTATAAAGGTTGGCTATGGGTACCCTTAATTGAACAACGGTCCCACGGGGTTGATTAGGTAAAATATCTAATTTTCCACCAATTATTTGGGTCCTTTCCTGCATTATTGTTAATCCAAAATGATCTTTTTCATTTTTATTTAATCTGACAAAATCCATACCCCGTCCATTATCAACGATTTTTATTACCAGTTCTTGGTCATCTTTACTTAAATTAATACTTGCTTTAGTAGCCCCGGCATGTTTCCTTATGTTGGTTAACGCTTCTTGAATTATTCTTATCAATTGAACCTTTACTTCTGTTGGTAAAACTAATGCCTCCGAATAGTTATAAGTGAATTCGGTTTCAAGATGGTTAACGGAACCAAAGTATTTCAAGTAATCATCAATCCAAACTCTAAAACAACTAGTTTCTTCCCGCGGAGACGTCTTTAAATCAAATATGTTTTGTCTTACTTCATAAACCGCCTCTTGAGTAACCTGACGCAGCTCAGTTAAATCTTCAACCATATCTTCAGAACAACAATTGTTTTCTATTTTTTTTTGTATACTATGGGCTTTTATATTTATATATACTAAAGCTTGAGCTAACCCATCATGCATTTCCCGAGCCAACCTGTATCTTTCTTCCAGAGTTGCATAATTTTGAATAGCCTTTTCAAATTCTTTCCGTTCAGAAATATCCCGCAAAACTAGTTTAACCTGAGGTCTTTCTTCACCAACAGGAGGTATATACGAATAACTGGCGGCAACTTTTATTTTTTCTCCACTCTTTCTAATTAAGCACATTTCTACATAAGGAATAGACAATTGTTTTTCTAGACATGTTTTACCCCAGCATTCACGATGACCACAATCTACATTCATACATCCATCTGGATTAGCAGAGTTCCAACAGATTTCTTTGCTCTTAGAACAACCATTCATTTCATCACATGTAAATCGCCCTATTACTTCTTTAGCTTTCCAGCCTGTTAGCTTTTCGGCGGCAGGATTAATTTCAAGAACTAGACAGTTCTCATCTAAAACAATTATCCCGTCAGAAGTATGAGTAAAAATAGTTTTTAATTTTTGTTGTTCCCAGAACAATGAATTATGAATAGAACGAATCCTTATAAATAACCAATATGAAAAGAAAAAACCGAAAATTCCTACCACTGTCATTAAAATAATACTATTAATTATAGGACTAAATATTTTGTCGAAAATGTGAAAACGAACCACTTCATAAATACCTACTCCTAATACAGGGATAACTAAAGTCATCCATTTTATATTAACATAATAATCTTCAAAATTCCTCATAAGACCTCACTCCGTTATTAGGTAGTAAGTACTAGGTAATTTTATAGTTAATTTGTACTATTCTACACAAAGTTTTTGAAAACCTATTATATTTTCAAAAGGTTTTATATAAATATTTTTTATCTTTACTACAATTTTCATTTATATATAAATTGTATTATTAATTTTAGTTAATATTTCCGAAATATTAACTCCTAGGTCACCATATTTACATCTTCATTATTTACCCAAACCCTTTTGTTTAAATAAAAATCAATGAGGTATTTTATCCTATTTATTATATTTATTTTAGGAAATTGCCACTTATAGTAAAAACGTAGGATGGTTCTAAAATACTTTTATATCTATAATTAATTATAAGAAAATTATGGCATAAATTTTTCTTATGGCTACCACTTACTAACAATCAATCCAGCAAATTACCAGGGAAAATTGTGATTATTTTTACATTTACTAAAGGAGGTGATGGTAAGTAAAATAATTTTTTTCACAAAATTCAGGAGGTTTACTTTTCACCCTTGTAATTTAGGTGTTTTATTTGCCATCGCCGTAAAGATCACAGGACAGGATGTTTCCAGTTCCACAATTAACTGTATAATAATTACGGAAACGGAACCCAGTAAACTCAGTTCTGTTTTATTGTATTATTAATTTTAGTCTAATTCTATATTTATCTTAATTTTTATAGTAAATAGTTTTGCTCCATTTAGAAATGGTAATAACGGGTGATACCTTTTTTATATATTTAGCACGTATAATTAAATTGTAAAGTAATAATTAATTAACTCACTTCCGTTTTGTTACCTATGTGACAAAAGTCTCAATCTATTTTTTAGCCTTTATACTTTTAAAGTATTAATTAAATTAGGGAGGTGATGATTCTAGGATAAATAGTTAATTGAAATTTGTGTAAAAACATATTAATATCGGAGGTGTATTTATGTCTGAAACTGTAGTTGCCAGTAAATTTAAATGGTCAGACCTTGTTAAAAAAGAAGATTGGTGGGCAATTTGGCTGGGATTTATTATCATTTTTCTTTCCTTTTTAAGTAAAACCACAGGTGCTTTTAATTTTAAAGCAGCTAAACTTCATAAATGGGCAACTTCTGAAGCCCCAACTATCCTAGATGCATTCAATGGTGTTTTACCCAGTTTACTAATGACATTAATAGTTTTAGGTGTGCTTTTCGCTATCGGTTTAAAAGTAATGGGTAGTGATGTTGGTAAATTCGCAATAGCTTTCCCAGTAGTTTTTATTTTAGCTACTCTAGCTTATTTATTTGCTGCTCATGCCGGAATTAAAAACTACTTGGGTTATGCATTCTGGGCATTAGGTATTGGTTTATTGGTAAGTAATACAGTTAAAACACCGGAATGGTTGAAGCCCGCAGTCAAAACCGAATATTACATTAAAACCGGTTTGGTTTTATTAGGTGCAGAAATCCTATTTTCCAACATTGTTAAATTTGGTATTTATGGTTTAGGTATTGCCTGGGGTGTTACACCTGTAGTTGTAATCTTTATGTGGCTCTATGGAACAAGAGTATTAAAAATGGTTAGTAAACCTATGGTAATCGTTATCGCTACTGCCACTTCTGTTTGTGGTGTTTCCGCTGCCATTGCCGCTGCTGCAGCTTCCAAAGCTAAAAAAGATGATTTAACCTTTGCTATCGGTTTAACTCTTATCTTTACTGTACTTATGATGATAGGTATGCCTTTAATAATTAAAGCCATTGGTATGGATCCCATGATCGGTGGAGCCTGGATGGGTGGAACTATCGATGCTACCGGTGCTGTTGTACTGGCAGGTGAAGCTTTAGGTCCTGTCGCAGCTCAAGTAGCAGCTATGGTTAAAATGATCCAAAACGTCCTTATCGGTATTATCGCCTTTGCTATCGCAGTTTTCTGGGTAACCAAAGTTGAAAAAGATGCTGATGGTCCTTCTGTAGGAGCAAGTGAAATATGGCATCGCTTCCCTAAATTTATCCTTGGTTTTATTGCAGCATCAGTCATTTTCTCTTTTATTGTGGAACCCGGACTGGGTACAAAGGCTACAAAAAGTATATTAGATATTTCAAAATCATATAGGGGATGGTGTTTCTGTCTAGCTTTCACCAGCATCGGCTTGGAATCTAACTTTAAAGAAATGGCCGAACTGGTCCAAGGTGGAAAACCATTATGGCTCTATATTGTTGGTCAATCCTTCAACCTTGTCTTAACCTTATTAGTGGCCTGGTTACTACTAAGTGGTGTTATTTTCCCAGTTCCACAATTAACTGTATAAAAAGTCGCCTTCGGGCGACTTTTTTTAATAAGTTAGTCCATAGAGCTCTACTTCTAACCCTCATTCCCCTTCCTCTTTTCCCTTTATTAATAATTAGCCTAATTACACTAGTGGCGAAAAAATAAACTTCTTATAAATTTTCCCTTTTTAGGATAGTAAAATCGGTGGATATCAACCTTAAACAGTCCAAAATATAATAAAATTGAAAAATATTTTATGGATTAAATAAATGTTTCATATAGGAGGTGGTTTGCTTTCTAAAGCTTTAAAATTTCTTACATTTTAAAAATTTTTTGGAGGTGTATTGTAGTGTCTCAAACCGTAACTGCAAGTAAGTTTAAATGGTCTGATTTGTTAAAAAAAGAAGACTGGTGGGCAATTTGGCTTGGACTTATCGTTATTATTGTAGCCGCAATCAGTAAAACAACGGGAGCATTTGCCTTTCAGGCTGCTAAAATTGGTATCTGGGGTACCGAAAAAGCTCCCAGCATTATGAACGCTTTTGATGGTCAAATTGGTTTATTAATATCAACTATGATAGTTTTAGCTGCACTATTTGCCCTTGGTCTAAAATTCATGGATGGAAATGTGAAAGGCTTTTTAATTGCATTTCCAGTAATTTTCATCTTAGCTACCATTGCTTATTTAATTGGTGCCCAGGTTACAATGAAAAAATATGTGGAATACGCCTTTTGGGCATTAGTAGTGGGACTATTAATAAGTAATACTATAAAAACACCGGACTGGTTAAAACCTGCTGTTAAAACTGAATACTATATTAAAACTGGTCTTGTTCTAATGGGTGCTGAAGTTCTTTTCTCCAATGTTATTAAATTTGGTATCTACGGTTTAGGTGTAGCCTGGTTTGTAACTCCAATAGTCATTATTTTTATGTGGCTCTATGGAACCAGGGTTTTAAAAATGGTAAGTAAACCCATGGTAATCGTTATCGCTACTGCCACTTCCGTCTGTGGTGTTTCCGCTGCTATTGCTGCTGCTGCAGCTTCCAAAGCCAAAAAAGACGATCTAACCTTCGCTATCGGTTTGTCACTAATCTTTACTGTATTA
>JASKKI010000025.1 GCA_030154225.1 Clostridia bacterium | reverse complement strand
CCTTAACCTCAACCTTAACTGATTGTATAGCCCTGTAGCCTATTGCAAACACTAACCCTAACTAAATAGAAGGGGGTTAGTTTCATTGGTTGAGGAAAAAGGAAAAAGAAATCCTAAAAGTACTAAATACTGGTTTGAGATAGCAGAAAATGCCAACGAAGAAGTCGAACAAAAAAGGCAAGAGTTTGTTCGTAATGTAGCTCAAAGACATACAGGCATTTCTGCTGATAGAGAAAAGTTTCCCGATGGAGTTAAAATAGGTAGTTATAAAAGATTACCACCTGACAGACACGAAGAAAATAGATAAATGAAGTTGCCGGGTAATTACCCGGCTTTTAAACAGGGGAGGCAAGAACAAAAAATGTCTAAAGTTGCAGTTATAAACTGCACTGAATATGAATTTGATAAAGTATCTATGGAATTTAAAAGAGGTATTTCTTTATTAGGTGGCTGGCAGCAATATATAAAACCAGGAGATAAAGTTTTTTTAAAATTAAATTTATTAATGAAAAAACGCCCGGAAGAGGCTGTTACAACCCATCCTGTAGTAGTGGAAGCTGTCACTAAAGAACTTTTGGCATTAGGTGCCAGAGTAATAATAGGTGATAGTCCTGGAGGGCCATTTACTGTTAGGGCTCTTCAGAACATATATAAAGCTACCGGTATTCAAGAAGTGGCTGAAAAAACCGGGGCAGAGTTAAACTTTAATGTGGAAGGACTTGACGTAAGATTTCCGGAAGGTAAAATAATAAAGAAATTTCATTTATGTAAAGCTATGGTGGAAGCAGATAAAATTATCTCTATATCCAAACTTAAGACTCATCAGATGACTAAATTTACAGGAGCAGTTAAGGTTTTGTTCGGTGCTATTCCAGGGCTTAATAAGGCAGAATACCATTTAAAAATGCCAAATATAAATGATTTTTCTAATATGTTGATAGATTTAGCTTTATGTGTTAATCCTGTCCTACATATTATGGATGGGATTGTAGGGATGGAAGGACACGGTCCTTCGGCGGGAAATCCCCGCCAGGTGGGTAAGCTGTTTTTGAGTACCAATCCTTTTGCCTTGGATTGGGTAGCATTACATGTAGTAGGTATCAGGCCCAAAACTATACCTACAGTTTCCCTGGCAGCTAAAAGAAATATTTATCATGGCCCTGATAATGGAGATTTTATAGGGGATAAAATAGAAACGATTAATCCACCCTTTAATGCTCCTGAAATATCCGGTGAAGTAAAATTTCCGCTGCCGAAGTTTATAAGTGATTATTTAAGACCTAAACCGATGTTTAGTCCTGAGGTATGTATTGGTTGTGGCCAATGTGCCCAGCATTGTCCACCTAAAGCTATAAAGATAAGAAACAATTTTCCTGATCTTAATTTACAGGAATGTATCAGGTGTTTCTGCTGTCAAGAACTTTGTCCCCATAAAGCTGTAGAGATTAAAAGGAGTTTCTTGAGTAAACTATTAAGCAGGTGAAATAGTGGATAATTTAACTCATGGAATAACTGGAGTAGGAATAGCGTATATAACTCAAGAATTGATTAAAACTCCCCAGTCTGGTTTGGTGGCTTGTGCCCTTATATCTTCCCAGCTTCCTGATTTAGATGTAATTTTAGGGAGCAGGAGTAAAACCGCTTATTTAAAATATCATAGAGGGTTTAGCCATTCATTACTATTGGCCCCTGTTTTTGCTTTTTTAACAGCTCTCAGTGTTAATTTTTTTACCCCTCAAAATAATTTTAGGCTTTTATTTCTAGTTAGCCTATTATCCCTTGGCCTTCATTTATTTTTTGACCTTTTAAATGCCTATGGTACTAAGCTTTTATGGCCATTTTCCAATCGAAGATATGCCTGGGATATTTTAATGATAATAGACCCGTTAATTATTTTAATTTTTTCTTTAGGATTAGGTTTATATATCTGGCAAAATCAAAAAGGGTTATTATTCTCCCTTTATCCTTTTTTGGGGCTATATATACTGAGTATGATAAATTTTCGTTTTAAAGCTAAACGATACCTTTTAAAGATATTTAGCAGTTATAAAAATGTGGGTCTATTACCTCCTCTTTTAGGTTGGCGGAAATGGAATTTTATTGTTCAGCAGGAAGAAATATTCTATTTAGGGCAGGTTGATGCCTATAACGGAACTGTGGACATTAAAGAAAAATTATGTAAGGGAAAAGAATGCAAATTTGTTTTAGCTACTAAAGATAACCCGGAGGTTCAGGTTTTTTTAGATTTTGCCAGGTTTCCCTGGTATTCAATAAATGAGATGGATGATGATATTATCATTAAGTGGTCTGATTTAAGATATAGATTAAGGGAAAGGGAACATTTTACTCTTTTGGCCAAATCAAAAATTAAATAAAATGGCTGTTGAAAAACGCTTCTCAGCTTAATTGTTTGAATTTTTCATAAAATTGTTTAAAGAGTACAAATTTCAGTTTTAATGAAGGAAAAATTCATATAACAAAGAAATATTAATTGATATGGTGTGACTATTTTTAGTCAAATTTTTGAGTGAGGAGTGAGGATAATGAGTGCACAAGCTGCACAAATTGTGGACTGGAAAGCCCATCTACCACAAGGCGCCGGTGCCGAAGAGCTTTATAAATCATTTAAAGAAAAAGCCGAGGCACTGACAGTTAAAGTTATCAGGGCATCATCAAAGGAAGAGGCTGAAAAAGCCATTGTTGCTGAAATGAAGGAACTAAAGATTAAAAAAGCTGTAGGAGTTCCCATGACGTTGGTAGATGTCCAGGCTATTAAAGAAGCTTTAGAAAGAGAAAAAATTAAGTTTTCTTTAGAGCTTGACAGAGATTTTATTGAGCAAGCGGAATTTGGTATTTCCGAATTTGACTTGGGAATTGCGGAATTAGGTACTATTGTTCAAGATGCCAATAGTGTTCATAAAAGATTGGTATCTATGTTGCCACCAACCCATTTAGCGGTTATATCTACTAAAACTATTGTAGAGACATTTGCTGATTCTTTGGAAGTTATTGAAAAAGTATATAATGGTAATCCTTCTAATTTTCTTGCTTTTGTTACAGGTCCTAGTAAGACAGCAGATATTGAACGGGTATTAACTATCGGTGTCCATGGACCTGGACGGTTAATCGTAGTTTGTGTAGATTAATTAAATTTAAAGGGGTTGAAAAATATGCCAATAGATAGTGCCTTTAAGGTTAAAATAAATAAAGCCCTTAATGATCCTAATTTACGGGGTGCTTTGGGAAAATTTGGTGATATTTTCCCGGAAGCTAGGGCTAATGTCTATAAAGGTATAGATTTTGAAGAATTAAGAGGGATAATTGCCCAGAATAAAGCTAACGCGGCAGCAAATGTGGAAGCGTTAGCTAATCAGTTTGTAGAAAACGTTGTTAAAAGAGGTGGAAAAGTTCACAGGGCTAAAGACGGTAATGATGTATATCAAATTTTAAAAGAAATTGCCAAGGCTAGAAATGCTAAGGTTTGTGTTAAATCCAAATCTATGGCTTCTGAAGAAATTCATCTAAATCACCATTTAGAAGATACAATGCAAATGGTTGAAACAGACTTAGGTGAATGGATTATCCAGCAAATAAATGAAAAACCATCTCATATGGTTATGCCTGCTATTCATTTGAGTAAAGAAAAATGTGCAGAAATTTTTTCCCAGGCTTTAGGCTATGAAGTAGAACCTGATATTCCTACAATGGTTAGATTGGCTAGAAAAACATTACGGGAGCATTTTATGAATGCAGATGTTGGAATTTCAGGCTGTAACATAGCAGTTGCTGAAACAGGTACAATGGTAATCTTCACTAATGAGGGTAATGCCCGTTTAACAGCTACCATGCCTCCTGTTCATGTAGTACTTGTAGGTTATGAAAAGCTTGCCGAAAAGTTTAAAGATATTGCACCTATTGCCAAAGCATTACCTAAAAGTGCAACAGCCCAAACCCTAACCAGTTATGTGACTATGATCAGTGGGCCAGCTGAAACTTTAAAAGATAAAGTTGGCCCCGAGATTGTTGATAAAGAACTACATGTTATATTACTGGATAATGGCCGTAGAGAACTATTAAGTGACCCGGTATTTAAAGAAGCAGGGCAATGTATCCGCTGTGCATCCTGTTTAAATGTTTGTCCTGTATATCAACTAGTTGGTGGTCACGTATTTGGTCATATTTATGCCGGTGGTATTGGTTCTCTTTTAACAGCATTTTTTAACTCTTTGAAAGATACTGACAAAGTACAAGAGATGTGTATCGGTTGTGGAAGATGTCGAGAATTTTGTCCTGGTAAAATAGATATCCCTAACTTAATATTAGAAATGAGGAACAGGGTTAGAAAGGAAATTCCCCTTCCAGGAATGCAAAATTTTATAGTTGGTACGGTCTTGCGTAATAAAGGTTTGTTTGAATTTGGTCTACGGCAAGCATCCTGGGCCAGTGCTCCCTTTACTTCCAAGGGTAAGGATGGAAATAAGTATATTAGAAGCTTACCTTTTGGGTTTAAGAAGCTGGCTGACTGGCGTAGTTTACCTGGATTTGCTACTACACCTTTCAGGGATAAAATTAAATCTATGAAACAAGAAGTTAGTGGTAAAAAAGGTAAAATTGCATTTTTTGGCGGCTGTGTTATTGACTATGCTTATCCAGAGATTGGAGAATCTTTGGTTAGAGTATTAAATAGGGAAGGATATGAAGTCGTTTATCCCGACCAAACCTGCTGTGGTGCTCCCGCCGTTTATATGGGCCGGCAGGATGTGGCCCAAGATATTGCCAAGCAGAATCTTGAACAATTTGCCAATGATGAGTTCGATTATATAGTTAGTGCTTGTCCAACATGTACCGTAGCCTTGAAGGAAAATTGGGGTCATGTACTAAAAGATGATCACGTTGCAAAAGAAAAAGCCGATAAAGTTGCAGCTAAATCATTAGACTTTATCAAGTTAATGCATACCTTGAAAAAAGAAAAAGGTGGTGTCTGGGAAGAAGTTGCAGCTACTTGTGATGTGGCTTGCCCAACACCAATTAAGGTTACGTACCATGATTCCTGTCACTTAAACCGTGAATTAGGAGTTAAGGAAGAACCCAGGGAAATGTTGAAAGTCCAAGCCCATCTTGACTTTATAGAAATGGAAGAATCGGATCGTTGCTGTGGTTTTGGTGGTTCTTATTGTATCAAGCTTCCCGAGATTTCAACGGAGTTACTGAACCGGAAACTGAAAAACATCGAAAATAGCCAGGCAGATATTGTAGCTGTTGACTGCCCGGGATGTTTGATGTCATTAAGGGGAGGTCTGGATACCAAGAAATCCAACAAACGTGTTTTCCACACAGCTGAATTACTTGATGGGAAGTATTAAAAAATAGCTCCGCAAGGAGCTGTTTTTTAATACTTCTGACAATAGGTACAAATCTTTTCATTAAAAATGATTTTTCTATTTTTTATTTCCAGAATTTCTTGCTGCCTCATTTCTTTTAGAATATGAGATATAGTAACTCGTGAGACACCTAATAATTCGGCTAATTGATTTTGGGTGAGACGCAAATGAATAATAACATTATTTTTAAGCCTTTCGCCAAAGTTATCTGCTAAAATACATAATAAACGACAAAGTCTTTGGGGTGGAGAACAAAATAGTAAACCCTGGTGTAAAGAAACTAGCATTTTATATTTCAAGTGTAAGTAATTTAATAAATCTAACGTAGCTTCCGGATCATTAGAAAGAATAGATTGTAATTGTTCTTCATTAAAACTAACCACTTCACAGTTATCCAGAGCTGTTACTAATACGGAACTGATATTATTATTTAATAATGTTCCTTCATAGACTAAAGTGTTAGATCCCAGTATAGCAAATATTTTTTCCTGGCCGTCATAACTTACCATACAAGTTTTAAGGTTACCCCTTAAAATGTAATATAAATAATTTGAACGTTCACCAGGGGAAATTAATATAGTTCCTTTTTTAATTTGTGATCTATTTCCATACTCTATATATTTTTTTATGTTGGGAAAAGTAGTTTGCAGCCAGGGAGAAACAGCGTCTTTTAGAGTGCATAGATTTTTCATTATTATATAATCCTCCAACCACTACAATTATATACTTTTGTAAAAGGACTTATTGAATTGATGTTAAAAAAGGTTTAAAATAAAGTTTAAAATAGTCTACAAATATGTAGATTATTTACACCCTCCATATAAGTCTATCCTATTTTATTTTATTAGGATAGACCCTTTTTTTTAACCAAAAAAAGTATAGTTTTAGTTAACCTTTAGTTACTAGTGGCATTTTATATTAATACTTTAATCTTTAAATATTAGTTTTAACAATAAATGGCTATTAAGTGTTTACAAATAATAAATATAATTAGGAGGTAAAAATGTTAATAGGAGCACATATGTCTATTGGAAAAGGGTTAAGTAAAGCAATTGAAGCTGCTTTAAATATTCATAGTACCACTATGCAAATATTTACCCGTAATCCCCGGGGAGGAAAGGCTAAGAAAATTGAAATTAAGGATATGGAAGATAGTAGACGATTGATAATTGAAAATAATTTCGGACCATGGGTTGCCCATGCCCCATATACCATTAATTTATGTTCAGCAAAACCTGATATTAGAGAGTTTGGTATTAATACAATTATCGAAGACTTTACAAGAATGAAAACCATGGGGGCTCGTTTTCTAGTGATCCATTCCGGTAGTCATGGTGGACAGGGTCAAGTAAGAGGAGAAGAATTAATGGTGGAAAGTCTAAATAGGCTTTTACCTCATTGTCCGGATAATATGTTTTTATTGATAGAACTCATGGCTGGCCAAGGTACGGAGTTGGGAGGTTCTCTGGAACAAGTACAAAGGATAATGGACAAGGTAGAAGATAATAAAAAGTTAGGAGTATGTTTAGATACCTGTCACTTATTTGCAGCAGGCTATGATGTTAGAAGATGGGACAACTTCTGGCATGAGTTAAGTAATATGATTGACAAAAATAAAGTAAAGGTTTTACATTTAAATGATTCTAAATTCCCGTTAGGGTCGAAAAAAGATAGACATTCTTCCATTGGGCAGGGAGAAATCGGAGTAGAAGGTTTTAAAGAAATTTTACTCCACCCAAGTATTCAAAATATGCCTATAATTTTGGAAACCCCTAATGATTTAGCAGGCTGGGGTGAAGAGATAAAAATGATAAGAAATTGGTGGAAAGAAGCAGGAATAATTGACTAACTGTAGATACTGTAGGTTCTGAAAGACCGATGAAGTAGTACAGTCTGAAACATTGTCAGGAAATTGACAATGTTGTTTGATTTGTGATAAAATTCACTTGTATAGAAATAGTGGCTAAATATTTAATAATAACTTTTTACCCAGGGGACAGAGTAGTTTTTACTTAGGTGGGGTGCAATGATGATAAAAATTGAAATTTGTGTAGGTAGCTCCTGTCATCTAAAAGGGGCTTCTCAGGTGGTTAATGCTTTTCAGCAGGAAATAAGGAAAAATGGTTTACAGTCTAATGCCAAGTTGAAATTAGTAGGTAGTTTTTGCCAGGGGCACTGTATGGATGGAGTTATGGTTAAAATCAATGAACAAGTTTTTTACCATGTAACCCCGGAAAAAGTAAATAATATTTTTAATAACTGGGTGTTAGGAGGTTTATCAGATGCATCCCATTACAACTCGTAGTGCAGACTGTAAAGACTGTTATCGTTGCCTAAGGGTTTGTCCGGTTAAAGCCATTAGTGTTAAAGATGGGCAAGCAAAAGTTCTAGATGAAAAATGTATTTTATGCGGCAAATGTGTTTTGGAATGTCCGCAGCAGGCCAAGCTCATAAAAAGTGAGGTATATAAGGTAAGAGACTTCCTATCTTCCCAATCCAAGGTAGTTTTAAGTATTGCTCCTAGCTTTCCTGCCTATTTTAATACAGATAGTAAAAATTTATTTGCAAGGCTTAGGGCATTAGGATTTTTTGCTGTAGAAGAAACATCTATTGGTGCTTATTATACTGCAGAAGCTTATAAGTACTTTTTCCAGGAAAGTGAACAACTTGTTATTTCATCCTGTTGTCCTGTTATTGTGAATTTTATAGAAATTTTTTTCCCTGAACTGGTTACTAATCTTGCTCCAGTAGCTTCCCCAGCAATTGCCCATGGTCTAAGTATAAAAGAACGGTTAGGTTGGGATACCAGGATTGTATTTGCTGGGCCCTGTATAGCTAAGATGGTAGAAAGGGGTAAAGAGGGTCGCATTGACGCTGTTTTAACTTTTGCACAACTGGAAGAGTTACTTAAGCAAGAAAAAGTTTTAGCAAAACAAGAAAAATATCTAGAAAAAAGTTTTAAATTAGAAACCAGACTCTTTCCATTACCCGGTGGAACTATTATGTCTTTTGTAAATAACCAGTTGCAAGATGCACAGGTAGAAACTGTTACAGGATTAGAAGATTGTTGGCACACACTAACTAGTATAAAAGAAGGTAAACTGGATTTGAAATTTATTGAACTAATGGCATGTCGAGGTGGATGTATTGATGGACCTGTAATGGACCATAAAAAAAGTCTGCCGGAACGAAAACGTTATGTGGTAGATTTTTATAACCAATTTAAAAATTTGCCTGATAAAGAACTTTATCCTATAACAGGTACTTTATTAACAAGAAATTTTAAACCACGACCCTATCGGGAAGAAGAAGTTCCGGAGGAAACTATTAGACAAATATTAGCTCAAATTGGAAAATATAGTACCGAGGATGAAAAAAACTGTGGTGGTTGCGGTTATATAACCTGCCGGGAAAAGGCTCAGGCAGTATATAGAGGTCATGCTGAACTGGAAATGTGTATGTCTTATATGAAATCAAAGGCGGAATCTAGAGCCCATACCATTGTTAACTCTACTCCAAATGGAATAATAGTTTTTGATAAAAATTTACAAATTAAAGAACTTAATCCGGCTGCCAAGGATTTTTTTGCATTTTATGAGCTGGATGTAGGGGATAATCTTGCGGACTTTTTAAATACTGAACATTTTTTACAAGTTATTAACACAGGTGTATCTATAAAAGATTACACTATATGTTATGATGAATTAGACCTTTGTACTAGGCAAATTGTTGTCCCTATGGCCAATTCCAATGAAAATTTATATATGGCTATAATTACCGATATCACAGAAAGTATAAAAGAACGTCGGGAAATGGAACAAATTAAAGAAAAAATATTAAGTAAAGCACAACATGTAATTAATAATCAAATGTTAGTAGCACAGCAAATTGCAGGCCTTTTAGGTGAAACAACAGCGGAGACTAAAACAACTTTACTGGAATTAATTAAACATTTTAATAAAGAAACGGAGCGAAACAGGTCATGCAATTAGTACCTGAGATCGGTGTAGCCCAATTAGCAAAGAAAGGTGAAGAATTGTGCGGAGATGCGGTTGAAATTAGCCGTACTTCGGAAAGTACTATTATAGTTTTATCTGATGGATTGGGTAGTGGTGTTAAAGCAAATATTCTATCTACTTTGACAACAAAAATTGCAGCCCATATGATGTGCCAGAATGTTCCGGTAAATGAGGTAGTAGAAACTATTGTGCAAACATTACCAACCTGTAAAGTTAGAGGATTGGCTTACTCAACCTTTACAATAATTAAAGTTAATAGAATGGGAGAAGTGCATTTGTTCGAGTATGATAGTCCTCCAATTTTAAAACTTAGCAAGGGAAAAGCTGAATTAATCTCAACTTCAACTAAGAGGATTTTTGGGAAAAAAATTGGGGAAGCATACTTTAAGCTAGCTGAAAATGAAATATTAGTAATAGTAAGTGATGGAGTAACTCAAGCCGGTTTAGGGGAAATATTACCTTTAGGATTGGGAATAGATGGCCTTGTGCATAATTTGGAAAATAATATTGATATCACTGGTAATGCCCAGGAAATAGCTAACCAGTTAATTGAGATGTGTGAAACTTTTTATGCCCAAGAGCCAGGTGATGATACATCAGTGGTCACATTACGCCTTAGAAAAGCAAAAGATGCGGTTGTTTTTACCGGACCTCCTAAAGATAGTTCCCGGGATTCTGAAATTGTAGAAAAATTCATGAATACCGCCAATGTAAAAATAGTTTGTGGTGGTACTACCGCTAAAATAGTGGCTCGGGAAATTAATAAACCCTTAAAGGTTAACCTTTCTTATATTGATCCGGAAGTTCCTCCCATCGCGGAAATGGAAGGTGTTGACCTAATTACTGAAGGTATTCTTACTCTGAGTAAGGGCTTAGAATTATTAGAAAGAAACTGCAGTAAATTTGATTCCTTAGATGGTGCTAGTTTACTAGTTAAAGAACTTCTAGAATGTGATAAAATAACTTTTATGGTTGGTACTCAAATTAATCCAGCGCACCAAAATCCCGAGCTTCCGTTGCCTCTTAGAATGAGAAAATCTATTGTAGAACGATGGAAAGAACAACTAATAGCCCGGGGAAAAATTGTGGAAATATACTGGTTTTAGGGAGGAGTTAGTATGAGGAAAGTTAAGCTAGAAATATGTTCCGGCACTTCTTGCCATCTAATGGGTTCATTTGACTTAAATCAAGTGGTAAATAATCTAAAACCCCAATATAAAGAACATTTGGAAATATCCGTTATTCCTTGTCTGGGTGAGTGCGG
Source organism: Clostridia bacterium (assembly GCA_030154225.1). Classification (GTDB taxonomy): domain Bacteria; phylum Bacillota; class Peptococcia; order Peptococcales; family BICA1-8; genus JASKKI01. The sequence continues at coordinate 22,382 of JASKKI010000025.1, read as the reverse complement.
CGAGGGACCTAATATTAGATTTAATGGTATTTTATATACTCAGGTGACCCCAGAAAGGTTAAAGAAAATGATTATTCAATCAACACAAAAGTGAGGTGAAACTAGTGGTTAGTACTAGATATGTAAACGAAACGGTAAAGATCAGACGTCGTGTATTAACCGAGGTTGCTCGTTTAGCGATGTCGGGTAAGTTAACTCAGGAAGTTGATGATTTGCCCGAAAAGTTGGTTAGTATGGGTAATCAGCGGTACCGTTGTTGTGAGTATAAAGAAAAAGCCATATATGCCGAAAGAATTAAACTTGCTTTAGGTTTAGCTCAAAAAAGTGAATATAAAAAGAGACGGCTTAGTGATTTACTATCAATCGCTTTAGAATATCCTGACCTGGGCGAAAATCAAATCAATATAATTGATATAGCCTGTGAAGGTTGTCCTATTAATAAGTTTTTTGTTACAAATGCCTGCCAGAATTGTTTAGCCCATGCTTGCCAAAATGCCTGTCCCAGGGATGCTATATCTGTTGTTCAGGAGCAGGCATATATTGATCAAAACAGATGTATTGAATGTGGTTTGTGTAAAAAATCTTGTCCTTATAATGCCATAGTTGAAATAAATAGGCCTTGTGAAGCATCCTGTCAAATAGGTGCCATAAAATCAGATACTGACCGCAAAGCCACAATTGATTATAATAAATGTGTAGAATGTGGAGCTTGTGTAATAGGGTGTCCTTATGGAGCAATTTCCCATCCATCACAAATTGTTAAGGTTATTGATTATTTGAAAAATAATCAGGTTTATGCCATATTAGCTCCTGCTTTTATTGGCCAATTAGGCCAAAAAGATAACCCGGGTCCGGTTTTAAGAGCTCTAGAAAAGCTAGGTTTTACTAAGGTTGTTGAGGTAGCTCTGGGAGCTGATATAGTTTCATTGGAAGAAGCGGAAGAATTTTTTGAGAAAGTTCCTGAACAATTGAAGTTTATGACTTCCTCATGCTGTCCTAGTTTTGTCAATTTAATAAAGAAACATTATCCCGAATTGGAAAGACATATGTCCAGTACCGTATCACCTATGGTAGCAATAGCTAAGTATTTAAAACAAAAAGATCCGGATTATAAAGTAGTATTTATTGGACCTTGTATCGCCAAAAAATCAGAAGCATGGGAAAGCGGAATTGTTGATGCTGTTTTAACTTTTGAAGAATTGACCGCCATGTTAGTCGCTGCTGGAATTAATGTAATGGAGTTAGAAACAGAAAAAGGATTAGAAAATAATGTTTCAGGAGCAGGGCGAGGTTTTGCTCAAGCCGGAGGAGTAGCCCAAGCTGTAGGAAAGGTACTGGAGAATAAAGAGATAATCTGGACTCCTATTAATGCTCAAGGGTTAAATGAATGTACAGAACTATTAAATGGCTTAAGAAAGGGAAAATGTGAGGCAAATTTCTTAGAAGGTATGGCTTGTGTGGGTGGATGTTTAGGAGGGCCAGGTACTCTAATGGATGGTAAAATTACCAGGCGTTTTCTGCAAAATATCTGCCAGAAATCGGAAAAACAATCGGCTCAAGATAATAATTCTGCCCAAATAATTAGAAAAGACGTAGGCAAAGGCTTACACAGGGAAAAGTAGGTGATTATTAAAATGGACAGTAAACCAATTAGGATGGTAACTGTACCAAAAGCTGTTATTAAAAGATTACCTATGTATTTTAGGTTTATAAATCAATTAATTGAACAAGGTACCGAACGGATATCATCACGGGAATTAAGTCAGTTAATGGGTATTACGTCCTCCCAATTACGGCAGGATCTAAGTTATTTTGGTGAGTTCGGGCAACAGGGTTATGGTTATAAAGTAGTAACGTTGAAACAGGCTATTTCCAGTATCATCGGGTTGGAAAAGATCTATAATGCTATAATTGTGGGTGCCGGGAATATGGGAAAGGCTATTGCAGGATATCCCGGCTTTTCCCGCAGGGGATTAAAGATTATCGGTATCTTTGACAATAACCCTGAGATAATTGGTAATAAATTAGGGTCACTGGATGTCTTGGATGTTAAAACATTACCTGAATTCTTAAATAAAAATCCTGTAGAAGTTGGAATTATAACCACTCCGGCGTCGGTGGCTCAGGAAATAGCCGATATTTTAATTACAGCTGGTGTAAAAGGAATTTGGAATTTTGCACCTGTTTTGTTACACGGGAATAAAAATGTAATTATTGAAGATATCCATGTGGGGGATAGTTTGATGACGCTGTTCTTCAAACTCAACAAAAACAAGTAAGCGGCCGTTAACAAACTTCGCCTAGTCACTAACTACCAAATTACTCCCTCTGGTATATTGGGCACTCCCATTTATAAATTTATTTTATTGAAATTTTTTTAATGTATTCAGAATTATTAATCATTAATATTGATTTTATTTCTTTTCTGTTATACAATAATTAATAAAAATATATTTCTGTTAGGTATCAGGGGGTGTTGTTATGGTAATGGAAGAGAACTTGTTACTAGAAGACTTAGAAAAAATCAAATCGGTTGCTGACCCCCTTAGGGTTAAAGTTTTAAAAATTTTGATTGAACGTCAGGCTACTGTTAAACAGATTGCAGATTTATTGGGACAATCTTCGGCAAAAATGCATTACCATGTTAAAGAATTAGAAAAGCAAAATCTTATTAAACTAGTTGAAACAATAGAAAAGGGTGGTATATTAGAAAAATATTATCGTGCTGTAGCAAAAAGTTATCAGTTAAACTACAAGATAAGCTGATACACATTACTATTAAGGTCCTCCGGGCCTTAATTTTCTTTTGCTCTTTTTTAAAAAACTTTTTTCCATTGACCATTAAGATATGTGCTACATATAATTACTACTTCACTCACTTTTAAAACCTTCTCCCAGTGCTTCATAAACATCACTTACTATTACAAAAGCTTTGGGATCAATACTTTTAATCAATTTCTTTAACCTGAAGATCTGCCATTTACCTACTACACAAAGGATAATTTCTTTTTCCTGCCCTAAATAGCCTCCTTTACCTTTTAGATAGGTAAAGCCTCTTCCCAATTCTCTGTCAATGGCATTTGCAATTTCTGTACTGTGGTCGGAAATAATTAAAGCTTGATTAGCAGCATCAATTCCTTCTAATACAAAATCAGTTACTTTACTAAAGACAAAGATGGTTACCAATGAGTATAGAGTGATTTTTAAGCCAAAAAATAGTGCTACTGAACTTAAGACTAAAAAGTCAAACATTAAATAAAATTTACCCATTCGTACACCAAGGTAGTGATGAAAAAGTCTACCAATAATATCTGCCCCACCTGTTGTACCACCGTATCTTAAAACTAGGCCTAAGCCGGCTCCTGTAAGTACACCTCCATACAAAGCAGCTAATAATAAATCCTCAACAGGCAATTGAAAGTTAACTGTTAGGCTTATAAAAAAAGAAGTAGCAACAACACCTAAAATAGTTTTAGATATAAATTCCCAACCCCATAATCTCCAGCCTACAAAAATTAAAGGTATGTTGCCTATAAAAATAACTGTTCCAACGGGCCAACCAAATTTATAATGTAAGATTAGGGCTATACCTGTAAAACCACCTTCTGCCAGGTGATTAGCTACAATAAAGTAATTTATACCAAATCCATATAAAAGTGAGCCCACAAGAATAAATATGATATCGGTTATTTTTTGAAATATCATTTAATCACCGCCCATTACAAGTAGTTTTCCAATTATTATTTTTATTAATATAATTTTTTTTACACATTGACTAATAGCTAATATTAATTTTATACTTCTATTTAAATATACTTAAAAACTGTGAAAGAGGAAAGTAGTTTTAGCTGGAGTTTACAGAGAACCGGGATGCTGGAAACCGGTAACAAAGGTTAGAATGAAGTTCCCTCTGGAGTTGTCTCACTGAAAGGGTTTAGTAGGTGAGACCGGAATTTCTCACCGTTATCTGGAGAGGGATATTAAAACAAAGTATTATTTGACTTTGTTGCGTATCCTTAAAGAGGGTCAAAATTTTGACCAATCAAGGTGGTACCGCGGGTTAACCTCTCGTCCTTACTTAGGGGCGGGAGGTTTTTAATTGGAAAATAGTTATTAAAAAATTGGGAGTGATGAAAATGTATTGGAATCCAGCTGCAGAATGTATGCCCCGTCCTCAATTAGCGGAACTACAATTAGAACGTCTAAAGTCAGTGGTGGAAAGGGTTTATTACAATGTCCCCTTTTATCGTCATGCCTTTCAGGATAAAGGGCTGGAACCTGGTGATATTAAAAGTTTAGATGATCTTAGATACTTACCTTTTACTACCAAACAAGATTTACGGGATAATTATCCATATGGTATGTTTGCAGTTCCCTTGTCGGAAATAGTAAGAGTTCATGCTTCTTCTGGTACTACCGGAAAGCCCACAGTAGTAGGTTATACAAGAAAAGATTTAAATACTTGGTCCGAATTAATGGCCAGGACTTTGACTTGTGGAGGAACAACAAAAGATTCGGTAATTCAGATTGCTTATGGCTATGGATTATTTACAGGAGGTTTAGGTGCTCATTATGGTGCAGAACGCATTGGTGCCTCAGTTATTCCCATATCCGGTGGGAATACTAAAAGGCAGATAATGTTAATGAAGGATTTTGGAACTACTGTACTGGCCTGTACACCTTCCTATGCAATATATCTAGCGGAAGTAATGAAGGAAATGGATATTGAACCGGGAGAACTGAAATTAAAGTATGGTATTTTTGGAGCGGAGCCCTGGTCGGAGAATATGCGTAAAGAGATCGAGGACCAACTGGGTATTTCTGCTATAGATATTTACGGCCTCTCGGAAATCATTGGGCCTGGAGTAGCTTCTGAATGTCAATGCAAGAATGGTTTGCATATTTTTGAAGACCATTTTATTCCGGAAATTATCGATCCTGTGACCCAGGAAACATTACCTTACGGCCAACCCGGTGAATTGGTATTTACTACTATTACCAAAGAGGGTATTCCGGTAATAAGGTATCGTACCAGGGACATATCTTTTTTATATCCCGAGGTCTGTGCCTGTGGCAGAACCCATATCCGCATGGGTAGAATTACCGGACGTACTGATGATATGCTTATTATCAGGGGTGTAAATGTTTTTCCATCTCAGGTAGAAAGTGTTTTACTGGAGATTGGTGAAACAGAACCCCATTATCAGTTAATAGTAGACCGGATAGGCAATTTGGATGAACTAAAAATATTAGTAGAAGTCTCGGAAAATATGTTTTCCGATAAAATTGGTGGCCTGGAACATCTGGAGAAAACCATCCATGACCGGATCGAAGCAGTATTAAATATCTCTGCAAAGGTTAAATTGGTAGAACCGAAAACAATTCCCCGCAGTGAAGGAAAAGCTGTACGGGTTATTGATAATAGAAAAATATAAGGGGAGGGTTTTTAATGATTAAACAGGTCTCTATATTCTTGGAAAATAAAGAGGGAAGACTAGGCCGGGTATTAAAAATTTTAGGTGAAAATAATATCAATATTAGGGCGTTATCAATTGCTGAAACAGCTGATTTTGGTATCTTGAGATTAATTGTTAATAAACCTGAACAGGCCTTAGTGGTATTGAAAAATGCCGGGTTTTTAGTTAGTGAAACTGATGTTCTGGCTATTGAGGTACCCGATACACCCGGCGGCCTGGCTGCTACTTTAGAGCCTCTCGCCGAAAGTGAAATAAATATAGAATATATGTATGCCTTTCTGGCCAAAAAATCTGATAATGCTATTGTAATTTTTAGGGTAGAGGATAGTAAGAAAGCAATTGAAGTTTTGAATTCCATTGGTTTGCAAGTTTTAAGTGGTGAGACAATTTATTCATTATAAATAAATTTAATTATTTAATAAAAAATTTGAGTAAGATAATTTGACAAGAATATACAGTTACGTTACTCTAAAACACAGGAGATTCTTCCTGTGTTTTGTTCACTACAAGTCGCCCGAAGGACGATTTGTTCATAATAATTATTGGGCTAGTTTATAAACAATTTGTATTGATATTGGAGGGGAATTTTTTGATTAATCCAATTGCTTTTGAAATAGGTCCTATTCAGGTGCGCTGGTATGGAATTTTAATGTCCACGGCACTTTTAGTAGGTACTTTTTTAGCCTTGCGGGAGGTCATCAAAAGGCAAGGTATTGATGAAGATAAATTTATGAACATACTAATTGCTGCCATTCCTGCCGGTTTTATAGGAGCACGATTATACTATGTAATATTTCGTTGGGATTATTATAGTAAATACCCAAGTGAAATTCCCGCTGTCTGGCATGGAGGATTAGCCATCCACGGTGGTATAATTGGAGCCTTTACTGCTGGCCTTCTAATGATCCGCTATTATAATATGAATTTTTGGCGTTTAGGAGATATTGTGGCACCAAGTTTAATTATTGGTCAAGCCATAGGTCGCTGGGGAAATTTTATAAATCAGGAAGCTTATGGTTATGAGGTTGACCCGGAAAAAGTGCCCTGGGCCATGTGGATAGATGGAGCATACCGGCATCCCACCTTTTTATATGAATCTATCTGGAATTTTCTAGGGTTCCTTTTACTTATTTGGTTGAGAAGGCAAAGATTTATTAAAAAAGGTGAAGTTCATTTAAGTTATTTCATTTATTATTCTCTAGGTAGGTTTGTTGTAGAAGGGTTTCGGACAGATAGTTTGATGCTAGGACCTTTGAGAGCAGCGCAGGTTATCAGTATTGTATTCATCTTAATTTCTATATTTATTATCTGGTATCGTCGTAAAAAGAATAAAGATAAAATATTTATCTAAAAAAGCTGACCCATAGTGGTCAGCTTTTTTAATGAATATTTCTTTTCATACCAGCTAATAACTAATTCATAATGGACTTATGTTTTAAGGAAGTGAAGTAATGGTAAAAAAACCAGGGAAATTGTTACGGGATTTAAAAAAGCAAGATAAAACAAAAACTGATGTCCAACCAATCAGTACAAGTCTAGAAAAAAACCTAGAATACATAAAAAATGTTTTTACCAATTGTAGTGATATTATCTTTAGAGAGTTCATTGTCGGCTATAAAACTCAAATAAAAGCTGCCCTTATTTATGTTGATGGTTTAGCCGATAAGGTGTCTATCCATGATTATATTATTAAAAGCTTGACTTTAGAAGCCAGGGCTTCCAAACCTGATGAAGAATTGCAAGGGGAAGATATTTATAAGTGGATAGAAAATGCAGCCATGTCTATTGCTGAAAAGAAACAGGTAGAAAATTTGGATGATGTAATGAGCGGTTTTCTATCCGGAGATACAACCCTCTTAATTGACGGATGGAGTAAGGCTTTAGTCATAGGAACTAAAGGCTGGGCTAGTAGGGGTATCTCCGAGCCTGATTCTGAAGTAGTAATCCGAGGGCCTAGAGAAGGTTTTACCGAAACTATTCGTATTAATACTTCTATGGTGAGGAGGAGATTGCATTCCAATAAACTTAAAATAGAAGCAAGAAAAATTGGAACTTATACTCAAACCGATGTAGCTATCTTATATATGGACGGGATTGTCAATTCGGAGATTATAAAAAAAGTACATAAACGCTTAGATAGTATTAATGAGGTTGATAGTATTTTAGAAACAGGTTGTATTGAGCAATATATTGAAGATCATCCCTATTCTCCCTTTCCCCAGGTCCAATATACGGAAAGACCGGATAAGGTAGTGGCCTATTTATTGGAAGGACGAGTAATTATTATGGTAGATGGTTCTCCTAATTGTCTGATTGTACCTACTGTATTTATCCAGTTTCTACAATCTCCAGAGGATTATTATAGCCGGATTTTAATGAGTACAGCATTAAGATGGGTTAGATTTATAGGGGTTTTTACGGCAGTAACCCTACCTGCTTTATACATAGCAGTGACAACTTTCCACCAGGAAATGATTCCAACAAACCTTGCTTTGAGTATTTCAGGAGCTAGGGAAGGTGTACCTTTTCCTGCATTTGTAGAGGCATTAGCAATGGAAGTTTCTTTAGAACTTTTGCGGGAAGCCAGTGTAAGATTACCAGGAGCAATTGGAAGTACTTTAGGAATAGTTGGAGCTTTAATTGTAGGTCAGGCAGCTGTAGAAGCTAAATTGGTTGCTCCCCAAATGGTTATTGTTGTGGCTTTAACCGCCATAGGGTCCTATACTTTACCTAGTTTTGCTGCTTCCATACCTTTGAGGTTAATTCGCTTTCCATTAATGATTTTAGGTGCAATTTTTGGTCTTTATGGAGTAATGTTAGGATGGATTGCAACACTAGTTCATATGATTTCTCTAAAATCTTTTGGATACCCATATCTCGAACCTTTGGCTCCTTTAAGAATAAGTGAGTTAAAGGATGTCTTAATTAGAGCACCCAGGTGGCAAATGATGACTGCCCCCCAATTTAGAAAGCCTACTGAAAAAGCTCCAGGAACTTTTTTAGAAAGACCTTATATCACTAAAGATGGGGGAGAGAAAAACAAATGATAAAACGTGGCACAATTTCGCCTAGGCAGGTATTTTTTATTTTAACTATGTTGCTTACTGGTATCTATATTTTAATCTTGCCCAGACATATGGTTTTTTTAACTGGTACTGACGGCTGGCTGGTGTTAATTGGAGGAGGTTTCGTGAGTGGTGTTATACTCATCTTAATTAATAAGGTCTCTATAAAATTTCCTGGAAAAACAGTTATAGAATTTGCGCCACTAGTAGTTGGTAGGTTATTAGGAAAGATCATAGGAGGAATATTAGCTATTTATTTTACGTTATTGGCTGCTGGTAGCTTAAGAATATTTACAGAAATGTTAAAATCCGCTTTATTGGCTGAAACACCCAGATGGATAGTTGTTGTAGGTCTGGTCGGGTTAATTATCTGGATTATTCAAAATGGATTGGAGGATATTGCTAGGTTTACAGAATTACTTGCTCCCATTATTTTGTTATTATTAATTGGGGCTTTAATTGGAGATATACGATATATGGAGGTCATCAGGTTAAAGCCCATTCTTAAAACAGAACCAATTTCTTTATTAGAAGGATTTATTAGTACACTTTCTTACTTTGGTGTCATTATCATACTTTTGATGCTTTATCCTTATGTAAATGCCCCTGAGAAATTAACTAAGACCAGTTTAGGAGCACTACTATTTGCCATTGTTATAACTGTTGCTGTGTTTGCTGGCACTGTAGCTACTTTTGGTATTTATGAAACAGGTCGTATGGCTTGGCCCGTAATTGAATTGGTAAAGATGGTGCGAATAGGTGAATTTTTAGAAAGGATGGAATCTTTATTTTTAGCGGTTTGGTTAAGCATTGCCTTTATTAATGTGAGTGTTTTATCTTTTTGTTCTATTTCCGGTTGGACCCAACTGATTAATATAAAAAATTATCAAAAACTCACTTATCCGGTGATGTTTTTACTTCTAGGTATGAGTTTATGGCCTAAAGATTTACTAGCTGTTTTAGGATTATACAGGATTAATTTTACTTATGGTTTATTTATCAGTTTGGCCATTCCTCTTCTTTTATTTGTATTTACTCTTTTTTCTAAAGGGGGGTCGGAAAATGGCCACCGGTAAAAAGGTTTTTTCTTGTTTAATAATAGGGATATTGTTTTTTTTTCCCGGTTGTTGGGATAGAAAAGAAATCAACAGGATTGGTTTTGCTGTAGGTTTGGGAATAGATAAAGATAGTGAAGGTTACCAGATTACAACTCAAATGGCTCTACCCAGTCTTTTGGAAGGCGGTGGAGGAGGAGAAGAGGCTCCTGTTTGGGTGGTAGGAGGTAAAGGTAGAACAATTTTTGAAGCAATTAGAGATGTCAATACCAGGTCTGCACGTAGGCCTTTTTGGGGTCATTTGAATGTGATAGTTATTGGTGAAGAAGTGGCTAAGAACGGATTAATACCTGTACTAGACCTTTTAAGCAGGGGGCAGGAGCTTAGGAGGTCAAATTATGTAGTAGTGGCTAAAGGTAAGGCCAGGGATATATTGGAGGCTGAGCCTAAACTGGAAAGTATTAATGCTATTTTTATCAGTAATTTAATTGAAAATCGTACTGGTCAATCTATAGCACCTGTCGTAACCTTAAACGATTTATTGATTTCATTAAGTACGGCGGGGATTGAGAGTGTTTTACCTAAAATACAGGCTCTGGATCAGGAAAGTTTTCTACCTCCTCAGAAAAAAGAAGAAAAAGCCGGTCCTAAAGACGAGGGAGAAGAAAAACCTAAGCAAATTCTAGAATTGAGAGGAGCAGGGATATTTAAGAAAGATAAATTTGTTACCTGGATGGATGAAGAAACTACCAGAGGTTATCTCTGGGTGAAAGGTCAGGTAAAAGGGGGGATTATTGTTATTAAAAATCCGGCAGAATCTGATAGAGATTTATCTCTGGAAATCAAAAGAAATAAAAGTTTTATCTTTCCCCGTTTGGAGAATGGGAAAAATGAAATATTAATGAAAGTAGTTGCTTCTCTAAATTTAGTAGAAAACACTGGAATTGTTAGTGTAGAAACGGAAGAATTAATTCAGGACTTAAACCAAAAGGCCAGTGAGTCTATTAAAAAAGAAATAAATAAAGCAATAAAGGTGGCCCAGGAATTTGAAACAGATATTTTTGGTATAGGAGAAAAGGTGAGAACCCAATACCCTGAATTGTGGGAGCAAATGGAGTGGTCGCAAGTTTTTCCAGGTATGGATATTAAAGTTGAAGTGGAAACGGTGACTCAGGAGGCGGCGATGACCCTTAGACCTATTATGCCCCCCACCCAACGACGAAAATAATTTGACCAAAGGTCAAAATTTCAATAGTTAAAGAGGACGTGTCAGACGCAAAATCTCCCATAGGAGTATGTCTGACAAGTAAGCTAAACCTAGAAGATGGTCAGAGGCAAAAGTTTTACTCATAAGTTTTTCTGACCAATAACTTTAACCTATAAGTATTTGTTCGACCGAAAATTATACTCGGTAGATTAAAATTTTGTGTAATAAATTCCTTTCTTCTCGGATATGATTTATTGATAAATTACCGAAAGGAAAGGAGGCTTTTTAATTGTCTAAAAAAATAATAATACTGGTTACAATTATTACTTTGCTCACCTTCACTTTAGCTGGCTGTGGTTTATTGGATAAACTTTTGTCAATTAAAGAGGATTTTAAAAAAGAGGAAAAAAAGCAGGATGACAATAATAAAAAAGAAGTGGGTGAAATTGTAGTTGATACACCCCAGGTTAATGAGCCAGTAATTGATAATCAACCTGCTGAATTCAAGACTGTATCACTTTATTTTGGTTCATCTGATGGTGAGCATTTGGTTGCGGTAGAAAAAGATATTCCCAAAGTTACAGGTATAGCCAGAGAGACTATTAATGCTTTAATAGAAGGTCCTGATTTTCAAAGTGGTCTTTTACCAACTATTCCTGCCGGTACCCAATTATTAGATATAAACGTTAAAGAGGATGGGTTATGTATCGTAGATTTTAGTAAAGAATTAGTATCCAATCTAGCTGGTGGCAAACTTAACGAACAATTAACTGTATATTCTATTGTTAATACTCTCACCCAGTTCCCAACTGTAGATAGAGTTGAGTTTCGGATGGAAGGGCAAAAAATTGATACTTTACTAGGTTATGTCAAGTTAGCTCCTGCAGTGTCGGCCAATGCTAAATTAGTCATCTCCCGCTAATAGTTGAGTGGCCTTGCTATGACTAGTATTGATAGTAAATTTAGAAACAGTTATTACTCATATATTAATTTCGAAGCTGTAGGGCTTCTTTTTTTTTGTGCACTTATTATCCCCTCCCATGCATATGTAAGAAATGGAAATTAACTTGAGGAGTTTTTTAGGTCAAAAAATCTAAATATTTAACGAATTATGTAAGTAATTGTAGGTTTAGTGGAGATTATTTTTAAGTAAAACATTACCAACGAGTTTTTGAAAGGAATTTGTTAATTTAAAGCGAATTTAGTCAAATGATCGTGGAAAGGAGGTGAATTAGGAAAAATTGGGGAAAAGAAAAATAATTTTAGTATTTAGTATATTATTAATTGTAGCATTTTTAGGTACGATTTTTCCCGGTAATATACAAGCCCAGGAAAGGGTGGGAAAAATAACCGGGAGTATTGTTAACGTAAGAAAAGGACCTGGTACTCAATATGCTCGTATTGCAAAGGTAGCAGAAGGCCAGTTTGTATCAATCATTACTGAAAAAGATAATTGGGCTAAAGTAAGGTTAGCAGATGGTAAGATTGGCTGGATTGCCCGTTGGTTAATGGATGACCTGAATGGTGAAATAGAGACAGCCATTGTAACCGGCAGTGTAGTTAACATCCGAAAAGGTCCCGGTACTAATTACATGAAAATAGGACAGGTAAAAGCCGGTGAAAAACTCACAATTCTAAAAAGTGAAAGTAACTGGTATTTAGCGCAGTTGGCTAATGGAACACAAGGCTGGATTGCTAGCTGGCTGGTGGAAGTTAATAGGGTGGCCGGTGCGCAGATTGGCTTCATCAATGGTTCAGCTGTAAATGTCCGCCAGGGAGCAAGTACTACATATCCTTTGCTATTTCAATTAAATAAAGGTGATCAGGTAGTAATTAAAAATGAAAAAAATGGTTGGTATCTTATTGAAACCACACAAGGTTCGGGGTGGGTTGCCGCTTGGCTTGTTAATTTTCCAGGTAGTGATAACATTTCACGTAATGCTCTGGTTACTGGTTCTATTGTAAATGTTCGCCAGCAGCCGACAACACAGTCTTCTAGGATTACTCAGGTAAAAGAGGGAGATATTGTTGAAATCATTGGCGAACAAAAGGATTGGTATCAAGTAAAAACCAGCTCCGGGCAAGTTGGATGGATTGCCAATTGGTTAGTTTCTCTTGAAAGTAGTCCCAAACAAAATCAAGGTACATACATCCCTTCTCCGCCAAAACCACCTGTAATTAATGTCCCAATTAAGATAGTAATAGTTACGGGTAATGTAGTTAATATTAGACAAGGTGCTAGTTTGGAGTATCCCACTATTACTAAAGTTAACGGTGGTACAGAATTACAAGTACTGGCTGAAGAAGGAGAATGGTTAAAAGTCCAGTTACCTAACGGGACACGAGGTTGGATCGCCGGTTGGTTAACAGTTGATAAAAATTCTAAACCATTACCCCAGCCAAAATCATATGTTAATGAATTAAAACTGACTTTAGATAATGAAAGGGTTCTCGCTTTTAATAATTTAGGTGATAAATTAGCAGTAACTCTTTCAGGGGTTAATGCTAACCAATACCTGATAAAACGAGCAAATGATGGATACAGGTTAGTGATAGAATTAAATTCTTTTAATCTGAGGGAAATGGTACAGCCTTTAGATAACTGGGGAATAAAAGAAATTAAAGTAACAGGACAAGCTATAAATATTGTTTTTGACAAAGATTTTAAGTATCAATTTAAATATAATAGTTCTTCCCGTTCTTTAGAGATGGATATAACTTATCCGGCAGAACAATTAATACCTGTTAGACAAATTAAATTAAATCCTCAGGAAAATCAGGCTGTAGTGCAGATTGCAGCCGGTAAAAAAATTGATTATACTACCCAGGAAGCAGCGCCTAACCGTTTAGTAATTGATTTGTCACAAAGTTCTTTACAGTTAGCTTCTAAGTCAGAAGCGGAACAAAATGTTGCCTTTGGGCCTATCCGTAAGGTAACTTCTAGGCAGCTTTCACCTGATGTAGTTAGGGTAGAGGCTGAATTTGTGCCTGGTGCTCAATATCAAGTTACTCAACATGATGATTATATTGTTGTTGGTGCAAAATTAGCCCAAGGAAAACTTGCTGGCAAAACAATTGTAATCGATCCCGGGCATGGCAGTGTTCAACCAGGGGGGTGGACTGACCCAGGTGCAATTGGTAAAACACTAAAAGTGATGGAACGGGATGTGAACTTAGATGTTGCTTTAAAACTACAGCAACTACTTACCCAACAGGGGGCCAAAGTAGTTATGACCCATATAACAGGTCGAACCTATTTAAGCCTGGCAGGTAGGGCTGATATAGCAAATAATTTAGGTGCAGATATTTTTGTTAGTATTCACTCAAATTCTAATGATAACCGGGCTATTTCAGGTACATCAGTCTATTATTATGCACCAACCTGGCATAGTGAGCTATCTTCTCAAAGATGGTTACGGCAAAGATTGGCTTGGTCTATCCAGGATGAGCTAGTTAAAGCCGGGGGTCGTACTGATTTGGGTATAATGGAAGAAAGCTTTGCAGTTATTAGAGAGACTAAAGTTCCTTCCGTGTTAGTAGAAATGGCTTTTTTAAGCAACCCGGAAGAAGAAAGGCTATTAGCAACGGACCAGTTCCGTACCAAAATGGCCTGGGGGATATTTAAAGGTATCGAAAGATATTTTAAAGGTCTTTAAAAAGAAGCACTCTGAAATTTCAGGGTGCTCTTTTGTTGTAACTAATAACCAGTCACTAGTCACTAATTACCGTAGGCGATTTTTAAAAAGTATGTTAAACTGTTAAAGTTAAATAGAATTACAGGTGATATTTATGAAATTTTTAAATTCAAAACAATCCGTAAACAAGTATTAATCCTGGCCTGGCCGGTAGTTATAGAAATTCTCCTACAAATGATGGTTGGAATTGCAGATGTGGCCATGGTTATGAAGCAAATAAAATAGCCATGTTCATAATGTCTATGATGGGTATACTCTTTTATTTTTTTTTCTGAAAGCTTTGTAGGATTTTTTACCAATGATGCAGAAGTCATAAAACTGGCTGGTGGTATATGGTTAGTAAGAATACCTTTGTCAGGATTATTAAAGGTGGTATTGCTGTATTTTAATGATAATACTTACAAAATATATTTAGAGACACTATTGGAACTTGAGGAGGGATAATAAATTGAAACTAACAATACTGGGATGTTATGCTCCTTATGCACCCAAAGAAGGGGCGTGTAATAGTTACTTAATCCAAAGCGATAATTTAAATATTATGGTTGATTGTGGTCATGGTGCTTTTGCCCAATTACAGCGTTATATTAATTTTCGTGATGTTCATACTTTAGTAATCACGCATTTTCATCCTGACCATTATGCCGATATTCATGCTGTAAGACATGCCTTTTCAGGGGCTTTAAGAGATGGTTCCCGTACTGACCCTTTAATTGTTTATGCACCTTCCGAACCTGCTCTAATCTTTGAAGAAATAAATAATTGGCGGGATGTATTTATAACAATTCCTATAGAAGATGCTATACATAGAGAAAATAAATTTGGTTTAGTTAGGTTGAATTTTTTTCCAACCAGTCACCCCATGCCAACCTTTGGGGTGAAAATAATTAAGGATGACAAGGTATTTACATATACATCTGATACAGCCTTAAATAATAACTTGGTAGATGAATGTATGGGAAGTAAAATAATTTTAGCTGAAGCGAGTCTACGGGATACCGATATAGCCTATACTAATAAAGGCCATATGACTGCAAAACAAGCGGGCTTGTTAGCTCAAAAGGTTTATGCTGAAAAGCTAATCTTAACACATTTTTGGCCGGAATATAATTTACATCAATTAAAAAGAGAGGCAGAGGTTAGCTTTGATGGAAATGTGAACCTGGCGGAAATGGGCAAAACTTTTATTCTGGATTAATTTCCTGGTAGCTTAAAATATACTTAGCTTGATATAGGAGGTTTTTTAATGAAAAGAACAGATGGTAGAAAAGTTGATGAAATACGTCCAGTAACTATAACTCCTAATTTTATTAAGTATCCTGAAGGTTCTATTCTAATTGAGATGGGAGAAACAAAGGTTATATGTAATGCCACTTTAGAAGATAAAGTTCCGGCCTGGCTTAAAGGACAAGAACAAGGTTGGATAACTGCCGAATATTCAATGCTTCCACGGGCAACTGAACAAAGAAATCAGAGGGAATCTGCCAGAGGGAAAATTGGTGGGCGAACCCATGAAATTCAACGCTTGATCGGAAGGGCCTTGAGATCAGTTGTAGACTTAAAAGCTTTGGGAGAGCGGACTATCTGGTTAGATTGTGATGTAATTCAAGCTGACGGTGGTACTAGAACAGCTTCAATTACCGGTTCTTTTATAGCCCTAGTTGAAGCCCTGAAGAAGTTAAAACAAGAAGGAGTATTTGAAAAATTACCTGTAACCGATTGGCTAGCAGCCATCAGTGTAGGTAAAGTTAATGGAAAAATTCTATTGGATTTATCCTATGCAGAAGATTCTACAGCGGAAGTAGATATGAATATTGTGATGACAGGCCAAGGCCAATTTGTAGAAGTTCAAGGAACTGCAGAGGAATATCCTTTTACGAGAAATGAATTAAATGAAATGTTAGCTTTAGGTGAAAAAGGAATAAAAAAATTAATAGAAATACAGAAGAGTATTTTAGGAGGAATATTTTAATAATACCAAATTTTGGTCGCTAGTCGCTAGTTACTAATCCGGAGGTCTTAATATGAGTCAAAATAAGCTTGTTATAGCTACTAGAAACATAGGAAAATTAAATGAATTTAAAAAATTACTTAATCCGTTGAATATTGAAGTCTTATCCCTGGCTGATTTTCCCCAGATAGGTGAAATAAACGAAAATGGAGAAACCTTTGAGGAAAATGCATTGATAAAAGCAAGGGAAGTTACTAAAAATGCAGGAATTATAAGTTTAGCTGATGACTCAGGATTAGAGGTTGACTATCTTCAAGGTTTACCGGGTGTTATTTCTGCCCGTTTTGCTGGAGAACCCAGTGATGACCAAAAAAATAACCAAAAGCTTTTAAAACTTTTAACTGGTGTCCCTCTGGATAAGCGTACAGCCCGTTTTAAGTGTGTTATCGCCATAGTTAAACCTGACGGTTCAGAATTTACTGTTGAGGGAAGTTGTGAAGGCTTCATTTTAGAGGAAGAAAAAGGAAGTAGTGGTTTTGGATATGATCCGCTCTTTTACGTTCCAGAATATGCTAAAACCTTTGCCCAATTAGAATTGGAGGTTAAAAATAAGATTAGTCATCGTGGTAAGGCAACACAAAAAGCGATAAAAATATTGACGAAAATATTTAATGCAGAAGTAGTTCATAGTTCATAGAAGTCTACTAAAATTAATAACTAATAACTTGCTTTTGAAAGGATGTTACTGGTGAGAATTGGGGTTCTAAGTGATACCCATAAGGACTTAAGCTTAGCAAGAGTGGCCCTAGAAAAAATGGGAAAAATTGACTTACTGTTCCACGCCGGGGACCATTATAAAGATGCAATTATTTTAAGTGAGGTTTTTAAGGTTAAAACAAAAGTAGTAGCAGGCAATTGTGATTATTCTACAAATAAGCCCAAAGAAGAACTTTTGGATATAGATGGGTATATTATATTATTAACACATGGGCATCAATATGGAGTAAAGTTCGGCTTAGAACGTCTTTATTATAGAAGTCAAGAAATAGGTGCCAATATTGTGATTTATGGCCATACTCATATACCGTTATATCTGGTAGAAAATAACGTTCATTTTCTTAATCCAGGTAGTCCAACTTTACCCCGGGGTAATAGTAATCCCAGTTACGCAGTTATTGATTTAAAACCTAAACTGAAGATCAGGATTGAAGAAATAGTTAAATAATACCACTTGTCTAACAATAACTATGGTGTTATAATTATTTTTGCTGTCAAGGAAGGTATGAAGATAGATAGTAAAGTAAATAAAACATAGTTGACAACCAAAAAAAAATATTGTATACTACTCCTTGTCACAGTTTGTCGGGGCGTAGCGCAGTTTGGTAGCGCACATGGTTTGGGACCATGGGGCCGGGGGTTCGAATCCCTCCGCCCCGACCAATATAGAAGTAAGTAGTCAGATGTCAGAAGTCTGATTTAGGTTACTACTAGCAGAAGTGTATCTCTGACCTCCGACTTCCGACCTCAGACCTTTTTTTTGAGCGGGTGTAGCTCAGTGGTAGAGCCCTGGCCTTCCAAGCCAGTTGCGAGGGTTCGATTCCCTTCACCCGCTCCATTATGTGCCTGTAGCTCAGCTGGATAGAGCATCGGACTTCTAATCCGAGTGTCGGGGGTTCGAATCCCTCCAGGCACGCCATAAAGGAAGTTAGAAGTCAGTGAGAAATGATTTTTCTGACATCCAACATCTTTTTTGTGGTGGGTGTGGCGAAGTGGTTAACGCACCGGATTGTGGCTCCGGCATTCGTGGGTTCAAGTCCCATCACCCACCCCATTATTATTAAATAAAAATATTAGGTATAATAAGCTCCTTAAAGGGTAAAATAAGTTTATTCCAACAACTTACTATTGACATACTGTGCGAAAAATTGATATAATGTTTTTCGTCGGTAAATGATGGGGCGTAGCCAAGTTGGTAAGGCACGGGACTTTGACTCCCGCATTCGTAGGTTCGAGTCCTGCCGCCCCAGCCATTATTTTTTATGAGCCATTAGCTCAGTTGGCAGAGCACCTGACTTTTAATCAGGGTGTCCCGCGTTCGAGTCGCGGATGGCTCACCAGAAAGAAGTCAAAGGTCAGAGATTGAACTAGATGTTGTAAAAATCTGACCTTTGATTTCAAACTGAATCCAAGTTCTATTTACTAAATTCAGATATTTTTAGCGGGAGTGGCGGAATTGGCAGACGCACCAGACTTAGGATCTGGCGGTTCACACCGTGGGGGTTCAAGTCCCTTCTCCCGCACCATATGCGGAAGTGGCTCAGTGGTAGAGCATCGCCTTGCCAAGGCGAGGGCCGCGGGTTCGAATCCCGTCTTCCGCTCCATAATCTTAGAATAGCCTCGGCTAACATTAATAGTCGAGGTGTTATTGTATTTATAAC
Organism: Clostridia bacterium; assembly: GCA_030154225.1. Taxonomy (GTDB): domain Bacteria; phylum Bacillota; class Peptococcia; order Peptococcales; family BICA1-8; genus JASKKI01. The sequence goes on along the minus strand of JASKKI010000025.1, from coordinate 3,494 downwards.
AATTTTAGGTAACATTTTATCAATGTTAATTAATTATCAACTATTGGGCTTATTTTATTTTATTTTTTCTTTTACATGACATTTTTTATGGGTATAATTTAGAAGTAAAGTTTTGTAAACATTTACATATAATTTATATTTTAAGGAGGAGCTTAATAAAAATGCAAGTTAGTACTGAGAGATTAGACAAAAAGCAAGTAGAAATTACTATCGAAGTTGATGAAAAAAAGTTTGAGGAAGGTTTACAACATGCATATAAAAAAATTGTTAAAAAAGTAAACATACCTGGTTTTAGAAAAGGTAAAGTGCCTCGTAAAATACTGGAGCAAAGATTTGGTGTTGAAATTTTATTTGAAGATGCAGTTGACTATATAATGCCCCCAGCTTATTTAGAGGCTTTAAATACCCTTGATGAAAGCATTCAACCTGTTGGAAAACCTGAAATTGACATAGTTCAGTTGGAGGTTAATAAACCCTTTATTTTTAAGGCTAAAGTAGAAATCAAACCAGAAGTAGAATTAGGTGAATATAAAGGGCTGGAATTAGAAAAGCTAGATACTGTTGTAACTGAAGAAGACGTTGCTAAAGAATTGGAAAATTTGCGCCAGCGTCATGCCCAGTTAGAAGTAATGCCTGAAGGTACTCCTGTTGAAAATGGGGACAAGGTGGTAATAGACTTTTCAGGTAAAAAGGATGGCGTGCCTTTTGAAGGTGGGACTGCCGAAGATTATACTTTAGAAATTGGTTCCGGTTCCTTTATTCCAGGCTTTGAGGAGCAAATAATTGGGATGAAACTAGGCGAAGAAAAAACAATTGAGGTTACATTCCCCGAAGAATATCATAGTAAAGAATTAGCAGGCCAACCAGCTACTTTTGATATTAAACTAAAAGAAATAAAACGTAAAAAACTAGCAGACCTGGATGATGAATTTGCAAAAGATGTAAGTGAATTTGAAACTTTGCAGGAATTAAAAGCAGATGTGGAGAATAGACTGAGAAACAGGAAAGAAGAAAATGCGAAGGCACTTTTAAAACAACAAGCTATTGAAAAAGCTGCAACTAATGCGTCTGTTGATATTCCACAAGCGATGATTGAAACTCAGATAGATAATATCTTACAAGATTTTGATTATCGTTTACGTATGCAGGGATTATCTTTAGACCAATACCTAAAATACTCAGATGAAAGTATAGAAAATATCAGAGAAAAATATCAAGATGATGCTAAAAAAGTTGTTAAAGAACAATTGGTTTTAGAAGCTATAGCTAAAGCAGAAAATATTAAGGTTGAACAAGATGATATTGACCGGGAAATAGCGCGTTTATCTGAGGCTTACAAACAAGAACCGGAAAAAGTAAAAGAAATTTTAGAAAAACAAGGACAGATGGAAGCAGTTGAACATAGCATTATTATTGATAAGGCTGTTGAGTTTTTAATTGCTAACGCCAAAATTGACTAATAGGGGGTTAGACGAAATGAGTCCTTTAGTACCAATAGTAGTTGAACAGACAAACCGTGGTGAAAGATCATATGATATTTATTCCCGTCTCTTAAAGGATCGTATAATCTTTTTAGGTGATGCTATTGATGACCATGTTGCTAATTTGATTATTGCCCAGATGCTTTTCTTGGAGGCTGAAGACCCTGATAAAGATATTCAACTTTATATTAATAGTCCGGGTGGATCAATAACTGCGGGTATGGCTATTTTTGATACTATGCAATATATCAAACCTAATGTATCTACAATCTGTGTAGGTATGGCTGCAAGCATGGGAGCATTCTTATTGGCTGCAGGTCAAAAAGGAAAAAGATTTGCTTTACCAAATAGTGAAATAATGATTCACCAGCCAATGGGGGGAACTCAAGGTCAAGCAACTGATATAGAAATCCATGCCAGACGAATTGTTCAAATGAAAGAAAGGATAAATACTATACTTTCAGAAAGAACAGGTCAGTCCAAATCAAAAATTGAAGAAGATACAGAACGTGATCGCTTTATGACAGCACAGGAAGCCAAAGAATATGGTTTGATTGATGCCATTATTGAGCGTAGGTCCCCTAGATCCTAGTAAGGATAACGAGAGGTGATAAAATGTATAAGTTTGGGGATGACAAAGGCCAATTAAAATGCTCCTTTTGTGGTAAAGTACAAGATCAAGTTAAAAAGCTTGTGGCGGGACCAGGAGTATATATCTGTGATGAGTGTATTGAACTTTGTAACGAAATAATAGAAGAAGAACTAAGTGAAGAAACAAGTTTCGAACTAGGGGATATTCCAAAGCCAAAAGAAATAAAAGCTATCTTAGATCAATATGTAATTGGCCAGGAAGCTGCTAAGAAATCTCTTTCTGTAGCAGTATATAATCACTACAAACGTGTTAATTTAGGTATGAAAATTGAAGATGTAGAACTCCAGAAAAGTAATATTTGTATGCTGGGGCCCACTGGAAGCGGGAAAACTTTGTTAGCTCAAACTTTAGCCAGGATATTAAATGTACCTTTTGCAATTGCTGATGCAACTTCTTTGACGGAAGCCGGTTATGTTGGCGAAGATGTTGAAAATATTTTATTAAAACTTATTCAAGCTGCCGATTATGATGTAGAAAAGGCTGAAAAAGGTATTATTTATATAGATGAGATAGATAAAATTGCTAGAAAATCGGAAAATCCATCCATAACCCGTGATGTCTCGGGTGAAGGAGTACAACAGGCACTCTTAAAAATTTTAGAAGGTACGGTCGCTAGTGTTCCGCCACAAGGGGGAAGAAAGCACCCTCATCAAGAGTTTATTCAACTTGATACTACTAATATTCTATTTATTTGTGGTGGAGCATTTGATGGTATTGAAAAAATTATCCAGAATCGAATTGGTAAAAAAGTGATGGGTTTTAATGCCGATGTTAAATCTAAGAAAGATATAAATATAGGTGAGGTATTAAAACATATTTTACCGGAAGATTTATTAAAATATGGTTTGATTCCTGAGTTTGTTGGAAGATTGCCAGTAGTTGTTACTCTAGAAGCTTTAGATAAAGAAGCTTTGATTAAAATCTTAAATGAGCCAAAGAATGCACTAGTAAAACAATATCAGAAGCTATTTGAATTAGATCAAGTTAGTCTGGAAATTAAACAAGATGCTTTGGAAGCCATTGCAGAAGAAGCCTTACGCCGTAATACCGGCGCCCGGGGATTAAGATCTATAGTGGAAGATATTATGATGGAAGTAATGTATGAAATTCCTTCTCGGGAAGATATTAGTAAGGTAATCGTAACTAAAGACGTTGTATTAAATAAAGAAGAACCTTTAATAGTAACCGGGGAAAAAAAGAAGAAAAAGAAAGAAGAAAGTGCGTAAAGAACCCTGAGTAGAGCTCAGGGTTTTTTAAACTTTAAAGAAAGTATAACTTTTGGGCTAACCTTCAATCTTAATCTTTTATTTCCTGTAGCACGGTAGCACTGTAGCTACTGTAGGTTCTGAAAGACCGACGAA
>JASKKI010000024.1 GCA_030154225.1 Clostridia bacterium | reverse complement strand
TTTGGGCTAACCTTCAATCTTAATCTTTTATTTCCTGTAGCACGGTAGCACTGTAGCTACTGTAGGTTCTGAAAGACCGACGAAGTCGGTTTTTCTTAATCATAAATTGAAGTCTAGGCAAAGTACCTAGACTTTTTTAGTCAGATTAGTATGGTTATTTTTGCATTAAAGAACGTTCGGCCATTTCTATAGCTTTTCTCACCATATATCCACAGTTACGGGAAGAGACGTTTCCAAAGTCGCCATCTCTTACAATAGTATCATAAAAGCCTAGTTCTTTTGCAATCTCATATTTTAACCCGTCCGACATTATACTTCGGCGTGCCAAATATATAACCTCCTCATTTTTGAGTTATTTTTAGACTAATCTGACTTAATATAATTTTGCCCCAAAAATTATAAAATTATTAAAAAATTGTTGGTAAAAACATTAAAAACTTCTGATAAAAAAATATAACAAAGAACATACTAAAGATAGTTACTAAATTAGTTTATAGTTTACTCTTTTCTTTTTTTGTTTATTAAATAGAAATCTATTAACTATCAGCTTATCTTTTAGCAGAAGGGAGAAATGTTTTTTATGTTTGGTGGAAATTTAGGCGGTATCCTTGGTTTTATTCAAATATTTTTTGCTATAGTAATTGGAATGTATTTCTGGAATTTATTAAAAAGTCAGCAAGGTAATAAAATTGCTGTTCAAAAAGAATCCAGAAAAGAATTGGATAAACTGGAACAAATGAGATCAATAAAACTTTCAGAACCTCTTGCCTCAAAAACACGTCCTAAAAAATTTGAGGATATTATTGGACAGGAAGAGGGAATAAAAACTTTAGTTGCAGCATTATGTGGACCTAATCCCCAACATGTTATTATTTACGGACCTCCGGGAGTAGGCAAAACAGCAGCGGCCCGGTTGGTTTTAGAGCATGCCAAAAAAAATAGCCATTCTCCCTTTAAAACTGATGCTAAGTTTGTCGAAGTAGATGGAGCAACTTCCCGTTTTGATGAAAGGGGTATTGCTGATCCTTTAATTGGTTCTGTTCATGACCCAATCTATCAGGGTGCAGGAGCAATGGGCATGGCAGGCATTCCCCAACCCAAGCCTGGTGCTGTAACTAAAGCTCATGGAGGAATTTTATTTATTGATGAAATAGGTGAGCTCCATCCCATTCAAATTAATAAATTATTAAAAGTTTTAGAGGATCGAAAGGTAATTTTAGAAAGTGCATATTATAGTCCGGAAGATAATAATATCCCCACCCATATCCACGATATTTTTCAAAATGGATTACCTGCTGATTTTCGTCTGGTAGCAGCTACTACCAGATTACCTCAGGAAATTCCTCCGGCTATCCGGTCCCGTTGCTTGGAGGTCTTTTTTAGAGGATTATTACCTGAGGAAATTGGAAAAATAGCTAGAAATGCTGCCGATAAAGTTAATTTTCCTATTAACGATGAGGCAGTTGAGGTAGTTCAAAAATATGCTACTAATGGCAGAGAAGCTGTCAATATTATCCAAATTGCAGCAGGTTTAGTTTTAATAGAAGGTAGAAATGAAATATCCCGTACAGATATTGAATGGGTTGTCAATAGTGGGCAATATTCTCCACGTCCTGAAAAGAAAATTGCTCCTTACGCCCAGGTCGGTTTAGTGAATGGGTTGGCTGTTTATGGATCTAATATGGGAATTATTAACGAAATAGAAGTAAGTGTTATTACTACTGAAAAAGGTAAGGGTAAAATAATAGTTACAGGAATAGTAGAAGAAGAAGAACTTAATGGTATGGGGGGACAAAAAATACGCAGAAAAAGTATGGCCAAAAGTTCTGTAGAGAATGTCTTAACTGTATTAAGAAGAAACATGGATGTTGATCCAAGGGATTACGATATTCATGTTAATTTTCCAGGTGGAATTCCCAATGATGGGCCTTCAGCGGGTGTTGCCATAGCTACAGCGGTATACTCGGCTATTAAAAATATTCCTATTGATAATAAGATTGCAATGACTGGTGAAGTTTCAATTAGAGGACATATTAAACCCGTAGGTGGTGTAGTCGCTAAAGTAGAAGCTGCCAGACAGGCAGGTGCTACCAGAGTTTTAATTCCCCAAGAAAATTGGCAGAGAGTATTTGAAAACCTAGAGGGGATTAAAGTAATTTCTGTAGAGAGATTGGAAGAAGTTTTAGAGTTAGCGCTTATTAAAGGTGCTGATGCTAATAATATAGAAGCTACCCCTACTCTTGGATTAAATAACCCTGTGGTTCCATTAATGTAAAATAAAGTTGCCGGAATTGTGGCTTGCAGTTTTGTCGAAAGGTTTTTCGGGTAAATTTAACTACAAATTAATATTTTAATGTATTATAAGAAGGAGTAAGATGCTGCTGGCAGAAATATATAAAGTGTCACAAAATTTTAAATGTGGATATTCTAGGAGGTGAAGTTTATGTCTGAGAAAAATACTCGCTATTTACCTGTTCTACCTTTAAGAGGTGTTTTAGTTTTTCCTTATATGGTAATTCATTTGGATGTAGGTAGACCAAAGTCAATTCAGGCTATTGAAGAAGCGATGATTCAGGAAAAACAAATATTTCTAGCAACTCAAAAAGAAGCAGAAACTGATGAACCGACAGAAGATGATATTTATAATGTAGGTTCAGTAGCAGAGATTAAACAAATTCTTAAACTTCCTGGTGGTACCATTAGGGTGCTGGTTGAAGGATTACATAGAGCCAAGTCTTTAAGACTTGTGGCCACTGATCCATATTTTAAAGCAGAGTTGGAGGAATTCGAGGAAGAAGAAGAAAAAAGTCCAGAAATTGAAGCCTTAATGCGTAGCGTAACATTTCAGTTTGAACAATATGTGAAAATAAGTAAAAAAATACCACCTGAAACAGTAATTGCTGTTGTTACATTAGAAGAACCTGGAAGATTGGCTGATGTCATTGCCTCTCATCTTACCTTAAAAGTTTCTGATAAACAGCAAATCCTGGAAGCAATAGGTTTAAAAAAACGATTGGAAAAATTATATTCTATACTTACTAAGGAGTTAGAAATTTTAGAGTTAGAAAGAAAGATTAATTCCCGGGTTAGAAAACAAATGGAAAAAACCCAAAAAGAATATTACCTAAGGGAACAATTAAAAGCAATTCAAAAAGAACTGGGTGAAAAAGATGAACGGGGTGCTGAAGCTGATGAATTAAGGGAAAAGATAGCCGAGGCCAAATTACCATCGGAAGTAGAAGAAAAAGCCTTAAAGGAAGTAGAACGCTTAGAAAAAATGCCCCCTATGGTTGCTGAAGCATCTGTTATCAGGAATTACCTGGACTGGCTCCTAGCCTTACCCTGGAATGAGACCACTGAAGATCGTTTAGATATTGATTTAGCTGAAAAAATACTTGATGAAGATCATTATGGTTTAAAAAAAGCTAAAGAAAGGATTCTGGAATTTTTAGCAGTAAGGCAACTGGCTGAAAAAATTAAAGGTCCTATACTATGCTTAGTTGGACCACCAGGTGTGGGAAAAACATCTCTTGCCAAATCCATTTCAAGGGCTTTGGAACGTAAATTTGTCCGTATATCACTGGGTGGTGTTAGAGATGAAGCTGAAATCAGGGGACATCGCCGTACATATGTTGGTGCAATGCCTGGGAGAATTATTCAGGGTATGAGAAATGCTGGTTCAAAAAATCCGGTATTTTTATTAGATGAAATTGATAAGATGAGCATGGATTTTCGGGGTGATCCTTCGGCAGCATTATTAGAAGTTTTAGACCCGGAGCAGAATAATAGTTTTAGTGACCATTATATAGAGGTCCCCTTTGACCTTTCTAATGTAATGTTTGTTACAACGGCAAATGTTATTTATAATATTCCAAGACCACTACTGGATAGAATGGAATTAATTAGAATATCAGGTTATACAGAAGAAGAAAAGGTCAAAATTGCCGAAAGGTATTTATTACCTAAACAGATGAAAGAACATGGTTTAAAGGAAGAACAATTACAAGTTTCGGAAAATACTCTTTTACAAATAGTCAGGTTATATACCCGAGAAGCCGGTGTTAGAAGTTTGGAAAGAGAAATTGCAGGTATTTGCCGAAAGGCTGCCAAAGAAATTGTTAAAAATCCTGATAAGATAGTAAGGGTTACTGTTCAAAATCTACAAAATTACTTGGGTATACCCAGGTACAGGTATGGTACTACCGAGAAAGATAATGAAATAGGTGTTGCTACAGGGTTAGCTTGGACAGAAGTAGGCGGGGATATCTTGCAAATTGAAGTTTCTCTATTGTCTGGTAAGGGCAAACTTCTCCTAACCGGTAAACTAGGAGAAGTTATGAAGGAATCAGCTCAGGCAGGCTTTAGCTATGTTAGAAGCAAAGTTACTGAATTAAACATTGAAAAAGATTTCCATGAAAAATATGATATACATATTCACGTTCCTGAAGGTGCAATACCCAAAGACGGTCCTTCGGCAGGAATTACCATGGCTACTGCTTTAGCTTCAGCTTTATCAAAAAGAAAAATAAGAAAAGATGTAGCCATGACTGGAGAAATTACCTTAAGGGGCAGGGTATTACCTGTCGGTGGTATTAAAGAAAAAGTATTGGCTGCCCATCGTGCCGGTAGTAAGATCATTATTTTACCAAAAGAAAATGAAAAAGATTTAGAAGATATCCCGGCTAATATTAAAAGAAAGCTGGAATTCTTTCTAGTGGAACATATGGATGAGGTTTTAAACAAAGCTTTAGTGGAGGATTAGTTGTGATTATTAGAAGTTCTGAATTTGTGATCAGTGCTGTTAGTAAAAAACAGTACCCTCAAGAAGGTTTACCGGAAATAGCTTTAGCAGGACGATCCAATGTAGGCAAATCATCTTTAATTAATAAAGTAATCAATCGCAAAAATTTAGCCAGGACCAGTGGAAAACCAGGAAAAACGCAAACATTAAATTTTTATTTAATAAATGGCGAATTTTTCTTTGTGGATTTACCTGGATATGGATTTGCAAAAGTTTCCGTAAATGTTAAAGAACAGTGGGCAAAATTTATCGAGGAATATTTAAATAATAGGGATGTATTAAAAGGAGTTATCCATATTGTTGATATCCGTCATCCACCTACCAATGATGATGTGATCATGTATGATTGGCTGCGGCATTTTCAAATCCCCACCTTGGTTGTAGCTACCAAAGGGGATAAAATTTCTAGAGGTCAGTACCAAAAACATTTGAAGCAGATAAAGGAAAAAATGAAATTGACCAAAGACCAGGAAATAGTTATTTTTTCTGTAGTGACGGGAGAAGGTGTACCTGAGGTCCAAAATTGGGTAGAACAGAGAATCGAAAGCTTTAAATGTCAAGCTTAGCTAACTTAAGAAAGCCCGAGACTTGGGACAACCGGTCTTGGGCTTATTTTAAGTAATTCGCAGCAGCATACTTGTTATAGCCACGTATAAACCCAAAGCTAAAGGTAGGAAAACAAATAAGATTAGATAAGCGGGTGGGCCCCATTTCAGGCCCATTTTTTTCTTCATCTGTTCGTATTTTTTTAAAGAAAGTGTTCCCTTATTAGCTAAGACATAACCTATGAAATTATGAACGCTTAAATATATGGCAATAAAACCCAGTAAAAGCATTCGATTGGCTTGGTCTAAAGGAATAAGAACCCAAACTAAAGCCATGATCACAATAAGTATTTGACTGTATCGCAATTTTATCCCCCCAATTGAAAATTTAACTTTTTAATTCTGCTATAAGTATTCCAAGTAAAACAAATCCACTACCTATTAGTCCGCGGTTAGTAAGAATTTCACCCATCCAAAGATATGCGAATAATGCCCCAAAAACAGGTTCCATTGAAAAAATAATAGCTGTACGGGTAGGAGAAGTATATTGCTGTACTTTGTTTTGAATCCAATATGCTAAAGAAGTTCCAGGGATAGCACAAATTGCAAGGGCAATCCAAACTTCTTTGGTAAAACTGGAGGGGAAAGTTTCTATATTTAGAGTTACAATTTCGCTAAATATAGCTACTACAGCAATTTGAATAATTGCCAGTAACCCAGAATCCATCTGGGGTGCGTATTTACTGACCAGGACAATGTGTGTCGCAAAGGAAATAGCACAAAAGAAGATTAATAAATCACCTATATTTATTGTAAAATCATTATTTAGAGTTAATAATCCTAAACCTATAGCTGCACTGATGGCACCCATTAGTGTAATTTTATTGGGAAGTTTTTTATTGAAAGGTATGTTAATTAGAGGGACCAAGACGACAGCCAGACCGGTAATAAATGCAGCATTTGACGCGGTAGTATATTTAAGCCCCACCGTTTGAAATCCATACCCGGCAAATAAAACTGTACCGATAATAACTCCAGCTTTTATAGTATTTTTATTTATATGTAATAAGCTCTTTGGATAAAAAAGAGCTAAAAAAATACAGGCAATACTGAATCTTATAGTCAGAAAAGCAAAGGGTGAAATTCCCGCTAAAGCTCCTTTGACGGCCGGGAAAGTTAATCCCCACATTAAAGCCACCAGGAGAAGAGATAAATCAGCAAGTAATGGATGCAAAGTATTTTACCTCCAATAATATTAACTAATTATGCCGCACTAAAAATTCTATCATAAAAATGCAAAAGGTGCTATATCACTATCTCTCACCTAGCTTTAAAATGTTAATTATTTCCAGTAATTATATTAATTAAATTATTATTTCTTTTTCAGGTATTCTTTAGGGATGGGAATTTCTTTTACTGTTTTTTCAGCAAAGGAGTTATCCAGAATACTTGTTAAAGGGATTTTTTCACCTAATGCTCCACTATCAATTAATATTTGCTGGAATTTATCAAAGGCTTGTAGTTCAATAATGGGGTTTACTGCCCAGATTTTTTGATTTTTATAGCGAGTAACTACTTTGATTATAAGGTCTAATTTATATTCAGGGAAAGAATCTTGTAAAGTTTTAGCAATTTCTTCCGGATTGTGATAATTACACCATAGCTGAGCTTTGTATAGAGCGTTAACGAATTTTTGGACTATAATAGGATTTTTATTAAGATAAGAATCAGTAGTCAAAAAATTGGTATATGCTATTTCCCCTACTTCATTATCTAAAGATGCTATTAAATAAGCACTACCACTATTTTCCAGATGAGAAACCTCCGGTTCTAATAAATGAATATAGTCACCTACCCCTCCTTTAAATGCTCCTATGGAAGCATCTTTAGGAATATTATTAATGATATCTACCTCTTTGTAAGGGCTTAAATCATTTTTGAGTAATACATATTCTAAGAGTATTTCTGGTGTAGAAGTCTGAATCCCACCTATAATAATTTTCTTTTTCAAATCTTTCCATTTAAAGTTTGGTTTAGGCTCCCGAGACATTAAATAGGAAGGGTCCCTTTGAACTAATTGGGCAATATTGACTAATTTTTCTTCTAGGTTTTCTTTAAAAAGTATAATTGATGTTTGGGGACCGACAAGAATAATATCTGAATTTTTTGCATAGAGGGAAGCAATAATTTCTTCATTATCGGTGAGAGTTTCTATTTTAACATTAAGAGTTTCTTCTTCGAAAAATCCTTGAGATATTGCAATATAGATTGGTGCATAGAGTATAGAATGAGCAACTTCTTTTAAGTGGAGGGTTTTAACGGGCTGTTCTTTTTGCGTTTTACAGGCAGCTACTAGCATATTCAAGATTAATATTATTATAAATAGAGTAACATATATTTTTTTATTTTTCATTTAGTGGGGCCTCCTACTATATGGTTAGTTTATAATATATATTCCTAAAATATAGGATTAAATGAATAAAATTTGCCATAAATATATTTGATTTGAATACTTCCGCTAATAATTAAGTAAAAATTAATAAGATTAGAAAATGGAGGGGATGAAGTGAGAAAAAATTTTAAAACTGTATCTGGTAAAATTAAAAGATGGGTTTATGATGAAAACGTTGGATTAAGTTTTTCGGCTTTATGGTATGGGATATTAGTTTCAGGTATTATGTGGATAGGCCTAGTTGGTTTAGGCATCTTGGGAATATTAACCTTGACTAAAGGAACAATATATTCAATGGTAGGATTGCTGAAGCTTGTAACCTGGACGATATTTTTCCTCGGAGGTTTTATTGCGGCATATAAGGCAGGATTTAAAGGATGGCAGCATGGACTTTGGGTTGGTTTATTTTTGGGGTTATTTTCGGTAATATTTCTACTGGAAATAGTTCCAACCATTATTGCCTGGCAGCAAGTAGTATTTCAGTGGGTAGCCGCTGTTATTCTAGGAACCTCGGGTGGTCTAGTAGGGCAAAGAGTTTTAAGATTAAGAAGGGATCGTAAAGGATATTCTTTTAAAGAAGCTAAAAGAGAACGGTTTGGAGAACTTGACAGGGGTAATTGAATTTGTATATTATTTTTATGAAAATATTTTTATAAGATGATTTCCGAGGAAGGGGAGGAGTAAGGTCTATCGGCTCCAAAGAGAGGGGAATTCTCAGGCTGAAAAATTCCCTGGCAGCTAAAACCTGAAGGTAGCCCTGGAGGAATAAAGCCGAAACATACAAAATACTAACAACTAGTAGCAAATTGGAGTAGGTTTTATCGGGAAAGCCCGTTATAGCTTAGGATGAGTGTCACATTTATTGTGAAACTAAGGTGGTACCGCGGAAGATGCCTCTTTCGTCCTTATGGATGGAGGAGGCATTATAGTTTTTGAAAGGAGCGAGTAAATAAATATGGAAGAAAGTAAAAATTTATCAAAGGTTTATGATCCTAAACAGGTTGAAGAAAAGTGGTATACCTATTGGGAAGAACATAAGTTTTTTCATGCTGAGGTAGATATGGAAAGTCCTCATTTTTCCATTGTCATGCCACCACCCAATGTTACCGGCTCTTTACATTTAGGACATGCTTTGGATAATACACTACAAGATATTTTAACCCGCTGGAGGAGAATGCAAGGGTATAATACCCTCTGGCTACCGGGTACTGATCATGCCGGAATAGCTACTCAGGCTAAGGTTGAAGAACAACTTGCTAAGGAAGGAACTAATAAGCATCAATTAGGTAGGGAAAAATTCTTAGAAAGGGCCTGGGCTTGGAAAGAACAATACGGAAATAGAATTACTCAGCAATTAAGAAAATTAGGGACCTCCTGTGATTGGGATAGAGAAAGATTTACAATGGATGAAGGATGTTCAGAAGCTGTTAAAGAAGTATTTGTTCGCTTATATGAAAAAGGTCTAATTTATCAGGATAATTATATTATTAACTGGTGTCCTAAATGTCAAACAACTATTTCTGATATCGAGGTTGAACATACTGATGAACAGGGAAAATTATATCATTTAAGATATCATACGGAAGATGGTACTGATTATATTGAAGTTGCGACAACTCGTCCGGAAACAATGCTGGGGGATACTGCAGTTGCCGTTCACCCTGATGATAAACGCTATGCTCACTTGATTGGTACCAATCTCGTACTGCCTATTATTAAAAGAATTATTCCGGTGATTGCAGATGAATATGTTGATAGTAAGTTTGGGACTGGTGCAGTGAAAATAACCCCTGCCCATGATCCTAATGATTTTGAAGTGGCCAGACGTCATGACCTGCCCGAAGTTGTAGTTATGGATAAAAATGCTGTTATGAATGAAAATGCAGGTCCTTATCAAGGTTTAGATAGGTATGAGTGCCGCAAGAGAATTGTTAAAGACTTAGAAAATCAAGGATTTCTGCAAAAAATTGAAGAACATGGGCATGCTGTTGGGCACTGTTACCGGTGTGATACAGTTATTGAACCAATGGTTTCAAAGCAGTGGTTTGTAAAAATGAAACCTTTAGCTGAACCTGCCATCAGAGCTGCCAAAGAGGGTAGTGTAAAGTTTGTACCGGAGAGGTTCACCAAAATTTACTTAGACTGGATGGAGAATATCAGAGACTGGTGTATTTCCCGGCAACTATGGTGGGGTCATCGCATACCAGTCTGGTACTGCCAAGATTGTGGAGAAGTGATTTGCAGTAAAAAAGAGCCAGAATCCTGTACTAAATGTAATTCGGATAAATTAGAACAGGATCCGGATGTTTTGGATACCTGGTTCAGTTCCGGTTTATGGCCTTTTTCTACTTTAGGCTGGCCTCAAGATACTAAAGATTTAAAAAGGTACTACCCAACAAGTGTATTGGTAACAGGTAGAGACATTATTTTCTTCTGGGTAGCTAGAATGATTTTTTCAGCTCTGGAGTTTATGAAGGATGTTCCTTTTAGGGATGTTTTTATTCATGGTTTAGTCCTGGACGCCCAGGGACGGAAAATGAGTAAATCCCTTGGTAATGGAGTAGACCCTATTGAAGTTATTGATGAATATGGAGCAGACACCTTAAGATTTATGCTTATTACAGGAAACACTCCAGGAAATGATTTACGCTTTCAACTTGAACGTCTGGAAGCTGCTAGAAATTTTGCCAATAAGATTTGGAATGCGGCCAGATTTGTTTTAATGAATTTAGAAGATTATCAAGAAGTAGCTGAACCAAATTATAATATGGCTGACAAATGGATTTTAAGTCGTTTTAATTCTACTGCTAACCGGGTAACTAGATTATTAGAGAAATATGAATTAGGTGAGGCAGGTCGTGAACTATATGATTTTATCTGGAACGAATTTTGTGACTGGTATATCGAGCTAGTCAAACCAAGATTATATGGTAAAGAAGATCAAAGTAAAAGAACAGCTCAAAAGGTGCTGGCTGAGGTGTTAAAAAACACCATGGAGTTATTACATCCTTTTATGCCTTTTATTACTGAAGAAATCTGGCAACATTTACCCCACCAAGGTCAAACCGTCATGCTAGCCAACTGGCCAAAGGTGCAAGAAAATTTAATTAATAAAAAAATTGAAGAGGAAATGGCTCTGATCATGGATATAATCCGGGCTATTAGAAATTTGCGCAGTGAAATAAATGTGCTTCCTGGTAAAGAGGCAGAGGTTGTGATAGTTGCTAATAAAAAAGATTACCTTGAAATTATTAATAAAGGACAGAGCTATATTAAATCTTTAGCTAAAGTTAGTAATTTAGAACTGGAATTAGAAACTAATGACAAACCGAAACAAGCTGTTACTGCTGTTGTACAAGGGGTAGAAATATTTTTGCCCCTTAAAGGGTTAATTGATATTGATAAAGAAGTTGCTCGTTTGGAAAAAGATTTAGGAAAGGTTAATCAGGAAATAGAAAGACTGGAGAAAAAGTTAAACAACCAGGGCTTTTTAGCCAAGGCTCCCCAAGATGTAATTAATAAAGAAAAAGAAAAACTGGCAAATTATCAGGCCAATAAAGATGCTTTATTATCAAGAATAAATGCCTTTAAAGCATAAATTAGGAAGGTGCCTCTATGAATTACCAGGAATCATTAGATTATTTGCATGAATTGTGTAAGTTTGGTATTAACCTAGGATTAAACAGGATTAATAAATTACTCAATTTATTAGGTAATCCCCATTCACAGATAAAAACTATCCACGTAGCAGGTACAAATGGTAAAGGGTCAACGATAGCAATACTGGCAAATATTTTACAAGCCGCAGGATTGAAAGTAGGTGTATATACCTCTCCCCATTTACACAGTTATACGGAACGAATACGTATTAATGGAGTAGATATATCCCGGCAAGATTTTACTAAGGGAATGGAGAGGTTAAAATTAATTGTTCCAGAGGTTTTGAAAAAAACCGGTGAAAATCCTACAGAATTCGAGATTTTAACAGCCCTGGCCTTTAATTATTTTGCTTGGCGAAAGGTGGATATTGCCATTATTGAAGTAGGGATGGGGGGAAGGTTAGATTCAACTAATGTACTAACTCCGGAAATTTCGGTTCTAACAAGTATTAGTACTGACCATGTGGATTATTTAGGTTCTTCACTGGAGGATATTACAAGAGAAAAGGCAGGTATTATTAAACCTGGAATTCCCGTTGTCTGCTCATTACAAGATGAGGTTGTAGAAAGAGTAATATTAGAAAAAGCGAAAAAGCTAAACAGTCCTGTTTATTTGATAAAAGATTTTCAGTATGAACAAACAAGTTTTGGTTCAATGGGACAAAGGTTTAATCTTATAACAAATACACAAAAATATGCCGATCTAAATCTTTCTTTGTTAGGTGACCATCAAATTGAAAATGCAATAACTGCAATAACCTGTACTGAGTTACTACAATCCTTAGGCTGGTTAATTACTGAAAAACACATTTATCAAGGATTAGCAACAGTAAAGTGGCCTGGTCGTCTTGAATATTTAAAATTAAAATCCCAGGTATTGTTGGATGGAGCTCATAACCCTGAAGGTGCGCAAGTCTTAGCCAGGGCTATACCTAAATTTTTGGATTATGATAAATTAATAATGGTATTAGGAGTTCTAGAAGATAAAGATAAAAAGGAAATAATAAACTTTTTAGGGCCTTTAGGAGATGTTTTTATAATTACCAAGCCGCCTAATTCAAGGGCTGGAGATTGGCAAAATTTAATTGAACTATTGAAGAAATATAACAAGGAAGTTTATATAGAAGCAGACTACCGACAGGCTATTAATTTGGCTTTTAAATTAGGCCAAAAAAATGATCTGGTTTGTATTACCGGTTCACTGTATCTGTTAGGGGAAAGTCGTGAGTATGTTCTAAATACCTTTTCCTTCACATACAATAAATAAAGATATAATCATAATAAATTAGTGTTACTGTGCCATCGTAAACTCTTAATTTATGACCAAAAACAAAATCTGTAGAACTGGATTTACTGTAGCACATAAAGTCTAGGCTCATAGAGTATAGACTTTGTGTTTCTTAAGTGGGGGGAAGGTATGAGGAAACTATTTACTCTTGTAATTGCTACTATTACCGTTTTAATAGTTTCTATTTTATTTGGACAGCTTTTGGGAGGTTTTTATATTTATAATCTTTTAGTAGGGGACAACCTTTCCCTTGAACATAAAGAGGTTAAATTACAAGCAACTCCAATGGAAAAAAGGAAAGTATTACGTTTAGAGCCGATAGATTTCTATACCATACAAGTGGGGATTTATCCGGAAGTTAAATCTGCTCAGTCCAGTATTGATAAGCTGGTTAACCTGGGTTTAAGACCTTTTGTATCATCAGAGCCTCCCTTCAAAATTTGGGTAGGTTGTTTTGGTGAAATATCTTTAGGTAAAGAGCTAGAAAATGCTTTAAAACAACAAGGCTTTGATGCCTTTAGAGGCAAAGGACTTATTAATGATAGGGCTCTAAAATTTCCAAGTAATAATATATTTATGAAGGAAAAATTTGCTCCTTTATTAGGAAAATATGACCTTGTTTTAAGACATTCGATAAAAATGTTTAGATCTCCCAAGATCTCTGAATATAGCTTAGATCTATGGGAAAATATGATAACAAAAGTTCAATCTGAAATTAGTGAAGCGGTAACATATTTAGATAACCTTAAAGAAATGGAAGAAAGTAAAGATTATCATCGGGAACTATTAAACCTTAAAGAAAAAGCCATAAGTTATGGTCAAAGCTTGAATCTTATTTTAAAATCAAAAAGTGATGAAGCAGTTTTGTATAGTCAAGGTCATTTATTAGAGTTAATTGCTGCTTATCATAATTTAATTACCAATACCAACGAAAAACTTGGCACAAATTAAAGTATTAAGTATATTCTTATATTATGTCCTGAAAAAATATAAAAATATTGTTGATATCTTTTAGTATATGCTATACTATTCACGAAGGAGGGGATAATATTTGAAAACCCTAAAAATTCCAGAAGCGACTATTATTAGACTTTCTGTTTATTCCCGCTATTTAACCCAGCTTGATAAAAAAGGTATTACTAATATTTCTTCAGGGGAAATTGCTGAAGGAGTAGGGGGAAGCCCTGCTCAGGTTAGAAAAGATTTAGCCTATTTTGGTGAGTTTGGTACCCGTGGCGTAGGATATAATGTGAGAGATTTAAATCAACATATAATAAGAATTTTAGGTTTAAATAAAAATTGGCAGGTAATTATCGTTGGAGCTGGTAATTTAGGTTCAGCTCTAACCCAATATAAAGGTTTCCGAGAAAGAGGGTTTGATGTAATAGCGGTGTTTGACAATGATATTAATAAAGTAGGACTAACTCTGAATGGAATACCTATCTATCCAGTATCAAAATTAAATGAGATAGTTAAAAAAAAGCAGGTCGATATTGGTATTATTGCTGTGCCAGCTCCTTATGCCCAGGATGTAGCTGATGCTATGGTGGAAAGTGGCATTAATGCTATTTTAAATTTTGCGCCTGTAGTGATATCGGTTCCAGAAGAAGTTGAGCTGAGAAATGTTGACCTGGCTGTTAATCTTGAAATATTAACATTTAATTTAGAATTACAGAAAGATAAAAACTAAGACGCCACTAGTGGCGTCTTTTTAAAGTGTCAGAAAGAATTCTTCCTATTCCGGTTTCTAGCTTCTTGTTTCTTGCCTCTTGAATGGTGTATAATTGCTATATATTTCACAATTGTTCACATTTGTTTTATTATCAAATAACTTTATTAGGGTAATTATATTATTAATAGTATGTAAGAAAGGGAAGACAAACCATGAAATTAAAAAAGGTACGAGAACTTTTGCATGCAAAGGTATTAACGGAAGGGCTTCCCTGGGAAAATGTAGAAGTTGAAACGGCCTGTGGTGCAGATTTGATGAGTGATGTTTTAGCCTTTGCTAAGGAGAAAAGTTTACTTTTAACAGGCTTAATATACCCTCAGGTTGTCCGTACATCTGAAATGTTAGATATAAAAGCAATTGTATTTGTCCGTGGTAAAGTTCCGCCCCAAGAAGTAATAAAAATGGCATCGGAACACGGACTACCTCTTTTAGCAACTGAATTATCAATGTACCATTCCTGTGGCTGCCTTTATAAAGAAGGGCTTGGCCTTGTGGAGGCGGATGATATTTGAATAATTTTCATGATTCCCAGTCAAAATTAATTATTGAAGATATGATGAGTACGTGTGTTATTACTGTTTCCCCGGAAATGACCATGCGAGAAGCAAAAGAAATAATGCGGCTGAAAAATATTTCTGGTATGCCTGTAATAGATGATAAAAAGAAGTTGATAGGTATTGTCACTATAGCCGATGTAATTCAAGCTTTAGATGATCAGAAATTGGATGAAAAAGTTAAGGATAGGATGACGTTAAATGTCTGTACAGTAAAACCTTATGATTCCATTAATTTAGCATTATCTTTATTTAGAAGATATCAGTATAGTCGTCTACCAGTGGTAAATGATACAAACTTGGTAGTTGGTATCATAACACCTAACGATATTGTAAAAAGATTGGCTAATTTCCTTAAGTTAGATGAAATTAATGAAGCTCATATCAGTAATATGGTAATAGATGAAACCCACACCCTTGAGTTTGAAATAAAAGGTGGAGACTTTGAAAAAGCAGGTTTAGCAGCCAGTTCTTTAAAAAAGAAATTATTAGATCTTGGAATTAATGCCCAAATAGTTCGCAGGGCAGCCATAGCCGCCTATGAAGCAGAAATGAATGTAGTTATCCATGCTGTTGAAGGTATATTAAAAGCTCAAATTTCCCCGGAAAAACTTTTATTATTTATTACAGACCAGGGTCCTGGTATTGAAGATATCGAGAAAGCAATGCAAATTGGCTATTCTACTGCTCCAGATCAAATTAGAGAAATGGGCTTTGGGGCGGGAATGGGTTTACCAAATATTAAAAAATCCAGTGATATCTTTAAAATAAATTCTACCCTCGGAAAAGGGACAGAACTCCATATTGAAATATTTTTTTAGGTGGGATGTTTTATGAATGTAAATGAAATTGTAAAGTCCTTAAACTTAGAAGTAATCGTTGGAGAAAATCTAGAAAGTAAAAGTGTTAAAGGAGTTTATATTTGTGATCTATTGAGTAATGTTATGGCCCATGGTCAACAGGATGACTTATGGATTACAATTCAAACCCATCAAAATATTTTGGCTGTTGCTTCCTTATTAAATTTTTCGGCTATTCTTTTACCTGAGAATTTACTTCCTGATGCTACAACCATAGAGAAAGCAAAAGCTCAAGGAATCATTATCTTAAAATCACCTGAAGGAGCTTTTAATCTAGCAGGCAAGTTATATGAAATGGGTTTACGAGGGTCATAATTTTTATGAAGTTAATTGGTATGGACCTTCATATCCATTCTGCATTATCTCCTTGTGGTGGTCAAGAAATGACTCCTCCTAAAATTATGGAACAGGCCCGAAGGGTAGGTTTAGGTGCTTTGGTTATAGCTGATCATAATAGTGCTGAAAATCAGGAAGCCTTCCTTGAATGTGGAAAAAGAATGAATATGCAAATTTTGCCGGGTATTGAGGTACAATCCAGGGAAGATGTACACATTCTCTGTATTTTTGATACATTGGAACAGGTTTTAATGTGCCAACAATTAGTATATAACTATCTTCCTGAAATTCAAAATAATAAAGAAGTTTTCGGACATCAGGAAATATTAGATTGGCAAGGTAATGTTATTGCAGAAAATGATAGATTACTATTAACAGCAACTAATATTTCTTTAGATGATATTGTAAAATATGTGCATGGAATTGGTGGCTTAGCTATTCCAGCTCACATTGATCGTCCAGCTTTCAGTTTATGGATGAATTTAGGTTTTATACCTGAAGAATTAGGACTATTGGGAGTAGAGCTAACCCCTCACCTTAAACGTAAAAAGGAACAGATCCAGTTTATAAGGGAGAAAGGTTTAGGCGTATTGCTATCTTCTGACGCCCATTGGTTAAACCAAATTTCAGGACCTTTTATGTGGGGGAGCATAGAGAAATTTACTGTAAATGAATTAAAGATGGCCTTAAAAGGGGAACAGGGGAGATATTTGACCTACAAAGAGGAAAATAACCCTTATAAGATTTTTGAGGAAGAGTGGGATTAACTTAATGAGGGAATTGTCATTACATGTTTTAGATATAGTACAAAATTCTTTGGCGGCAGGGGCCAGTATTGTAGAAGTATCTATCAATGAAAATATTAAAGAAGATATTTTAGAAATTATTATTAAGGATAACGGTAAAGGGATGTCTCAAGAAGAAATAAAAAAGGTTATTGACCCCTTTTTTACCAGCCGCACTACCCGTAAAGTAGGTTTAGGTATACCACTTTTTAAAGCAAATGCAGAGGCTTGTAACGGAAATTTTACTATATCTTCTCAATTAGGTAAAGGAACGACAGTATATGCTTCTTTCCAAATAAGTCATATAGATCGAGTTCCCCTGGGTGATATGGTGCGTACAATAATCAGTATTTTAGCAGTAAATCCTAGTTTAAAATTAATATATAAGCATAACATTAACGGTCAGGAATTTACTTTTAATTCCGAAGAGATTAAAGAGACATTGGAAGATGTACCGATAAATAATCCCCTTGTTCTAGACTGGCTCAAACTATTCTTAACAGAAAACTTAGAAAGGATAAAATTGGATTGATTTTATTATAAACTAAGAAGTCTGAACTAAGTTATTCCAACAATTACAAAAAGGTTCTTCCTTGTATATCACCTAGTAGGGTGATAAACTAAATTTATGGAAGAATGGTAATGAGGAGGGTTTTTATTGAGACATGGTTTTAAAAGCCCGTGGATTTTAATTATCTTACTGGTAATAGGTGGATTAATTGGAACACTTTTGGGACAAACCCTCGGACAGTATCTACCTATATTAAAAACATGTTTTCAACCAATCGGTTTAGAACCGACGACTATTAATCTGGTGGTTTTAACAATTACCTTTGGTCTGATTATAAAAATAAATGTAGCAAGTATAGTAGGTTTTCTACTTGCCCTCTTTATATATTTCCGTCTCTAGGAGGTCCCCATTCATAGTGAAAATTATATTAGCTTCAGCCTCTCCACGGCGTTATGAGTTATTAAAACAAATTAAAATTCCCTTTACAGTTCAAGTAAGCAAGATAAATGAAAATAAAATTAAAATGGGAAAACCGCAGAATTGGGTTCAAAATTTAGCCCTAGAAAAAGCCCTGGACGTGGCTCAATCTATTGACGAAGGACTGGTTATAGGGGCTGATACTGTTGTTGTTAAAGAAAACAGGGTTTTGGGTAAACCGTTGACTTCGGAAGAAGCAATGTCTATGCTGAATTTCCTTTCAGGTTCTACACATCAAGTAATGACGGGAATAGCAATAGTTAATGCTGTTAACCAAAGAATATTTACCGATGTTGAAATTACTACAGTTAAATTTCGGAACTTAACTGAACAAGAAATTTATTCTTATGTTGCCAGTGGTGAGCCAATGGATAAAGCAGGTGCCTACGGTATTCAAGGTCTTGGAGCCTTGTTAGTTGAAGGAATAACAGGTTGTTACTTCAACGTAGTAGGATTACCTTTAAATAAGTTAGCTCTAGGTTTAAAAAAATTTGGCATGGAGGTTCTAAATGACTTCGCCGAAGTATAAATTGACCTTAAAAGAATATCCAGTTGAACTTCAACCCAGGGAAAGACTTTGTCGGTTAGGAGTACAGGCCTTAACTGATGGTGAACTGATTGCAATCCTATTAACAACCGGTTCTAGAGAAGCTACTGCATTGGATATTGCTGACCAAATACTAACCAGATACCAGGGGCTAAAAGGTATTGTAAACCTCGCTGTTGAAGAATTAGCTAGTTTTAATGGTGTTGGTCTTGGTAAAGCTGCCCGGATTTTAGCTGCTATCGAAATTGGAAAAAGAATTAACCTGCAAGGGGGCGATTTTAGGCCAATTATTAAATCCCCTGAAGATGTATGTAATTTAGTGATGGAAGATATGCGTTTTCTAGATCGGGAACACTTTCGAGCAATGCTTCTTAACGCTAAAAACCAGGTATTAAGCTGTGAAACAATTTCCATTGGAAACTTAAATAGTTCTTTAGTACATCCTAGAGA
This sequence comes from Clostridia bacterium, assembly GCA_030154225.1. Taxonomy (GTDB): domain Bacteria; phylum Bacillota; class Peptococcia; order Peptococcales; family BICA1-8; genus JASKKI01. The sequence goes on along the minus strand of JASKKI010000024.1, from coordinate 14,127 downwards.
ACTTTTCAAGGTTGCCATTAAACGAAGCGCTCAGGCCCTGGTGTTATTACATAATCATCCCAGTGGAGATCCTATACCTAGCCGGGAAGATATTGAAGTAACAAAACGCCTGTTAGATGCAGGTAAATTATTGGGTATAGAAATATTAGATCATATTATTATAGGGGATAAAATTTATTATAGTATGAAGGAAAAAGGCATAATTTAGGTAATAATAGTAATAAAATGTAAATTCATATAAGTTATAATATATACTTTAAGCTAACGGTTAACAGTTAATTGTCACTGGACTTGCTGCTAATTAAAGAGAGGCTATTAACTTTGCATAAAACCCTGAACGTACTAAGAGGAAGGAGATTTTGAAATGCTTTTTGCTAAAGATATTGGTATTGATTTGGGTACTGCTAATAGTTTGGTATACTTGCGGGGAAAAGGTATTGTATTAAGAGAGCCTTCCGTTGTAGCCATCCAAAGAGACACAGGTAATGTATTAGCTGTAGGTGAGGAAGCAAAAAAGATGATAGGTAGAACTCCCGGAAATATAGTTGCAATACGTCCGATGAAAGATGGAGTTATTGCTGACTTTGAAGTCACCCATAGTATGTTAAAATATTTTATTAACAAAGTGATTAAGGGAAAAAGTTTTTTAGTTAAACCTAGAGTTGTGGTATGTGTGCCTGCAGGAGTAACTTCTGTAGAAGAAAGGGCGGTCAAGGAGGCTGCTTTACAAGCAGGTGCAAAAGAAGCTCATCTAGTTGAGGAACCTATGGCTGCAGCAATTGGTGCCGGTTTACCTGTCAATGAACCTACAGGGAATATGATTGTTGATATTGGTGGAGGTACCACTGATGTTGCTATAATTTCCCTGGGAGGAATAGTGACCAGTCGCTCTATTCGTATTGGCGGGGATGAAATGGATGATTCTATCATTCACTATATTAAGCGTACTTACAACTTGATGATTGGTGATAGAACAGCGGAAGAAATCAAAATCCAAATAGGTTCCGCTTACTTAGAAGATTCAGAAGCTACTTATCAGGTAAGGGGACGGGACTTAGTCACGGGCTTACCGAAAAATATTACAGTAACCAGTAAGGAAATACAGGATGCTTTGAAAGACCCTGTTAATAGCATTATTGAAGCTATTAAGGTTTGTTTGGAAAAAACCCCCCCTGAATTGGCTGCTGATATTATGGATCGTGGGATTGTCATGGCAGGTGGTGGTGCATTATTAAGAGGCCTGGACAGGCTTGTTATCCATGAGACCGGGATGCCCGTTCATGTTGCCGATGATCCTTTATCCTGTGTTGCAATAGGTACGGGTAAAGTTTTAGAGAATATTGACATTTTAAAACGGGTGGTAATTGCCAATAAAAGAATTGGATAGGAATGGTGGTCAAAAGTGACCAAATATAAAGTTTTACGTAATGTAGTTTTGGTGTTGTGTATTATGGGACTAATGTTAGGACTGGCTAGATATACGGGTATAGAACGCACTAAACTTAGTCCTGTAGAAAGGATTATTAAAAGTATGGTAGCTCCGCTAGAAAGCGGGGCTACTGGTGTTATCCAAAAAGCAAAAGACTTTTTTGGGATGTTTGCAGAAATTAAAGAATTACGTAAAGAAAACGCTTTACTTAAAAAGAAAGTAAGTGAATTAAATCAGGAAATTAATCATTTAAAAGATTATGGTTTAGAAAATATTCGTTTGCGTAATCTCCTGGAATATAAACAAGTTCATGCCAATAACTTTAAATTTTTATCAGCTCAGGTTATTGCCCGGGATCACAGTAATTGGTATAGTACTATCACCATCAACAGGGGTACTAATGATGGTGTAAGAAAAGATATGGCTGTTGTTACCCATCAGGGTCTAGTGGGTCGAATAATTAATGTCACTTCCAGAGCAAGTGAAGTTTTATTAATTCTGGATCAGGAAGGTGCAGTAGGGGGTAGGGTATGGGAGACCAGAGAAACACCCGGTGTTGTAGAGGGTAAAGGTGATACTGATGATTTTCTTTCTATGATTCATTTACCCCATGATGCCCAAATAGAGGTTGGACATACCATAGTAACTTCCGGATTGGGTGGGCTTTTTCCACCAGGAATTAGAATTGGCAAAGTAATTGAAATAAAGGAAGAAGCATCTGGTTTAATGAAACAGGCTACCATTGAACCTTTTGTTAATTTTTCCCGTTTGGAAGAAGTACTGGTTATTTTAGAAGTAAGTGATACTTATAACATTCAAGAAGAACTTAGAGAACAAAGAGAGGGGGCATCTGAACAGTGAGGTATTTTGTTCTAGCCCTCTTGGGTTTTTTAAGCCTTATTTTGGAATCGACTATATTTAATGAGCTGATTATTGCAGGTGTTAAACCTGATTTAGTTTTAGTAATAGTGATATTGTTTGCCTTATTTAATGGCCCGCGGCAAGGTGCATTAGTTGGTCTAGGATTAGGACTCTTGGAAGATATATATTTAGCCAAATATATTGGTTTGAATGCAATAAGCAAATTTACTATTGGGTTAATTGTTGGTTTTATGGAAAAACGGATGTATAAAGATAATTTTTTGGTGCCAGTTCTAGGACTATTTTTTGGTTCTTTAATTTATTGTGCAATTTATTTCATTTATTCCGGTATGGTAGGTTATCCTTTGAGTTTCGGGCGTTTATTGAAAATTGCTCTTCCTATGGCTATTTACAATACTTGCTTTGCACCATTTATCTATGGACGCTTTTATAAAGCCAGTACGAAAGGCATTCTTAAGGCGTAAGAGCTTAATTTTATTATTAGGTCAGTGGTTAGTGGCCAGTGACAAGTGACTGGTGATTAGTTAACAGTGCCCAGCAGGCATCTACTTACAGGTTAACTATTGGGTCAGATATACCAAGGAGCTACACTTTTGCGTCTGACACAAGCATTGCATGCTAAAATAATTGTCAGACGCTCAATATTGACCCAGTAATACTGTCAGATGCATAATGTTCACCTAGAAGTATGTCAGACGAGATATATTTACACGAAAGTAATTTAGTAAGCTGATGAGAGGGGGGTCAGTCGGATGAATGGGAAGAGGCGTAAAGCTCTGGAGAATGATATAAATATTTATAAACGAATTGTAATGCTGATTTTTTTTGTATTATTTATTCGTCTTGGCTGGCTGCAATTAGTTGAGGTAGATATCTATCGTACCAAAGCCGAGGATAACAGGATGCGGTTGATTACTATTCCTGCTACCAGGGGTAATATTATTACCAATGATGGTGTAGTAATAGCTACTGATCATCCCTCTTTTCAAGTTTCTATTACGTATCTTGGTTTAAAAAATCAAGATCAGGTTGTGAATCGACTGGCAGAGATTTTAAATGATCCGGAAATTACTCCTGAGTATATTAATAACTTAATTAAAGAACATAAATACCGTTTGTATGAACCTATTGTGGTGAAAAGAAACCTTTCCATCGAAACTGTTACAGCTATCGAAACTCGAAGAGGGGAATTACCAGGGGTGACAATTGAACCTGCACCTGAGCGTAAATACCTTTACGGTAACCTAGCAGGCCATGTTTTAGGCTACTTAAGTGAAATAAATGAAGAACTTGGTAAAGAAGGTTATGAAGAATATAAACTGGGGGATTTAATAGGTAAAATAGGTATTGAGAAAGAGTATGATAAATACTTACGAGGAAAAAATGGTTTTCGCCAGGTTGAGGTAAATGTAAAAAACCGACCCATTAGGGAAGTTACAACTATTTCTCCTAAACCGGGTAATAATGTCATTTTAACCATTGATTTTGATCTACAGAAAGCTATGGATGAAGCTTTTGATAACGTTTTAGCGGAATTACAGAAAAACCCCAAGTCAGATAAAGCTAATGCTGGTGCTGCTATTTTGCTGGATGTAAAGACAGGAAAAGTACTGGCAATGTCTACACGGCCTGATGATAGAATTACAGTACAAAACAAGGCAATTCAAGGCAGGTATATTCCTGGTTCAACCTTTAAAATGGTAACAGGTATAGCTGCTTTGGAAGAAGGTAAAGTAACCCCTGAAGAGATTATCTATAATCCCGGAAGATATTGGTATCCCCCTTATATTAAAAGTGTTGCGCCGGTGGGACCAATTAATTTTTATTCTGCCATCGCCAAATCTGATAATGTTTACTTTCAAGAGATGGGACGTCGGGTAGGTATAGATGCTATAGCTAGAATTGGTTCGGAATTAGGTCTGGATAAACCGACGGGTATTGATTTGCCTTTTGAAAACCAGGGAGTATCTCCTTTACAAGGTTTACCAACTATTGAAAAAAGGCTAGAATATTTTGATTGGGCGGCGATGATTGTTAATAAACGTTATGAAGGAAAAATCAAAAAAGCGGAGGAAGAATACAACAAATTAATTGCCCAAACAGAAGATAGTACAGAAAAAGAAAAACTTGAATGGAAAAAGGAAAATGAAATTAAAAGATTAAAAGCTCAGTGGGAAATAGATTTAAAATGGAATACTAGTTGGCATGATGTTGATACATTTAATATTGCCATTGGTCAGGGGCGACAAAACTATACTCCCTTGCAGATAGCCAACTATGTAGCTACAATTGCTAATAATGGTATTAGGTATAAACCTTATGTTGCTGAAAAGATAATTAGTCCTGACGGAAAAATAATAAAAGAATTTAAACCGGAGATAATAGGTAAAGCAAATATTTCCCCGAAAACTTTTGATGTGATAAAAAAAGCTATGATCCAAACCACCCAACCTGGAGGGACAGCTTATTCCTTATTTAGTAAATTTCCCAAGGAAATAAAAGTTGCAGCCAAAACAGGAACTGCTCAACCCGGGCAGGCTGGTTACCGGGTAGGTGATAAACAATATTATGACGGCTTATTTGTAGCCTTTGCTCCCGCCGATGACCCGGAGATTGTTTTTGCTGGTGTGGTGGAATTTGGTTACAGCGGAGGGGGTTCAGCCGGTAGGATTGCTAAAGCAGTTTTTGAAGAGTATTTTGGTTTAAAAGAAAAAGATAAAAAGGGCAATAATTCTACAAGTTATGTCGAATCTTTTAGTTTAGATTGAAATTATCTGTAAAATAATGGATATTTGTCTAGAATTGATTGAAAAACGGGGAAAAAAACCCCCGTTTTTTATTATTTGAAGCAGGGATAATACTTGATTTTGTAGAATTTAACAATAAATTTTCTCATCTAAAATTACTTTAACATAGAGGAGCAGAAAGATGGAGCCAGTAATTCTAAAAGGTAACCGTGAAGGGGTTGTTGTTCATTTAGACTGTAACCTAGATTTTAATGAGTTATGTGCAAGAATTGAGGCTAAAATTAAAGCCGCTGATACATTTTTGGGAAATAAAACAGAAGTAATTATTAATTCAGGTTCAGTAGCATTTAACTTTGGACAAGCCCAGCAGCTTAGAGATCTTTTGGATTCCCTAGGATTAGGTATCAAAAAATTTATTCCCGAAGTTAATAACCAAGAGGAGGTCCTTAAAGATATACCTGTTCCCCAAGTTGTAATAGATGATACTCGCTTTTTAGCCCAAGGACCTGCTTTAATAATTAGAAAGAATTTGCGCTCAGGACAAAGCATTTTTCACGATGGTACTATAATAATTTTAGGGGATGTAAATCCAGGAGCTGAAGTGATTGCAACTGGTCATATTCTAGTAATTGGTAATTTACGGGGTATTGCCCACGCAGGGGCGAAGGGGGATACCCGGGCGGTAGTATTTGCCTCTAGATTACAGCCAACGCAATTGCGAATTGCTAATTTTATAACACGAGCTCCTGATGAAGAAGTTCTGGTTCCCTTGGAACCAGAAATAGCACGGATAAAAGATGAAATGGTAGTAATTGAAAAATACATGCAAAAATAAGGAGGTTAGTCATGGGAGAGGTTGTTGTTATTACATCGGGTAAAGGTGGGGTTGGTAAAACCACTACTACAGCTAACATAGGGACAGGGCTAGCAGCATTAGGTAAAAGGGTAGTATTAATAGATACTGATATCGGTTTGAGAAATTTGGATGTTGTTATGGGATTAGAAAATAGAATAGTATATGACCTGGTAGATGTTACCCAGGGACATTGTCGCCTAAAGCAAGCATTAATTAAAGATAAACGTTTTGATGGATTATTTCTTTTGCCGGCGGCTCAGACCAAAGATAAAACGGCTGTAACTGCAGAAGATATGAAGAAATTATGTTGCACTTTAAAAGAAGAATTTGACTTTGTATTAGTTGATTGTCCTGCAGGTATTGAACAAGGCTTTAAAAATGCAATTGCTGGGGCAGAAAAAGCATTAATAGTAACCACACCGGAAGTTTCTGCGGTAAGAGATGCTGACAGAATTATTGGATTATTAGAGGCTAATAATTTACCCGGGCCTAAACTAATAATAAATAGAATTCGCCCAGATATGGTAAAACGCGGGGATATGATGAATATTGAGGATATGATAGATATCCTGGCTATTGATCTAATAGGTGTGGTTCCTGAAGATGAATATATTGTAGTATCAACCAACAAAGGGGAACCGGCGGTTCTTGATATGGATTCGAGAGCAGGACAAGCCTACCGGAATATAGCAAAACGATTAACTGGTGCAGAAGTTCCTTTAATAAATTTAGATTATGAAGAAGGTATTGTAAACAAACTTAAGCGCTTATTAGGCTTTAAAGGATAAAGGAGGTTTAAAAATGATTGACTTCCTCAAGAGTGTATTGGGAAAGGAAGCTCCAGGTAGTAAAAATCTAGCCAAAGAACGTTTGCGTTTAGTATTAGTACATGATAGAGCTACTGTATCACCTCATTTATTGGAAAGTTTAAAAGAAGACTTAATTCGTGTTATTTCCAATTACATGGAAATTGATGAAAAAACTCTAGATGTACAATTAAACAGAGAAGACGATTCAGTTGCCCTTGTTGCCAATATACCTATTATTAAAATGAAGCGTACATACCAAGATGCAAAAGCATGACTAAATTACTTTCATGTGAATATATCTCGTCTGACATACTTCTAGGTGAACATTATGCGTCAGACAGTACTACCAGGTCAACATTGAGCGTCTGACAACTCTCCGGGTAACATTTTCCGTTTGACAATTATTTTAGCATGTAGTGCTTGTGTCAGACGCAAAAAGTTGGTTGCCAGGTATGTCAGACCCACTAAATAACCTGTAAGTAGATGTCAGACCACAAATGTTACTAAGGTATACGTCAGACCAAAAATGTTTCTTTGAATCACCTGCCAGTATTTATATATGGACTAGGGCGGTTGGATTCAATATAATATAATTTGAAGCATTATTAATTTTTCTAAAACACTTACACACTCTTGCACTTTCACACTTATATGGTGGGGGCAGTTATAATGGGTTTTTATAAAAAAATCTTGAACAAGCTTGATTATACATTGATAGGTGCTGTTTTGCTCATCCTTGTGATGAGCCTGTTTATTTTAAACAGTGCAACTGCTCATCTTTCAACTTCTTATTTAAAAAAGCAAATAATGTGGATTATTATAAGTATATTTGTATTATTGGCTTTTTTACGTTTAGACTATAGTGTAATAACAAAATATACCAGATATTTGTATATTTTGAATATAGTATTATTAACCTCTGTATTTTTTTTAGGAACAGAAGTAAAAGGTGCCCAATCCTGGATTGTAATACCTGGGATAGGCAGTATTCAACCATCTGAATTTTCTAAGTTACTGCTAATTGTTACTTTTGCCCATTATTTAGTACATAAACAGGGGGAATTAACAACATTTAGGGATCTGATTCCTTCTTTCATCTTTGTGGCGATACCTTTGCTTTTAATATTAAAACAACCTGATTTAGGCACTGCCCTAGTTTTCATAGCTATTATGGTTGGGATGCTTTTTGTAGCTGGAGCAAACCCAATGCTTCTTTTAGGGATTTTTGGAGGAGGTTCACTGGCGGCAATAGGCTATGTCTTAGGACATTTAAAGTTTGGTTGGTGGATTCCATTAAAAACTTACCAGCTTAACCGTATTCTTGTAGTTTTTGATTCCAGTATTGATCCCAGGGGAGCAGGGTGGAATGTCTGGCAGTCCAAGATTGCCATAGGCAGCGGTGGTCTTTTTGGTAAAGGATTAGGCGGGGGAACCCAAAGTATGGGTCAATTCTTGCCTGAACAATGGACAGATTTTGTTTTTGCAGTATTAGCTGAAGAGATGGGATTTATTGGTGCAGGGTTGTTGTTAATTTTCTTTTTTATTCTAATATATCGCGGTCTTAAAATTGCTGCTGTATCCAGAGATTTGTATGGAAGTTTAATTGCTACCGGTATTGTTTCCATGTATTTGTTTCATATTATTGAAAACGTGGGCATGGCTATGGGAATTATGCCTGTAACAGGAATTCCTCTACCCTTTGTGAGCTATGGTGGAAGCTCTCTACTCACTAATATGATAGGGTTGGGGTTGTTACTCAATATCTATATTCGTCGGCAAAAAATTATCTTTTGATAGGTTGTTGAAAAACGTCGTCTTACTGCGTTCCAATAAGGGGCCAAAAACCTCAACGTATTAAGTATACGCCTCCGGTTTTGGCCTCTTATTGAGCCTTTTTTATACTCGTTTTTGAACAACCTATTTTTAATTTTAACAACTTATTAACAAGAGTTAAAGTAGATAAAAAATATATCTTCTCGTTCCTGTAGGAAAACAAAATAATTCACTTTACGGGAAGGTATTTTGTTTTCCGGTATGAGATAAAGGGTAAGAGGAACACTATACAATAGGAAGTAATACAAATAAAGAAATAAAAAATGGAGGCATAATATGATTCCTTTGCGCGATACTGTAAAATCGAGGACTTTTCCTTATGTTAATATGGCCATAATAATTGTTAATGTTTTAATATTTTTTGGAGAAATTTCTTTAACTCAAATGGAACTTACAGAATTATATTATCGGTTTGGACTGGTACCAAATTGGTTTTTACAAACCATACAGTCAGGTCAAGTGGAAGCTATTATTCCTTTAACTACGTCTACCTTTTTACATGGTGGTTGGTTACATATTATTAGTAATATGTTATTTTTATGGGTATTTGGCGACAATATTGAAGATAGAGTAGGTCATTTTAGCTACCTTATTTTTTACCTACTGGTCGGAGTGCTGGGAAATATTGCCCAAGTTTTAGCTAATCCGGAATCAACAGTACCGATTATTGGAGCCAGCGGAGCAGTTGCAGGAATTTTAGGTGCCTATTATATAAGCTTTCCCCGTTCAAAAATTTTAGCACTAATTCCTATTTTCTTTTTCTTTACACTAATGGAGGTTAGATCATCCTTTTTTATCATTTTCTGGTTTATTCTCCAGGTTTTTAATGGTATTTTTAGTTTGGGTGCTGTTGGGAATTCAGTTGCGTGGTGGGCACATATTGGTGGTTTTTTAGGTGGATTTATTTTAATAAGGCTATTTATTAAAAAAAGAAATTTTATTTATTTGGAATAATGGGATAAAGCTGGAGAAAAACTAATAAAGATAATAGGTAAAAAGAGGTGGTTCATTATGGTAAGTAATAAATGTAAGAAATGTACTAAATTTGTTACTAATGATTGTAAAGGACTTTCTCAATTAAATCGTGAATCTTGTGAAATTATGTTAAGACAAAGAACACAAGATATAGATGTTAGTGGGTGTTGTTAAAATCTAACCTAAAAATCGAGCATTGCTTGATTTTTTTTTTTGGTATATTTATCTTCCTTTCTTCGTATGTGGTAATTGAAGGGAGGATTTCAAATGAAAAAACTAATCTTAATTTTTATATTAATTATTTTTATTTTAATTTTCATGATATTTTTTAATGAGTTTAAACAATTTACAAAAGCGGAAATTATAGCGTTGAAATATCCAGCACAGGTAGAAATAATTGAAAGTAAAGATGTTATTAGGGAACTAAAAAAATCAGTAGAAACTAGGGAACAACCAATTCCTACAAGTTACTGGTATTTATTAAAGATTACCGGAAAAAATAATAATACCTATTACCAGTTTACTGAACCGGAACGTTTATTTGACTTTCAAAATAATGTTTATTTTCAAACAACGCCTGTAATGAAGAAAGTTTTGCAAAAATATTTAGTGGAAGTTGAAAAAGATAATCCTTTTGGAAAATTGATGACCTGGGAAGAAGTGGATCAAATATTTCCTAGAATGGCAAAAGCCCAATTAAGAGATTTGGAAACAGGTTTAACTCTAAATATTCAAAGGAGAGCAGGTAGTAAACATGCAGATGTCCAACCATTAACTGCTTCAGATACCAAAAAACTAAAACAGATATATGGAGATAAATGGAGCTGGAAGCGAAGGGCTGCAATATTAGAAAAGGATGGTTACAAAATTGCCACATCTATGAATGGAATGCCCCATGGACAGGGAGCTATAAAGGGAAATGATTTTCCCGGTCATTTTTGTTTACATTTTTATAATACTAAAACCCATTCCGGTAATGTGAATTTAGCACATCAATTGATGGTTTGGAAGGCTGCTGGTTTAATAGAAGATTATTTATTACAAAGATCAGCAGAAGAAATGATCGCCATTGCCTTAACAGCATTTAGTCAAAATGATCCACAATTAGTATCTTTAAGTTTTGTTTTAAATGAAAACATAAGTAAGCTTCTTAACTATATGCATACAGTAGCCAGTTTGAAAATTAATTGCGTTCGTAAGGGGTTGGCAGTTAATGAATTTCTTGTTGAAATTGAATGGTACCAGTTAGATAGTGGTAAGAATTATGAAGAGAAAATCTCTTTATTTGTTGAAAAAAGAGAACAGCAATATTTAGTTAGACCAGACGAATTAATTTTAGTTATGGGTAAACATGGTAAATTATAATAATAATTAATTTTTTTACTTTATAGACAAAGCAAGATTGAATATAATGGGTGTAGGGGCAGTATTCATTAGATAATTTAAGTAGGTTGTATTTAATCCTCGTATTTAACAGTATTTGATTTATTAGGAGGTATTGTATGCCGAAAAGAATATTGTTTGTATATAATCAGGTAAGTGAAGGGGAACGTACAGGAGCTTTTAGTGAATGTGCATTAAAAAGAGACGTAGAAGCAATAAAAGAAGGGTTAGAAAGAAGTAATAATCATGTTTTACCTTTAGATATCTATACTCCTGAACAAATAGAGGATTTTGTTACCAATAATCAACCTATTGACCTGGCCTTTGTTATAGCTGAAGGATTTAAGACATTACCTCATACTCTTTATAATGGTCATGGGGCGGCATTAGTACGTAAGCTTTTGAGGAAACATAATATTCCCTGTACCCATTCCAGTTTTGAAAGTATGGAAATATGCCGTAATAAAGATATTACTTATGCTAGGTTGAGAGAAAACGGGATTTTAGTACCTGAATATATAGTTTTTGAAACCATTTTCTTAAAAAATGTTGAAAAATTACTTGCCGAAGTAGAAGAAATTGGCTTCCCGGTTATAATAAAACCTTCAGGGGGAGGGAATAGTATTGGTATCTCTCCAAAATCAGTGGTATATAATTTTATACAATTAAAAGAACAAATTATTGCTATTCAAAAAGAATTGGGTCACGGTACTTTGATCATAGAAAAATACTTACCTGGCCAAGAATATACTATCGGGATTCTGGGTAATAAAGAAAAATATATTTTACCTATTATCGGTTTTCCGAAAAATTTGGGGGTAAGGGATACAAATATTAAAAAGATGGAATATAAATTACGGGAACAGTTTGAGATAATTAATGAAACTGATTTAAGATTTAATATCCTCTTAGAAATAGGTGTTAAAACTTTTGATGCTGTATACGCTAATGACCTGATTCGGATAGACCTTAAGGAGGACCAATTGGGTAATATTTATGTAATTGATGTTAATGGTACACCTTCTTTATCCCCAAAAGGCTCATTAAACTTTATGGCTAGTTGTGCTGGATTAACCCACAACCAACTGGTTCAGTTAACCCTATATGAAAGTATGCTTAGGTATGGCTTGGCACCTGATGTATTCTTTGAAGAAATGATTGCTTCTTTAAAAATAAAGCTAACTCGCTTTAAAACCATTGAAGTCGCCTAGTTTATCCATGCAGTCATTGAAAGTAACGTATTACTAGGTTAGTTAAAAAAAGGTGCAAATTACCATAAATTATTACAAAAATACTATTTAAATAAATAAACAAATTGTGTTAATATTAAATTTGTGTGAAGTTTATTAAATTTTGCTTAATTTAGTCTAATGTTATTTGGAGAGATATATGTTTGGAGGGTTTTTGATGTCTGTTTCTGAAATGTTGTTTAGTTTTTTAGGTGGTTTGGGGTTATTCTTATTTGGTATTAAATCTATGTCTGAAGGCTTACAAGCTGTTGCCGGTGACCGATTGAGATTGATTCTGGAAAAAGGCACCAAAACACCTTTTAGGGGTGTTTTAACTGGTACATTGGTTACAGCTCTGATTCAAAGTAGTAGTGGTACGACAGTGTTAACCGTTGGTTTAGTTAATGCGGGACTTTTGCCACTTAGACAAGCTATTGGGGTCATAATGGGAGCAAATATTGGGACAACAATTACGGCTTATTTAATCGGTTTTAAGTTAAGTAAATATGCTTTACCAATTATTGCTTTAGGTGTTTTTTTCTTGTTTTTCTTTAAAAATAAACGGATAAATTACATTGGACAAACCTTATTGGGATTTGGACTTTTATTTTACGGAATGGATGTAATGGGACATGGTATGAAACCTTTAAGAAACTCTACTTTCTTTATTGGATTAATGACTAATGTAGAAAATAATACCTTATTAGGTGTCTTAATAGGTTCAATTTTTACTGCCATTGTTCAAAGCAGTAGTGCGACAATTGGTGTTTTACAAGAACTGGCAAACCAAGGAGTCGTTACCTACTATCAAGCCATTCCTATTTTATTTGGAGATAATATAGGAACTACTGTAACCGCTTTATTGGCTGGTATCGGGGCATCTGTAGCTGCCAGGAGAGCAGCCTTAACCCATTTTTTATTTAATATCATAGGCACACTTATCTTTTTACCCTTATTTTTAACAGGTGTTTTTACAGAAATCGTCAAATTATTTACCGATTATATTTATATTTTACTTCCCGGTTTTGAGGGAACTTGGCAAACTCTAAATATTAAAATGCAGATTGCTCAAACTCATGGTGTATTTAATATAACTAATACTATTATTCAACTTCCTTTCGTGGGTCTATTAGCAGCTCTAGTTAGTAAAATTATTCCCGGTGTTGAAACGGAAATTGATAAGAAACCCCAGTATTTGGAACCCCGTTTATTGGGTAATCCTCCTGTTGCGTTAGCTAATGCTAGTAGAGAATTATTAAGGATGGGGAAAATTGCCGGTGAAACTTTTGAAAATGCAGTTAAATATTTCTTTGAACATCGTTTGGAAAATAAACAAACAGCTCTGCAGCTTGAAGATATAGTTGACCAGTTGGAAAAGGATATTACTGAATATGTAGTACAAGCTTCTGCAGGTAAAAAACTAACAAGTGAATTGGCCGGTCGCAGCTATATTGTTTTACAGGCTGTAGGTGATTTGGAAAGGGTAGGCGATCATGCCGATAATCTGGTGGAATTAACGGATTATGCTTTGGAAAATAATGTTAAGTTTTCTGATACAGCGGTAGATGACTTACGGCAAATGGTTGATCAAGTAAAACAAATCTTTTTAATGTCTTTAGAAGCACTTAAAGCTGAAAACGTAGAATTAGCTAGAAAAGTAGTAGCATGTGATGATATTATTGACCAAATGGAAAAAGATTTACGTAGAGCCCATATTGTCAGATTAAATGAAGGTACTTGTAATGGGAGTGCTGGGGCGGTTTACCTGGATATTTTAAGCAATTTGGAAAGAATAGGTGATCATTCTGTTAATATAGCGGGATATGTATTAGGTGAACGGTAAAAAGAGCCAAAAGGCTCTTTTTTTAACTTTAAAGAAAATATTACTTTTGGGCTAACCTTCAATCTTAATCTTTTATTTCCTGTAGCACGGTAGCACTGTAGCTACTGTAGGTTCTGAAAGACCGACGAAGTCGGTTTTTCT
>JASKKI010000023.1 GCA_030154225.1 Clostridia bacterium | reverse complement strand
TATTGTAACTCTTTATTATGAAATGGAGAGACTTGGCTTAACTACTGGTGGCGCTTCTTTATGTGTCGGTGGAGGGCCGGCTATGGCTTCACTATGGACTAGGGATTTCTAAAAATATAGACTATTTCTAAAATATTAGACGAAAATTATTGTGTGTAAATTCTACATCCTAAATATTTTTCTAAAAATATAGACAAATTATGCAAAACATAATTTGATAAAGTTGATTTTAAAGTATTTTTTAATTGGCATGAATTTTGCTAAAACCTATTACTGGTATTTAATTTTATCGGGGAGGTGAACTTTTTAAAAAGTGTTTTACTAATTGGGGACATACCTCGACCCCAAAGTTAGGCTTCAAAGAGAGGTGTGTCCTTTTTCATTATCTAAATAGATTAGGAGGAGTTATATGGTATTAGGTATTATTATCTCTCTTGCTTTATTGATGTTTGTTGCTTATCGTGGATATTCGGTTATTCTCTTTGCTCCTATTCTGGCATTACTGGCAGCCCTTACAGCCGGTTACCCTTTATTGGGAACTTATACCGAGATATTTATGGTTAAAGGTATGGGTTATGCCAAGAGTTATTTTCCCGTATTCTTGCTAGGCGCCGTTTTTGGTAAGGTAATGGAAGAAAGTGGTGCTGCAAAATCTATTGCCCACTGGATAATTAAAAAGCTAGGTGCTGGTAAAGCCATTACTGCTGTTGTTTTAGCTTGTGCAGTATTAACCTATGGTGGTGTGAGTTTATTCGTTGTTGCCTTTGCAGTTTATCCTTTTGCCGCAGCACTTTTTAAAGAAGCTGACATTCCAAAGCGTTTAATACCTGCTTGTATTGCTTTAGGTTCCTTCACTTTTACTATGACAGCTTTACCGGGAACTCCCCAGATCCAGAACTTGATTCCCGGTAAATACTTTGGCACTACCGGTTATGCTGCTCCAGTAACAGGTATAATCGCTGGTTTACTCATGGCTATTGGCGGTATTGCTTGGTTAGAGTACCGTAAAAACAAATTTATAGCTGCTGGTGAAAATTACGGATCCAAACATGACTTTATCAACGAACCTGATGAATCCAAATTTTCCGAAGGGGAATTAATGAGCCCAGTTTTAGCTATTTTGCCACTGGTTTCTGTATTAGTATTGAACTATGTGTTTACCAAGATAATTCTGAAATGGGATCCAGCTCAATTAGAAGCAGTTGGCATTAAAGTATCTATTCCCAGTGTTGTTGCTATCTGGGCCTTAATTAGTGCTTTGGTTGTTGGAATTATTTTAGCAATTGTCTTTGGTTGGAAGCACATTAAAACTGAAGCTAACTTAATGAAAGCTCTTAATGCTGGTGCAATCGGTTCCTTGCTGGCAATTATGAACACTGCATCAGAGGTTGGTTATGGTAATGTTATCCGTTCTCTACCCGGTTTTACAGTTGTAAGAGATTTTATGTTAAGTATTGACCCCGGTACCCCATTGGTTTCAGAAGCCATTACTGTTAACGTGCTAGCAGGTATTACAGGTTCTGCTTCTGGTGGTATGAGTATTGCCTTGGAAGCTATGGGGCAAAGATATTTGGAATGGGGACAACAAGTAGGATTGAACCCGGAACTACTACACAAAATTGCTTCCTTGTCCTCTGGTGGTTTTGATACCCTGCCCCATAACGGTGCTGTAATAACCCTACTGGCTATTACCGGATTAACCCATAAGGCTTCATATCCTGACCTTGGTATGGTATCCTTGGTAATTCCATTTGCTTCTACAGCAATTGTAATTATTCTGGCAACATTGTTTGGAATTGTATAAAGGGGAGAGGGGACATACCTCTCCTTTATGCCCGCCACTGAGGTCAGAGGAATGTCCCCAATTAACACAGCTTCCGGATTAAACCGGAAGCTGTTTAATGGAAAAACAAACTGCAAGTTTTATTCAAGCTATTAATTACTTCTAAATATACTTTTTTGAGGAGTGGCTTATATGGCACTAAAATTTTTAACTGCAAGAGAAGCTGTTGAACTAATAAATGATGGTGATACTTTAGTTACTGGTGGTTTTGTAGGTAATGGTCATCCTGAAGCTTTAACAATTGCTTTGGAACAGAGATTTGTACAAACTGGAAAGCCTAAAAACTTGTGCCTGGTTTATGCAGCCGGTCAAGGTGATGGAAAAGAGAAGGGTTTAAACCATTTAGGTCATGAAGGGCTAATAAAAAGGGTAATAGGTGGTCATTGGAATCTGGCCCCTAAAATGGGTAAACTGGCTATAGAAAATAAAATAGAAGCTTATAATTTACCCCAGGGTGTAATATCTCACCTTTTCCGTGATATCGCGGCCGGTAAAATTGGAACAATCACCCACGTTGGTTTAAAAACTTTTGTTGATCCTCGGGTTGAAGGTGGTAAACTTAATTCAAAAACCACTGAAGATATAGTAGAACTTGTCAATATAAATGGGCAAGAGCGGCTTTTATATAAGGCTTTTCCCATCAACGTTGCCTTTATAAGAGGAACTACAGCTGATGAAAAAGGTAATATTACCCTGGAAAAAGAAGCAGTATTTTTAGAAGCTACTGCTATTGCTCAGGCAGTAAAGAATAGTGGTGGTAAAGTAATTGTTCAAGTGGAACGAATAGTTAAAGCAGGAACATTAGATCCCAAGTTGGTGAAAATTCCCGGAATATATGTTGACGCTGTTGTTGTTGCCGAGGCTCAGGACCATATGCAAACTTTTGCTGAACAGTATAATGCATCATATACCGGTGAAATAAAAGTACCTGTAAACCAGGTTAAGAGTATTCCTTTAGATGAAAGGAAGATTATTGGTCGAAGAGCAGCCATGGAATTACAACCAAATACAATTGTCAACCTAGGAATTGGTATTCCGGAGGCAGTAGCTATGGTTGCCAATGAAGAAGGTATCGGAGAATATATGACTTTGACCGTTGAGTCAGGACCTATTGGAGGTATTCCTGCTGGTGGATTGAGTTTTGGTGCCGCAATTAATCCTGAAGTGATTTTAGACCAACCATACCAATTTGATTTTTATGATGGTGGCGGCTTAGATTTAGCTTATTTAGGATTAGCCCAGGTTGATCAGGAAGGTAATGTTAATGTGAGTAAATTTGGTCCACGTATTGCCGGGTGTGGGGGCTTTATAAATATCACTCAAAATGCCAAAAAAGTATTTTTCTGCGGTTCATTTACTGCCGGAGGTTTAGAAATTGATGTGGTGGATGGTAATCTGGTTATCAAAAAAGAAGGTAAAGTAAGTAAATTTATTGAGGCTGTAGAACAGATTACTTTTAGTGGAAAATATGCTAGGGAAGTTAATCAACCTGTTATGTATATTACTGAAAGAGCTGTCTTTGAATTAAAAGAAGACGGGTTATATTTGACAGAGATTGCACCAGGTATTGATCTTGAAAAAGATATTCTAAATTTAATGAAATTTAATCCTAAGATGGATAGTACTCTAAAACAAATGGATGCTCGAATTTTTAGACCGGAACCAATGGGATTAAGAGGTAAAAATTAATAAAAGTTATGGTTCTGGTGTCGAATTTCCAGTACCATTGGATTTTAACTGATTTTAATAGTTTAGGAGGTAATATGGTATGCGAGAAGTGGTAGTTTTAAGTGCAGTAAGAACACCTATCGGTAGCTTCGGGGGTTCTTTAACAAATATTAGTGCCCAGGAATTAGGGAGTATTGTGATTAAAGAAGCATTACAGCGTGCTAATGCCAGGCCTGAAACAGTTGATGAAGTAATAATGGGTTGTGTTCTCCAGGCCGGTCTTGGACAAAATGTTGCTCGCCAAGCTGCTTTAAAAGCCGGTTTACCTATCAATGTACCAGCATTAACCATAAATAAAGTTTGTGGTTCAGGATTAAAAGCAGTTATGCTAGCCGCCCAGGCTATTGCCCTGGGAGATGCAGATGTTGTTGTTGCAGGTGGTACAGAAAATATGTCCCAGGCTCCTTATCTATTATCTAAAGCCCGTTTTGGTTATAGGATGGGTAATGGTGAACTGGTTGATTCCATGATCAACGATGGTCTTTGGTGTGCTATGTCCGATTATCATATGGGTATTACAGCGGAAAATATTGCCGAAAGGTGGGGCATAACCAGGGAAGAACAGGATGCTTTTGCTGTAGCCAGCCAAAATAAAGCAGAAGTAGCCCTAAAAAATAATCGCTTTAAAGACGAGATAGTTCCTGTCCAAGTACCGGTGAAAAAAGATTTTAAAGAATTTAGCGTAGATGAATTTCCTAAAGCTGGTGTAACCTTGGAAGTATTGTCCAAACTTAGACCAGCTTTTAAAAAAGACGGTACAGTAACCGCTGGAAATGCTTCGGGAATTAATGATGGTGCAGCTGCTTTAGTGTTGGCCACTGCTGACAAAGCAAAAGAATTAGGGGTTACCCCTCTGGCCAGGTATGTTGCTGGAGCATCTGCTGCCGTAGACCCGGCCATTATGGGTATCGGGCCAGTTGATGCTACCAAAAAAGCCTTAGCTAAAGCGGACTGGCAAATCAGTGATTTAGACCTGGTAGAAGCTAATGAAGCCTTTGCTGCCCAGTCACTGGCAGTTGTTAAAGATTTAGAATTAGATACGGATATTGTCAATGTTAATGGTGGGGCCATTGCCCTGGGGCATCCCATAGGTGCCAGTGGAGCCCGAATCCTGGTAACCTTGCTATATGAGATGCAAAAGCGGGATGCTAAAAAAGGTCTGGCTACCCTCTGTATTGGCGGAGGCCAAGGGGTTGCTGCCTTATTTGAAAGATAAACTTTTCAGTACTCCTCACATATCTGGGTTTTGCCCTTACTTTTGACAAGGGCATTTCCCGAACTTTTTAAACTAAACAGCTAAAAGCTAATTGAATTACAATAATTACTATTAGCTATCGATAATCGATATTTAACCATATTTATTTAAGGGGGTAACGAAGATGAGACTTACAGGAAAAGTAGCAATTATAACCGGTGGTGGAAGAGGGATAGGTGAGTATACTGCGATCAAATTTGCCCAAGAAGGTGCCAGTGTTGTTGTAGCTGATGTCAATCAAGAAAATATTGACAGTGTAGTAAAAAAAGTTAGAGAATTAGGACAGGAAGCACTAGGTTTAATTGTTGATGTAACAGATAGAAAAAGTGTTGATGATATGGTAGCCAAAACTGTTAAAAAATTTGGGCAGGTTGATATTCTGGTAAATAATGCGGGAATTACAGCTGATGCACAACTTTTGAAAATGACTGAGGAACAATTTGATAAAGTTATCAATGTTAACTTAAAGGGTGTTTATAACTGCGGTCAAGCAGTAGCCAAAGTAATGGCAGAACAAGAGACAGGTGGTGTTATCCTGAATGCCAGTTCCATAGTTGGTGTTTATGGAAACTTCGGTCAAACTAACTATGCAGCTACCAAGTGGGGAGTAATAGGTATGACCAAGACTTGGGCGAAAGAATTAGGTCGGAAAGGAATAAGGGTAAATGCTGTGGCACCAGGTTATACTATGACTCCTATGTTAGAAACTGTTCCCGATAAGGTTTTAGATATGCTTAGAAGCAAATCTCCATTAGGAAGACTGGGTACTCCAGAAGATATTGCTAATGCTTATGCATTTTTAGCATCAGATGAAGCCGGCTTTATTACTGGTGCAGTACTTTGTGTAGATGGAGGAGCAGTACTTTAAAAAAATAATGACCGAGATTGTCAACGTATAAGATATACGGTGCTCATCTCGGTTTTTCTCATGATATCATTTTTCTCATTAATCTTATATATTCTCTTGATTATCGGCCCTCAATAGAATTTTTAAATTTAAGTAGAAAAGAAATTTATACTTATGAAGAGGCAAAAAATAATTTACAGACTATTATTGCTGAAAGTAATATGAAGTTGGCAAAGGCTACTGAAAAAATTGAAGCATTTTTAAATTAAAGAAGGCAAAGATCAATTTATCCAAGAGGTTAGACATGTTATCGGTTTAATATTATGGAAAACACATATATTTGATTAATTATTAAAGCCACCTATGGTGGTTTTATTTAATGGAAATAAAAGTAATTAATGTTAAAATACGCAAAAAATGACATAATTCTAAAAGGTGATAAGTTATAATGTAGACAGAAAATTATTGCTTTGATCTAGTCATAAAAGTGGAGGTGATTTGGTGTCGCCCAGCAATAATGTCTATCTTGATACGGTATTTTTAATTAATTTTACTATGGACTTTTTTATTTTATGGGCGGCAGCTAAATTAGGAAGATTAAGAACCTCTTTTAAACGTTTATGTTTAGGAGCGTTTATTGGGGCTCTTTATTCTGTAATGATTTTTTTTCCCTATATGCCTTTTGTTACTACTTTTTTGGTAAAAGTATTGTGTTCATTAATTATGGTACTAGTAACCTTTGGCTTTATCAATTTTAGGCGGTTCTTAAAATCTGCCGCCTATTTTTATTTAGTATCTTTTATCATGGGTGGGGCTGTTTTAGGGTCAATATATCTTTTTGACAATAATCCTGATTTTATTGAAACCTGGAACGGCATAGCAGTAAATGCAATAAATTTTAAAACAGCCTGGCTCTTGGTAGGTTTAATAATTGCCATAATTCTGGGACTATGGGGGGCCAGTTATATTAGAAAGAATTTACAACAAGGTCCATGGCTGGTTAGAGTATATATTGAGCTATTTAATAATTTTATAGAAGTTGATGCCCTGGTTGATACAGGAAATCAGCTTAATGATCCCATAAGTAAAGAACCGGTTATGGTTATAGAACATAAAAAATTAGCAGCAGTTTTACCTCCGGAGTTAATAAAAATGTTAGATAAAAAAGAATTACCACCTTTAGATGAACAAATTAATGCTTTAGCTGGATCACCTTGGACCACTAGAGTTAGGCTAATTCCATTTAGTTCTCTAGGCAACCAAAATGGGATGTTAATTGGTATAAAACCGGATAAAGTAAAAATAAAGGATGGTGATAAGATATATTTCAATTCAAAAGTGGTTATTGGTATTTATCATCTTAAATTATGTCCACAAGGTACATATCAGGCTTTAGTACATCCTGATATGCTTACCCGGGAATGAAACTGTGAAAATTTGTTTCAGTGTCTAAGCATACTTTCGCACTAAGTATTTGGGAGGTGGGCAAAATTGATATATGAAGGTCAGATTATTAAATTCAAATGGAGTATAAAACTAACGCTCATAAAATTACTTAAACTTTTGGGACTTTCTGAAGATGTTTTTTATGTGGGCAGTAGTGAGGCCCTGCCTCCACCATTAAGTCAAGATGAAGAGGGAGTCTTGTTAGAAAGACTTGAAGCAGGAGATAAAAATGTAAAAAGCATTTTAATCGAACGTAATTTACGTTTAGTAGTGTATATTGCCAGAAAATTTGAAAATACGGGAATAGGTATTGAAGATCTAGTATCTATTGGAACTATAGGTTTAATTAAAGCAGTCAACACCTTTGATCCTGCAAAAAGAATAAAACTGGCTACTTATGCTTCTAGGTGTATTGAAAATGAGATTCTGATGCATTTAAGAAGAAGTAATAAAACTAAATCTGAAGTCAGTTTTGATGAACCATTAAATATTGACTGGGATGGAAATGAACTGTTACTTTCCGATGTTTTGGGTACAGAAAATGATATAATTTATAAATCTTTGGAGGAAGAGGTAGATAAAAAGCTTCTGCATACTGCCATGAAAAAATTAAATCCGAGGGAAAAAAAGATTATGGAACTACGATTTGGTTTAAAAGGTGGTCAGGAGAAAACTCAAAAAGAAGTTGCCGATTTTTTAGGTATTTCTCAATCTTATATTTCCAGATTGGAAAAAAGAATAATTAAGCGTCTGAAAAAAGAAATTCAGCGCATGGAATGAACCTTCAGTATCAAACTGAGGGTTTTTTTATTATATTCCTCATAACTTATTTGAAATTAATCTCAACAAATGAACTTATAGTATTACGTAGAATAATTTTGTTTTATTCTGAATAGCTAATTTTATTTACAAATCTCAGAATGAAAATACTTTATTTCAGCTAACATATTAATCCTTTTTATCGAATAAACCCCCTTTTCCAAGGTAATAACTAAAATAAGTTCTGTACTTAGGGGGTAAATTAGGTTGATAATAAATAAAGTAGAGATTTGTGGTGTCGATACTGCTAAATTACCCGTTTTATCCAATGCAAAAATGCGCGAGTTATTTAATAAATTAAAAGCAGGAGATAATGAAGCAAGGGAAAAGCTTATTCAAGGAAATTTAAGATTAGTTTTAAGTGTAATTCAAAGGTTTACTAACCGAGGGGAATATGTTGATGATTTATTTCAGGTAGGTTGTATAGGCTTAATGAAAGCTATAGATAATTTTGATTTAAACCAAAATGTAAAATTTTCTACTTATGCTGTACCAATGATAATCGGGGAAATAAGAAGATATTTAAGGGATAATAATCCTATTCGGGTTAGTAGATCTTTACGAGATATAGCTTATAAAGCTTTACAAGTCCGGGATTCCCTAGTTAATAAACATTCTAAAGAACCTACAATTACGGAAATTGCTGATGAATTAAAATTGCCCAGAGAAGATATAGTATTTGCACTAGATGCAATACAAGAACCAGTTTCATTATTTGAACCTATCTACCATGATGGTGGAGACCCAATCTTTGTAATGGATCAGGTAGGTGATGAAAAAAATTCCGATTTAAACTGGCTGGAAAACATAGCGGTTAAAGAAGCCTTACGTAAACTTAATGAAAGGGAAAGGTTAATTTTAACTTTGAGGTTTTTCGATGGGAAAACTCAAATGGAAGTAGCTGATGAAATAGGTATATCCCAGGCTCAAGTGAGTAGGCTTGAAAAGGCGGCCCTTAACCATATGAAAAAACATATGTAACGGGGTGCTTCATATGACAAAAAAGTGGTTTATGATTTCTGTTGTTTTATTGTTTTTTTTAAATCAAATAGTTTGGGCAGATAATAGGAATGATGAACTAATTCGCCTCCATGTTATTGCCAACTCCGACAGCATAAATGATCAGCAATTGAAACTACAGATTAGAGATATTGTTTTAAATGAACTATGTGGGATTGAACATTTAAAAGAAAGTGAAGAAGCGATAGAATATATAGAAGAGCATTTTAATACTATCGAAAGAAAAGCCAGGAGAAAGATAATAAATCAAGGCTTTAACTATCCACTAAAGCTTGAATTAACTAAAGCTGATTTTCCTACACGGAAATATGGTAAAACTGTTTTACCTGCAGGAAAGTATCTAGCCTTAAAAGTAATAATTGGTCAGGGTCAAGGTGCTAACTGGTGGTGTGTTCTTTATCCTCCCCTCTGTCATAGTGAGTGGATTAGGGAAGAAAAGAAAACAAGGGTTGAAGATAACGAAACCATTCCGGCTTTTGCTAATATCAAGATAAAAATAAATAAAAAATACTTTTTTGAGAAAATATGGCAAAATCTTACTAACCTCTTAAAAGAAGTTTGGAGTATTTCCTAGTCGCCTAAAGGGCGATTTATTTTTTTGTCATGAAATAAGTATTTAAACAATATAAATATATTGTCCACCATTAAGGGAGGGGTTTTGATGCTGGCTAAAATATCTGATTTACAAGAAAGAGAAATAATCAATGTTGTTGATGGTCGAAGATTGGGTCCTATAAAAGATATCGATATAGATGTAGAGACTGGGAGAATTGCAGCATTAATACTTCCTGGGTATTCAGGAAGATTCTTAAGTATATTTGGAAAAAAAGAAGATTATATTGTCCCCTGGGAAAAAATAATCAGAATAGGTATTGATGTTATTTTAGTAGAAGCCCAACAATTTACAGAAATACCCCGTAAAGAACGAAATGAAGAATGGGTCAGGTAAATAGTGGAAGAGTGAAACAGTGAGATAGTGGAAAATTTTAAATTTAGAACGGTCCGTGTCAGCCGGGGTTTATATTTTTTGTAAATTATTATGTATTTTGTTTAGATAAAAAGGGAAAGAAATGGTTTGACATACTAAATATAGTAGATTAAAATAATAACTGTCACTAGATCTAGTGACAGTTATTATTTTTCTATAATATTTACTACTATTCGACTCCATAAAATAAAAACCCTGCAACAAAACAAAAGATAAATAGTTCATAGTTTTAAATATTTTTATCCTATTAATTATTAACTTTTTTTGAACTTACACAAGGAGTGAAAGTAATGCGCTGTCCTTTTTGTGGTTTTTATGATACCAAAGTATTAGATACCCGTTCTACCGATGATGGTAACTCTATTAGGCGGCGTAGAGAATGTGCAGAGTGTACCAAAAGATTTACTACCTATGAAAAAATTGAAGATGTTCCTCTGATAGTTGTAAAAAAAGATGGTAAGAGAGAGGTGTATGATTCAACAAAAATATTAAATGGTCTGATTAAAGCCTGTGAAAAAAGACCTGTAGCCTTACAAAAGTTAGAATTGGTGAGTGAAGAAATTGAACGGGAGCTAAAAAATCGAATGGAGAGAGAAATAAGCTCCTCTTTAATTGGTGAATTGGTTATGGACAAGCTCAAAGGTTTAGATGAAGTTGCCTATGTAAGATTTGCTTCAGTTTACCGGGAATTTAAAGACATAAATACTTTTGTGAAAGAAATAGAAGGACTACTGCGAAATGGTAAGAGGAGGGAGTAAATTGTTTAGTACTATACGAAAGAGGGATGGCCGTGAGGTGGCTTTTAATGAAAATAAAATAACAGATGCAATATTTAAGGCTGCCCAATCAGTAGGTGGTGAAGATAGGCAAACTGCTATGGAACTTACAATTGAAGTTTTGCGGTTTTTAAAAAACCGTTTCAATGGCCATATTTTTACTGTAGAAGATGTTCAGGATGTTGTTGAAAAAGTGTTAATAGAAAAGGGTCATGCTAAAACGGCCAAGGCATTCATATTATACCGTGATAAGCGGACCAGGATTAGAGAAACCCGTTCAGAAATGATGGATGCTGTTGCCGATGTTTTAAGGGAGACCAATAGGGAAAATGCCAATGTGGGTAATTCCCCTTCTGCTAAAGTTTTACAAATATCGGAAATTGCTTCAAAAGAGTATTATTTAAAAAGGGTTATACCTCTGGAGCAGGCCGAAGCTCATATTAACGGTGATTTTTATATTCATGATTTGGCCTGGTACGGCAAAACTTTAACTTGTTTACAAATTCCATTACATAGATTATTAAAAGAAGGTTTTAATAATGGTCACGGGTACATAAGACCTCCTAAAAGCATAAAAACTGCGGCTGCATTAGCAGCAATAATCCTACAAAGTAACCAAAATGATCAACATGGTGGACAATCATTTGCTTTTTTTGACCGTGATCTGGGTATTTATGTAGAAAAAGAATTTCAACGCCAGGAAAAGTTATTAAAAGATACTTTGGATAAATTAGGAGTGAAAGTTGACCAGGAGAAATTTGCCCAATTAGTTCAAGAACGGGTTGAAGATGAAGTTTATCAGGCTATGGAAGGTTTTGTTTATAACTTAAATACCATGCACAGCAGGGCAGGTGCCCAAGTGCCTTTTTCCTCTATTAACCTGGGTACTGATACGACCCGGGGTGGAAGGATGATTACCAAAATGCTTTTAAAAGCTTACGAGAAAGGCCTAGGTAAGGGCGAAGCCCCAATTTTCCCTAATATTTGTTTTAAAATAAAAGATGGTATTAATTATGACCCGGAAGACCCTAATTATGATTTATTTAAACTGAGTATGCAGGTTGCTTGTAAGCGATTATTCCCTAATTTTTCTTTCCAGGATTCCAGTTTTAACTCCATATTTGATGATGAAGTAGCTTACATGGGCTGTCGTACCAGGGTTATCGGAAATGTTCATGGCCCCGAAGTGACAGAAGGTAGGGGTAACCTATCCTTTACGACTATCAATTTACCTCGCCTAGGGATAAATGCTAAGGGAAACCTATCGGATTTTTGGAGTAGCTTGGATAAAATGGTTGATTTAACTGTTAAACAACTGTTAACCCGTTATGATTTTCAAAAGAGGTTAAAAGTAAAAGATTTTCCTTTCTTAATGGGGCAAAAGCTGTATCTGGACAGTGAAGATTTAGAACCTAACGATACTATAGAAAAGGCGATTAGACATGGTACATTAAGTATTGGTTTTATTGGTCTTGCCGAAACTTTGATGGCATTGACGGGTAAACACCATGGAGAAAGCGCCGAAGCACAAGCTTTAGGTTTATCAATTGTTAGTCATTTAAGACGTAAATGTGATGAAGCATCCCAGAAATATAATTTAAATTTCTCCTTACTGGCCACACCGGCAGAAGGTTTAAGTGGAAAATTTGTCACAAAGGATAGGGAATTATTCGGCGAAATAAAAGGTATAACTGATAAAGAATGGTATACTAATTCATTTCATGTACCGGTGGATTATAAAATTGATGCTATTAAAAAAATAAATATAGAAGGACCTTATCATAAGCTTTGTAATGCTGGTCATATTTCCTATGTAGAATTACCATCTGCACCTACTAATAATTTAGAAGCTTTTGAGAGTATTATACAGGCTATGTATGAAGCCGATATGGGTTATGCTGCTGTAAATTTTCCGGTAGATATTTGCAAAGAATGTGGGTTTAATGGTGTAATAGATACGGATCTTTGTCCAGCCTGTGGTACCAGTGGTAAAATCAGTAGAGTAAGACGTATTACAGGTTATCTTTCTACCCTGGATATGTTTAATGATGCTAAAAAAGCCGAAGAAAAGAACCGTACTAAACACATGGAATTTAGTAATTAGTTACTAATGGCTAATTGTCAGGTATTAGAAAGCTTTAACTTATTGAGGTGAAACTATGATTAGATATGGTGATGTAATTACTGATTCCATAGTAGATGGACCAGGTATTAGAGTAGTTACTTTTTTACAAGGGTGTCCTAGAAGATGTGAGGGCTGCCATAACCCCTCTTTGCTTCCCCGAGAGGGTGGCCAAGAAATTACCGAAAGAGAATTGGCTAAAATGCTCTTAAAGAAGTTAACTCCCAAACACGCAGGCCTAACCTTTAGTGGAGGGGACCCTCTAATGCAGTGGGAAAAACTCCTCAATGTTATTTCTTTTATTCGTAAGCGGAAGCCAGGGGTAAATATCTGGGTATATACCGGATATACTTTTGAAGAAGTAAAAGATTTACCGGTCATGGAATTAATTGATGTTTTAGTAGATGGTCCATTTATAATAAAAGAAAAGGATATTTCTCTGGTTTTTAGGGGCTCACGCAATCAGAGAATTATTGATGTTTCCAAATCCTTGGAGTCAGGAGAAATTAGAGAATTTTTCTTGGAAAAAAATGTAGTCAACAGTTAAGTAAAAAGCTCTACCATTTTTAAATGGTAGAGCTTTTTGTGAAACAATATTGATTTTTATGGGATATTGTGAATATTTTTATAAGTCGCAATAAAGTTGTGTGATTAAATATAAATGTTCGGAGTGTTGGGCTTATTTGTAAAATTTATTGATTAAATTATGCCAATATTTCCCTTTTAAAAGGTCAAAATCTTGCTTTTCATTTTTAGATTGTGCGATTAAACTATCAGTAAACCAGTAATTTTTGATCCAAGCAATTGTTTCACAAATATTATAATTATTAGCTAAAGAAATAAGGTAAGGTATTTGTTGATAATCATCTAGAGATATGGATTTATTAAGCTCGGGATTTAAACGGTGAAATCTATCTTTTAAAAATTGATAACTAAAATATGAATCAGCTTCTACAGCTCCATCAAACATTATTGTTTCTAAAGGAACTGGTGGATTTTTATTAAACAGCCATTGTATCAGTCCCCACTTGGCAGTATCCCCTTTAATTTTATGAGGATTAAAACCGGTACCAATTGATAATAGACAAATTTCATCACGAATCTGGTTAGCATAATATGGGTCAGCTGCTATAGATATGGCTGCTATACTTGGATTGTTTGCTATCAGACCACCATCAATATGATGGTTATAGGATGGAAAATAAATAGGTGCTGCACTACTACTAAGGGCTACATCGATAACAGTAGCATGTTTAGTATTGGAATCAGGAAAGTTATTGAAAAATATTGGGCTCCAACTTGCAGTATTAGAACCTTTAACCCTAAATGACGGTATTACTACAAATTTATTTAAATCCATTAATCTAAGTGTCTTTGGGAATACCCTTAATAGCACTTCTTTTAAATTTCTATGACTGTATTTAGGTCTAAATAACCCGAGATGTCTGGAGAAAAAAATATATTTAGCATTTTCCACTGTATATAAATTAGCAATTTCTTCTATACTTAAACCTGATGCCAGGCCTAAAGCTATAAAGGAACCAGTAGAAGTACCTGCAAACAGATCTGTTATTTCTATTAATTTAGGATACTCCTTTATTAATCTTTTTAATAATGTTGCCGTCAATGCTCCCCTAATACCACCGCCATCAAAACTTAAAATCCTAAATTTAGCCATACATAATCCATCCCAAATAATTTATCTCTTATATATAATATGAGTTTACATAATTAGTGGTTTAAAAAAACTTTTCCAAATTCTTAGGGATTATTGGAAGTAGTGTAAAAAAACAAAATTATTAAAACACACTCCCCTCTATGTTAATATAAAGGGGAATTTGTTTTAATAATGAAAATTGTAATTAAACTTACTAATCCGAAAATGTAAAATATAAGGCAGGTTAATAGTTTGAAAGAAATCTAAAAAACATGATTACGTAAAAGAGGACATAACAAAATAAGCCCACTGAAAAGCGGCTTTAAAAAACGAATCTATTAGAATATCAAATCAAACGGTATTACGCATATCGGGTATTTGGTAACCTAACGTTTGCAGGTAACGTACAGCCATTTCCTCAGTAATCTGAGGAGCATAAGTTTGTTTTGGTTTGGAGTCAATTTTGTACAAATCATAGTTAAATGTCTCATTCCTATCAAGCATGTGGTAAATACAATTCAGTAGCATATGGGCAATAGCAATAATGGCTTTTTTGTGACCTCGGCGTTTCTTAATCTGATCATAACGAACCTTAAAATAGGTAAACTTCTTACTTTTAATTGCAGCATTTGCACATTGAACTAATAAGGGCTTGATATACACGCCAGCTCGTGAAACGCGGACAGATTTCTTCTTGCCAGCACTTTCGTTATTTTGTGGAGTAAGTCCAGCCCATGAGCATAAATGTTTGGAGGAATGAAAAACTGACATATCAATACCGATTTCACCGATTATGGCAATTGCAGTAAAAATGTCATTAATACTAGGCATTGATAAAATTAGTTCTATTTGAGGTAAATATGGCTGAGCTAAAGCTAAAACAACTTTTTCAATATCAGCTATGTGTTTCTCAATGTTGTCAAAATGGTCAAGGCAAACACGCATTTTATCGGCTTGTGGCTTAGTCAAATTTCCATTAATTGATTTTGTAATTGTTTCTGCTTTATCTTGCATACTTTTATGCAGCATTGGTGAAACATCGAAATCCTTAACATCAGGATTTTCAAGGATATGATTAATAATTTTCATGGAGCTTACACCAAAAGTATCAGAAACAACACTGGAAATCATGATGTTTGAGACAGTAAGAGAGTTTTGAATACGGTTTTTCTCGCTTGATTTAAAGTTGATGAGTTTAAACCTATACCGCATTAAATCACGAATTTGACGGGTTAATAAGGGTGGTATAAAGCTGCTGGGAACTAAACCGTGCTTATGTAGATCGCAAAGCCAAACAGAATCTTTTTTGTCGGTTTTCTTGCCACGAATACCCTTAACATACTTTGGATTAGCGACTACAACATCACAGTATTCTTCTAAGATATTAAAAACGGGGTGCCAGTACTTGCCTGTAGACTCCATACAAACGTTAATACAGTTTTTAGATTTTAACCAATCTAAAAGTTGATGTAGATTTTCAGTAAAGGTTGAAAACTGCTTCGTTTGGTACTCTGTAACACCCGATTTGTTAGTAGTACCAACCGTTGCGACAACAAACTTTTTGTGGACATCAATTCCACAGCAAATAGGATAAACAATTTTTAGCATAAACACGTCCCCTCATAAGATTATGGTGGATAAAGCAGACATTGACTGTTTGCTAATAATAAACGGGAACTGTTTATACAAAGATTAGTTTACGTGCTCGATGGCACACTTATTTGTTCTTGAAAATAGCAAACGGCACATCTTTATATGCGGGCAGTAGCTTAGCTGACTGCACCACTCACCTCCCCGTGCTCTGTAGTGTATCTGCTCATCCAGATACAGTATAGCACTAATTAGAAGTTTTAAGGGAGAGCACTTTCATTAAATTTTTGTGCCTTGAGCGTAGCGAAAGGAATGATACTTTATATGAAAAAGATATATTTTTTTAGTATGTATTTTATTTTTGTTTTAGTTTATTTAAATGAATTTTTTAATTTAAATCAAAATAATTTTGCAATTTTGGTTTCAGTAGGTATTTGTTTTTTATTAGTATCATCTCTCACTATGACCAGGGGTTTTCAGTTGTATGTTTCAATAATTTCTCTTACTTTAGGACATATAATTTTATTTAAATATAATTTGGGCTTTAATGTTTGGTATAGTAGTTTAATAAAAAGTATTGGAATACCTGTGCTATTCGTGGTTATTCCTATGATTTCTTTTCCCATAAAACATGGACAATATTTGAAGTCAGTAGAAGACTATGTGGCATCTAAAAGTGAAAAACCTATTTTTTTATTTGCTCTTCTTGCTATAACACATCTATCTCTGACTATCCCTTTAAACATAGGTTCTATCCCGACGATGCAGAAACTATTGGAAAAAATAAAATTCCCTAAAGAATATTTAGCTCATTTATATACAGCCGGATATTCTTCCTATATGGTATTTTCTCCTTATGATGGTGTAGTAAATATGGTGCTTCTATTTACTTCGTTAACATATTCTGAATATTTTTTAAGTGGATTATCTATGGTAATTTTAATCATCATGGTATCTGCCTTTTTTCTTAAAATTGATAATAAACTCTTACAACAATTAAATAACACTTTAAGTTCCATTAGAAGTAGTGGGAATGACAAAAAAATGTATGAACTTTTATTTCATATATTTGTTTTAATTTTTCTAGCTTTTTTAGGCGAAAGTTTTATTCCTTTTTCAAATCAGCTTTATATAATAGCTGTAATTATAATAATCTATTCAACATTTTGGGGTTTTTTTCTAAATGCTTTGGATAAGTATAGAGATGAGTTGAAAAAATATTGTAAAAATCTTCTAGACTTTAAAAGTTTTATACCTTTTTTAATTTCTACAGGTTTCTTAGGTTCAATGATATCTTTTACACCATTAAAAGATAATATTGGAAGTATTTTGCTTTCTTTAAACTCGTTACCTTTATATTTTATCATTCAATTTTTCATATTATTAACTATTGTTTTAAGTTTGTGTGGTGTTCATATGATGATAACGGTGACTACCCTAGCTCTCACCATTACACCAGAATTTATAGGCTTGTCAAATGTAGCTTTTGCTTTAACCCTACTTACCTGTTGGTATATAGCTATGAGTATTTCTCCTTTTGTTCCTTTTACAATCATAGTAGCAGATACTATAAAAGAAAAACCACTAAACGTTACCTTTAAGTATAATCTAAAATTTTCTTTTATTATGCTTTTTATAGCGCCAATTATTATTTTATTGATTAATTATTTTTAGCTATTATCGAAAAATAATTAGGGCCCATACTTTATTTATACGGACCCAAATTAAAACTTATTGAAGTTTATTTTGTATTTGTTGCATTGATTGTTGAGCTTGTTTAAGTTGTTGTTGAGCTTGTTGTAGCTGTTGCATTTGTTGTGCAGTTACTTGAGTTCCTAATTGTTGTTGAACTTGCTGTAACTGTTGTTGAGCTTGTTGAAGTTGTTGTTGAGCCTGTTGTAATTGTTGTGGATTAGCATTGGTTTGTGCCTGCTGCACTGCTTGTTGGGCTTGTTGGGCAGCTTGCATAGCTTGTTGTAATTTTTGTTGATTTGGCATATTTAGAGCCTCCTTTATTTTAAAATTATTTACATCATATATCTTTTGAAAAAACTGTACTAAATATACAATACAATTTGTAAATTTTTTTAGTTTAATAGGTATCTTTTTAAACACATATCCCTTTATTTATTTTATAAAAAATATGAATTAAGGACTTGTATTAATACACTAAAAAAACTTGACGAATCTGGCAAATCTATTATAATTAAAAGCATACCAAAAAAGTATACATTTCCCATAAACTATACTTAAATAGTATACATTGTTATTAGAAAGGAAGGTGAGAGTAGGTTTAAAAATGTAAATACTACATATTAAAACTTTAAAATACACAAGCTATTTTATATTAAAAAAATTCAAATCAGGGAGGTAAAATAATATGGAACTTAAATTAGTGACAGAAAATCAATTAGGAGTTACAAAGGGAACAGTAGTGGAGGAAGCAGTAAGTACTAACTTCAATGGAGAAAATAGCGAAGTAGGTTGGTATTTAGCGGCAGCCCGTCAAGCACAAAGGGAAGGTTATCCGGAAATAGCAGAGGTTTTAAAAACTATTGCCTGGGAAGAAGCATTACATGCTGCTCGTTTTGGAGAATTAAATGGTGAAATTTCAGCCAGTACCAAAGAAAATTTGGAAAAGGCTTTACAGGGTGAGCAAAAATCCAATCAAATGAAGAAAGAAGCAGCAAAAGTAGCTAAAGAAAATAATATTGATGAAGCCCATGATTCCTTTGATGAGGCAGCTAAAGATGAAGCCCGTCATGCTCAAGCATTGAGAGGACTATTACAAAGATATTTTAAATAAGCTAATTTTAGAGGTATAATTTTTACAAATTTATACCTCTTTTTTCTTGACGTTAACAAATAATTAAAATATATTGTAATTAAAACCAGACAAATATAGTATACATTAAAAAGGAGAATCAGAATGCAACTTAACCAGGCAACGGATTATGCTTTTCGAGCAGTTTTATATTTAACCAGGTTTGGTTCGGAGGAAGTTGTCAATGCTCAGGTTATTGCCGAAAAAGAGGAAATTCCCATGCGTTTTCTGTTAAAAATAATGCGTTCTCTCATTAAAGCAGGGATTGTTAAGTCTTACCGGGGTGTTGATGGAGGTTATAGTTTGGCTAAGCCTCCCCAGGACATTACCTTATTAGATGTACTGGAGGCGGTGGAGGGCCCGGTGAAAATTAACCGTTGTTTAATTGAACCTGAATACTGTAGTAAAAAGTGGGCCAACCATTGTCCTATCCACCAGGTCTTAAATGGTATTCAGAGTAATTTATTAAATGATCTGGCTAGCTGTAATTTTGCCCAGCTGACTGAAAATATATAGAATAATTTTTACCCTAACTATACCAATTTTGTATAGAATGACAAAAAATATACTTTTTAGTATTGCTCCTTCCCTTCAATCCCAGAAATTTGATCTAGTGGTAAAAAACTTACGTTTCCAGTATAATGGGGATGACCCCTGGGCTTTAAATGGGGTGGATTTTTACTTACCTGAAGGGGGGCGCTTAGCAATTGTTGGTCTCAGTGGTTCCGGGAAAAGTACACTGGTGAATTTGCTTTTGCGCTTTTGGGATCTTTTTAATACTACTATTGGTGTGAACCTTTTACTGGCCAATCCCCGCGCTGCCCGGGAAGATTTGATAGAAGCTGCCAAGAGGGCCCAAATCGATGATTTTATATTTACAGATATTTAACAATATTTAGTCAAAAATTAATATAAATTTCTCTTGTAGTATTATAAAGTTAATTTGGGGGTGTCTATAATCAGTAAGTTTATCCTTAAAGAAAATAACGGGGTTAAATATTATACTATACCTGCTTTTACCGTTACTGGACTAGTAAAACACGGGTTTAGTACCCGGATAGGAGGTAATAGTGAAAAACCTTTTGATACATTAAATTTAGGTTTTCATACTGGAGATAATGTTGAACTTGTTAAGGAAAATAGAAAAAGATTTTCACAAGCTATAGGAATTTCTCTTGATAATATAGTAGCTGCCGGTCAGATCCACGGGGACAAGATTTATCAGGCAGGTATAGAAGACCGGGGTAAAGGTGCTTTAGACCAAGAAACGGTTATTAAAGATACAGATGCCTTAATTACTAAT
This sequence comes from Clostridia bacterium, assembly GCA_030154225.1. Classification (GTDB taxonomy): domain Bacteria; phylum Bacillota; class Peptococcia; order Peptococcales; family BICA1-8; genus JASKKI01. The sequence goes on along the minus strand of JASKKI010000023.1, from coordinate 13,192 downwards.
AAACCAGGGGTTGCTTTAATCGCCTTTTATGCAGATTGTGTTCCCATTATGTATTTAGACCCTGTTCAAAAAGTTATAGCCATTGCCCACGCAGGCTGGAAAGGAACAATTTTAAAAATTGGTAGAAAAACCGTTGGCAAGATGCAGGAAATATATAATTGTCTATCTGAAAATATTTTAGCGGCTATTTGTCCTTCTATAGGTCCTTGTCATTATGAAGTAGATACTTCCGTTATTAATCAAGTTAAAAACAGTTTTAAACAGTGGGATAAAATATTAAAAATTAAAGATAAAAACAAAGCTCAATTGGATTTATGGGAAGCCAACCGTTTGCAGTTAATGGAAGAAGGAGTACCTGAAGAAAATATTACTGTGGCTGAAATATGTACTTACTGTCATCCGGAATTATTATATTCCTACCGGTACAGTAATGGTAGAACTGGGCGTTTGGCAGGCTTAATAATGTTAAAAGAGGAGTGAACATGTATGTCCAAGATCCTTGTGGTAGAAGATGATTCTAGTATTAGAGAACTCCTACAGTATAATTTAGAAAGGGAAGGTTTTGAAGTAAAGACTGCCCCTGATGGTATCAAAGGTTTAGAGGAAATAGAAACGAAATGGCCTGATCTTATCATACTGGACTTAATGTTACCTGGGAGAGATGGTTTAGAGATCGTCAGAATTATGAAAAGTAATAGCCAGTTATCTGCCATTCCGGTAATTATGTTGACAGCAAAAAGTGAGGAAATAGACCGAATTTTAGGATTAGAAATGGGTGCAGATGATTATGTTACTAAACCATTTAGTACACGGGAAGTAGTTGCTAGAATTAGGGCTTTATTGCGCCGTATCCGAAAAGTGGAAAAAGATCTTGATAAAAAAATAGTGAGAGGTTCTTTAATAATTGATTCCGACACATATGAAGCCCATTTAGGAGAACGAAAATTAGAACTTACACCCAAAGAATTTCAATTATTACATTTATTAGCTTCGCGACCGGGCAAGGTATTTACCAGGGATTTTCTTTTAGAACATGTCTGGGGTTATGATTATATAGGTGATAGTAGAACAGTAGATGTGCATATCAGACATTTACGACAAAAATTAGAGGACGATGTTATTGAAACTGTTCGAGGCGTGGGGTACAAATTTAAGGATATATAAAAGATAAATCTAAATATTTCTTCATTTAACCTCCATAATTATAACTATTATCTATCGGTTCAGAAAGACCGACGAAGTCGGTTTTTCTAAATAAATTTTTTTTACCTGGTTAAACTAAGTTATCAAGAAGAATAAGGAGGGTTTAAACTTATATGGAATTTGGATGTCCTGTTTGTAATGGTTTAATGAGTATGGATGAATTATGTGATAACTGTGACCAGGTAATGGAGGATTTGGGCAGAATAGAAGATTTTTATGCACCCTATAGTCCATATGAAGAACAAGATGATATACCAATTTTACTAGAATCACCAAATAATTGCATTCATTTGTATACCTGTCCGGAATGTGATTCTGATAAACACATCTTAATTCCTTTGGAAATAATGTAGGCCAGTTTGACTGGTCTTTTATAATAATGTATTATTTCAACATATTATCTTTATAATCTGCATATTTGTTATATAATAGAAATATCAGATTTATGGAAAAATAAGAAAGGGGGAACACATTTGAAGCGAAAGATAATTTTTGTAGATTCTACTTTAAGAGATGGAGAAGAAACAGCTGGTGTGGTTTTTGCTTTAAGGGAAAAGGTTCAAATTGCAAAAATGTTAGATGAAATAGGTATAGACCAGATAGAGGTTGGTATTCCAATTATGGGAGGCGATGAACTGGAGGCAATAAAGCAAATTGTTGAATCCAATCACCGGGCAAGTATTATGGCTTGGAATCGTCCCAAAATAGAAGACATTGATGCCGCAATTAAAAGTGGAGTAGATGCAGTTGCTATTTCTATCCCCACTTCTAATATTCATATTGCCAATAAATTAGGTTCTACTCAGTCTCAAGTAATTCATGATATGGTGGCAGCAGTAGGTTATGCAAATAGTTATGGTCTTTATATATCGGTAAGTGCCGAAGATGCTTCTCGAACTGATTTTGACTTTTTGGTCAGGTTTGCCAAGGCAGCCAAAGAGGCAGGTGCCAATCGTTTGCGGTATTGTGATACCGTTGGTTTATTAGACCCTATTACTACCTATGAACGGATTAAGGCTTTAAGAGAAGCTGTAGATATAGATATTGAGATGCATACTCATAATAATTTCGGGATGGCTACTGCCAATGCAGTAGCAGGAATAACAGCAGGGGCTACCCATGTAAATGTAACAGTAAATGGTTTGGGGGAAAGGGCAGGAAATGCTGCTTTGGAAGAAGTAGCTATGGCTTTAAAATATGTACTAGACTATAAAGTTAGTCTTAACACCACAAGATTCCGTGAATTATCTGATTATGTCGCCCAGGCTTCCAATAGGCAAGTTCCCGTCTGGAAGGCAATTGTAGGTTCCAATATGTTTACCCATTCTGGTAGATATAGTGACGGAATATCAAGAAGTCCCCATGCTTATGAAATTTTTGATCCTAAAGAAGTGGGGTTGGAAAGGCAAATCATAATTGGTAAACATTCAAGTGCAGCTGCCTTGAAACAAAAATTCCGGGAATATGGTACAGAAATCAGTGATGAAGATGCCCAAAACCTTTTAACTAGAGTTAGGGAAACATGTATTTCTCTGAAGCGATCCCTTTTTGATAAAGAATTAATTTTCCTATATGAAGAATACCTAGAACAAAAAAGTAAATAAATAATAAGGCCGACTCCGATAAGTGAGTACGGTCTTTTTATATTTATAATAAATAAAATTTTTGTAAAAGTATACTGTATTTTTAGTTTCCCTTGCAGGAATTTTTAAATTAGTATTGAATAAATATAAACCAATCTCATAATACGGGAATATGGTTCCGTAATGCGGGAATAACTTCCGGGAAAGAGGTGAAATATAATATGGAAAAAAAATGTGATACGGTGAGGTCTGTGGAAAAAGCATTAGATATAGTTTTAGCATTTACCGAGGATAAACCCCAGCTTTCATTGCTTGAGATATGCAAATTTCTAAATATGCCCAAGAGTACAGTATATCGCTTGATTTCCACTTTAGAAAATAAAGGATTTATTGAACACAATGGGGTTACAGGTAGATATCAGCTTGGCACAAGGTTTATTAAACTGTCCAATATAGTTTTGAAAAATTTTAACTTAAAGGAAACTGCTCTTCCGGTTATGATTGACTTAAGGGATGAGACAGGTGAAACAATTAATTTATATGCCAAAAAAGACTTGGATAGGGTTTGTATAGAACAGGTTGAAGGCTTTCATCATTTGAGAAGGTTTTCAGCCATTGGAGACTTATTACCCCTTTATTGTGGTGCTTCAGGTAAATTACTTTTAGCTTACCAACCGGAAGATGAAATTAAGAGAGTGATAAAAGAAACCGGTCTTAAAGCTTGGACAGCAAAAACTATTACTGATTTGGAAGCAATTATGCAAGAGTTAGAAAATATCAGAAAAGCAGGTTATGCATTTTCTAATGGTGAAAGGGAGGTGGGGGTAACTTCAGTAGCTGCTCCTATTAGAAATCATAATGGCTCAGTTATTGCAGCAATAAGTATCTCTGGACCAGATTCCCGTTTTACCGAGGAAAATATTAAAAAATATATAAGTCTAGTAATTACTAGTGCTAACGAAATTTCCCAAAATTTGGGTTATACTAAACAAAAATAGAAAGGAAAGGTGAAAAAAATGAAAAGAAAAATAATATTTGTAGATACCACATTACGTGATGGAGAACAAACGGCTGGTGTTGTTTTTGCTCTAAGGGAAAAGGTTCAAATAGCTAAAATGCTTGATAAATTGGGAGTAGATCAATTAGAGGTAGGTATTCCTGTAATGGGAGGGGAAGAACAGGAAGCCATTAGAGAAATTGTAAAATCCAACCTGAATGCTAGCATTATGGCTTGGAATAGGGCTGTAATTGGGGATATTAAAGAATCTATTAAATGTGGTGTGGATGCTGTAGCCATATCCATTTCTACCTCAGATATTCATATTACCCATAAATTAAATTCGACCAGGGAAAAAGTACTGCAAAATATGATTGCTGCTACGGATTTTGCTAAAAATTATGGTTTATATGTGTCTGTAAATGCCGAAGATGCTTCCCGCACAGATTTTGATTTTCTTTGTGAATTTGCTAAAGCTGCTAAAAATGCTGGGGCCAACCGGTTGCGCTATTGTGATACAGTAGGTATTTTAAATCCAATTAATACCTTTGAACGAATTAAAGCTCTACGGGAAGCTATTGATATCGATATTGAGATGCATACCCACAATGATTTTGGTATGGCAACTGCCAATGCTGTTGCGGGAATTATGGCCGGAGCTACCCATGTTGGTGTAACAGTAAATGGTTTGGGAGAAAGGGCTGGAAATGCAGCTCTAGAAGAAGTAGGTATGGCTTTAAAACATTTGTTAGATTATGAAATCACATTAAATACAACAAAATTCCTGGAGTTATCCAGGTATGTTGCCCAGGCATCTAATAGAGAACTTCCCGCCTGGAAAGCAATCGTAGGTACCAATATGTTTGCCCATGAGTCAGGAATACATGCCGATGGAACTCTAAAACATCCACAAACATATGAAGTTTTAGATCCTAAAGAAGTTGGTTTAGAAAGACAGATAGTTATTGGTAAGCACTCAGGAACTGCTGCTATTAAACAAAAGTTCAGAGAATATGGTACGGAAATTTCTGAAGAAGAAGCCCAAAACCTATTAGAAAAAGTTAGAAATGCTTCTATATCTTTAAAGAGACCATTATTTGATAAAGAACTTGTTTATCTTTATGAGGAATATTTAGAGGAAAAGATTAGAGGAGATGTAAGTTAAATGGCACTAAACATTGTAGAAAAAATTCTTCAAGATCATTTAAGTGAAGAGGCAAATAAAAAAGTAGGAGATGACTTGCCTTTAAAAATTGATTATACATTAACCCAGGATTCAACGGGAACTCTTACCTATCTGCAATTTGAGGCTCTAGATATACCCAAAGTAAAAACTAAGTTGTCTTTATCTTTTGTCGATCATAATACTTTGCAAACTGGTTATGAAAATGCTGATGACCATAGATATTTACAAACAGTGGCGGCTAAGCACGGTATTTACTTTTCGAAACCGGGAAATGGTATCTGCCATCAGGTTTTTCTGGAAAGATTTGCAGTACCAGGTGCTACATTGTTAGGTTCTGATAGTCATACCCCTACGGCGGGGGGGTTAGGGATGTTGGCCTTTGGAGCAGGAGGTTTAAATATTGCCGTAAGTATGGCCGGTAAACCTTACTGCTTAAAGAAACCCAAAATATGTAATGTTAAATTGACAGGTACCCTGCCTGACTGGGTCAGTGCTAAAGACATTATTTTAGAGTTGTTAAAAAGGTTATCGGTGAAAGGTGGGGTAGGCAAAATTCTGGAGTATTCCGGTGACGGTGTTTTAGGACTTTCGGTACCGGAACGGGCCACAATTGCCAACATGGGTGCCGAATTGGGAGCAACTACTTCAATTTTTCCTAGCGATCAACAGACTAAATTATTTTTAAAAGCCCAAGGGAGGGAAGATTGCTGGCGAGAAATAATTGCAGATGCCGATGCCCGTTATGATGAAAAAATAGTCATTGAACTTAATAAATTAGAACCCTTAATTGCTAAACCCCATAGTCCCGACAATGTAGTAAAAATTAGCGAATTGGAAGGCATTCCCATTAATCAGGTTGTTATCGGTAGTTGTACTAACAGCTCCTACCAGGATTTAATGAAAGTTGCCACTATACTACGGGGAAATAGTATTCATCCCAATGTAAGTTTATCTATTGCACCTGGTTCTAAACAGGTTTTAGGCATGCTGGCTGAAAATGGGAGTCTCTCCTATATAGTAAATGCCGGGGCTAGAATACTAGAATGTGCTTGTGGTCCATGTATTGGTATGGGGCAAGCACCGGAAAGCGGTGGTATATCTTTACGTACAAATAATAGGAATTTTTGTGGTCGAAGCGGGACTCAAGATGCTCAAGTATATTTAGTGAGTCCTGAAGTGGCAGCTGTGTCTGCTTTAAATGGTGTGATAAGTGATCCCCGCAAATGGGGGGAACCGGTTAAAATATCTATGCCGGAGAAATTCCTAATAAATGATAATCTGATAATTCCCCCACCTGATAATGGAGAAGACGTAGAAGTAATAAGGGGACCAAATATAGTTCCACTTAAATTATATCAAGAAATGGAAGAGGAAATTAAAGGACATGTTGTATTAAAAACAGGAGATAACATTACTACTGATGATATTATGCCTTCTAATGCCAAGCTTTTACCTTATCGTTCCAATATTCCTTTTCTTGCTAATTATTGCTTTACCGGAATGGATCCGGATTTTCCCCAGAGGGCTAAAAAAGTGGAAAGTGGGATTATTGTTGCCGGTGAAAATTATGGTCAAGGATCCAGTCGTGAACATGCTGCTTTAGTGCCCCGTCATTTAGGAATCAGAGCAGTTTTAGCTAAATCCTTTGCCAGAATACACTATGATAATCTTATAAATATGGGAATTTTGCCTTTAACTTTTGAAAATTGCAATGATTATGAAAAGATTAAGCAAGATAGTGTATTGTATATTAAAGATATAAAAAACAACTTAAAATACGGGAAGAATACTTGGTTAATTGAGGCTGATGGAGCTATTCAAATCCCAGTTAAAATAGAACTTACCAAACGGCAAGTGGAAGTTCTTATTGCCGGGGGGTTACTTAACTATACCAAAAAAAATTGGGAGGATTAGCATGTATGATATTACATTGATACCAGGAGACGGAATTGGTCCGGAGGTAGCCTATGCAGTAAAAGAAATGGTTGATAGTACGGGAGTTAAGATTAATTGGGAAGTAAAAGAGGCGGGAGAAACAGCATATCAGTCTTGTGGAAATCCTCTACCGGATGAATTAATTCAATCTATTAAAAAAAATAAGATTGGTCTGAAAGGGCCTGTTACAACTCCTATCGGTAAAGGATTTCGCAGTATAAATGTAGCTCTACGCAAAGAATTAGGGCTATATGCTAATCTCAGGCCGGTTAAAAGTTTACCTGGGATAAGAACTCCCTTTGAAAATGTAGATCTAGTAGTTGTTAGGGAAAATACTGAAGACCTTTATGCAGGTATTGAACGTAAAATTGATGATAATAGAGCGGAGGCAATAAAAATAATAACTAGAGAGGCTTCTCAACAAATAGGATTTTTTGCTTTTTCTTATGCCAAAGAGAGGGGGAGAAAAAAAGTTACAGCAGTTCATAAAGCAAATATTCTTAAATATTCCGATGGTTTATTTTTAGATAGTATTAGAGAAGTAAAAAAACAATTCCCGGACATAGAGTATGAAGAATTAATTGTTGATAATGTTTGCATGCAGTTGGTACAAAGACCTGAAAAGTTTGATGTTATGGTTTTACCAAATCTTTATGGTGATATTGTTTCAGATTTGTGTGCGGGATTAGTGGGTGGTTTGGGGTTAGTTCCCGGGGCAAACTTAGGTAATGAGTATGCCGTTTTTGAAGCTGTTCACGGTAGTGCCCTGGATATTGCCGGTAAGAATATGGCCAATCCTTTGGCTCTTTTACAATCTGCCGTACTAATGCTTAATTATATGAAAGAATTTAAAGCTGCCCAATCTATTGAAAAAGCAATTGCATATATTTTAGCTCATCCAGATAGACTAACACCTGATCTAGGTGGACAAGGTACTACAACTTCTGTTACAAAAGATATATGTGATTATATTCAAAAAATTAGCTGTTAATTTAAGATGCCAAGCTTTGCTTGGCATTTTAATTATTATCAGAAGGATTTCTAGTGCTAATTGTCGAAAAAAAGGATGAATAGCCTACACTAACCAGGGTGTGAAAATTATGGTAGATAATTTAGATACAAAAAAGAACAGAAATAAAAGAAGGAAAACCATATTTTTTATCTACAAGCTAATCTTTTTTTTTGTTGCTATTTGGTTTTTTGGTAGTAGTTTTTTGAACTTTTTAATAAGTATCCTTATTGATACTCAATTGGTTGAAATTAGTGTTGTTGAGGAAAAATATCCAACAAAGGGATATATAATTAGGGATGAAATTACTTTTAGTTCCCCCGTAACTGGTAGAATAATCAAAAAAGCTCAGAGCGGGGAAAGAGTAGGTATAGATATGCCCATAATGGAAATTGAAGCTTCAAGCGGTACTTTTCTACAATCAGGTGATCCTTTTTTAATAAAAGCACCAATTTCGGGGGTTGTATCTTATCAGACTGACGGGTTGGAAGAAATATTTCGTCCCAATGAGTTACAGTCTTTAAATATGGAGAAAATTGAAAAACTAGAATTAGAAATAGTTGACAATAGTAAAAAAGATGTGGTAGAAAAAGGAAAAAGGTTTGGTAAAATAGTAAATAATCTAGAAGGAATGCAAATATATATAGAATTTCCACTAGATATTTTTAACAACCCCCTGCAGAATGGCCAAGAATTAAACTTAGTGTTTCCGGAAATTGATAAAGAAATTTCTGTACCCATAATAGATTTAAAAGGGATTGGAAATACGGCCCAAGTTTTAGTTGAGCTTCCCGAAATCTGGTATAGTCTAATAAATGTTCGAGTTCAACCTGTAGAAATTGTTTTAAAAAGAAATCAAGGTATAGTATTGCCCAAAAAAGCATTAGTCGTAAAAGCTAATAAAACGGGAGTATTTTGGCTCAGAAAAGGATTTGTATTCTGGCAACCTGTAAATATAATTTCTGAAGATAATGAAAATGTAGTAGTTGGAGGTTTGGAACCTTTGACAGAGGTTATTTTAAATCCTGGCTTAGTCAAAGAAGGACAGTATGTATATTAATGATGTTCAAAGGCTAGTAGGGCAATATTCTAGCGTTATATTTATAGGGAGGTGTTTTTTTTGGATATTGCATCAAATTTAAAACATATAAAAGAAGAAATAGCAGCCTCATTAATTAAAAGTAATCGCGCCTCTAATGACGTAACATTAGTTGTTGTAACTAAAAATAGGGATATATCTGAAATTAAGGAGATATTGAATGAAGGACACTTTATTTTAGGCGAAAACAGGGTTCAGGAACTGAAAGAAAAATACGACAAATTACCCCAAGAAGTAGAATGGCATTTAATAGGACATTTACAGCGGAATAAAGTTAAATATATCACTGAAAAAGTTAGATTGATTCATTCTTTGGAGAATTATTCCCTAGCTCAAGAAATAAATAAAAGAATGGATTCTTTAAATAAGCCTATGGATTGTTTAATTCAGGTAAATGTAGCTCAGGAAAAAAGTAAATTTGGCTTAAAAGTAGAGGAAACCATTCCTTTTATTAAAGAAGTTTCCTTGTTCCCCTGGGTAAAAATAAAGGGGTTAATGACAATTGCCCCTGAGGTAGATGATCCCGAGGAAGTGAGACCAATTTTTAGAGAAATGTTTAAATTATTTACCAGTATCAAAGAAGCTAGAATTCCGTCAGTTGAAATGAAGTTTCTTTCTATGGGTATGACTAATGATTATAAGGTTGCTATAGAGGAAGGGGCTAATATAGTAAGGATCGGAAGCGCAATTTTTGGGCCAAGATAATTTAAGGGGGAGATAACAATGAAAATGGTTGATAAGTTTTTAGATATAATGGGTTTTTTGGAAAAGGAAGATGAATACGAGGAAGAAGCTGAGGGGTTATATAATGAACCGCAATTTTTCGAAGAAAATAAAAGAAGAAAAGGACAACTGGTAGCTATTCACAATCATACCCGGGACAATGTTAAAGTGGTAGTAATTGAGCCCCAAAATTTTGATGAGGCTCAGCTTATTGCAGATAATCTAAAAAATAAAAAAGCAGTAATAATTAACTTAGAAAATGCAGAGTACGAATTGGGTAAAAGATTAATTGACTTTGTGGGTGGAACTGCATATGCTATTGGTGGAACTATGCAAAAAATAGGACAAGGTATTATTTTAGTTGTACCACCAAATATTGATATTGGTGGAGAATTAAAAGAGAAATATTCTGACCAACAGGAAGATGTTTTTTCATGGGTTTCCAAATTTAGTAAGAAGGGAGATTTATAAATTTTGTCACAGTATAAATTAGGGTTCATTGGTGCAGGAGCTATGGCAGAAGCTATAATGAATGGGGTGACTAAATCGGAGATTTACAAAGCACATGAAATTATTGCTTCTGATATAAATGAGCAGAGGTTAATTCAGGTTAATGGAAAACTGAATATAATCACAACCCAAGATAATAATGAAGTTATGGCAAAGGCTGAAACAATAATCTTAGCCATTAAACCCCAGCATGTTAAACATGCTTTAGAAAAATTGACTTATAAGCCAGATGATAGTAAAATTATCATTTCTATTGTCGCCGGGATTTCCACTACCTTCTTAGAAAATTTATTAGGTAAAATTCCTGTAATTAGAGTTATGCCTAATACCCCTGCTTTAGTAGGAGCTGGAATGACCGCCTTAAGTAAGGGACAGTATGCTAATGAAGAACATTTAATTATAGCAGAAAAGATTTTTAAATCTGTAGGCAAAACCATTTTAATAGATGAATTGTTAATTGATGCTGTTACCGGGTTGAGTGGTAGTGGGCCTGCCTATGTTTACCAATTTATTGAAGCTCTAGCAGATGGGGGAGTACAGGTAGGTTTACCTCGGAAGACATCGTATGTTTTAGCGGCACAAACTGTAATTGGGGCAGGTTTAATGGTTTTAGAGACAGGACTTCATCCAGGTGAATTAAAAGATATGGTTACTTCTCCCGGAGGTGCGACCATTAGAGCTATAAGTGTTTTGGAAAAAGGTGCCTTTCGAGCCACAGTAATGGATGCGGTAGAAGCTTCCTATCTTAAATCTAAGCAATTAGGTTTAGAAGAATAAAGAGGTGTTAAAATGTATCTTCTTATTGATATTGTAGATATTGTTTTCGATGTTATGTACTGGCTGATTATTATTAGAGTAATTTTATCATGGGTAAGACACGATCCGTATAATCCTATTTTTAGATTTATTTACGAAGTTACTGAAATAGTCATGGGACCTGTACGTAGGCTTGTTCCTATACGGGGAATGGGAATAGATTTTTCACCAATTATTGCTATTCTTTTATTACAATTAATCAATTCCATCGTTGTTGATATTTTACAAAGAATTATTTATTAAAGGAAGATCCAGATGTTTCCAAAGCTAACTACTGAGGCTAGGGAATTTTTAGCCAGGTTAGAGGATAAAATTGAAATTGTTCTAGAACGTCATCAGGAACAAGTTACGGAATTTGTCGATCCTTATTTAAGAAAATGTGCTTTTCATTACTTAAACAAGGTGACTGATATTAATTTTTCTTGCTTCGGTGGGGTTAATGATGCTGAAAGACAGAGAATAGTTATCTGTCCATATTATTTAGAACCTCAATCTGAAATGGCCAATTTAAGTATTATAGAATTTAAAGGGAACTTAGAACATATTACTTATAGTCACCGAGATTTTTTAGGTGCCTTATTAGGCCAAGGAATTAAGCGAGAAAAAATAGGTGATATCTATCTTATTGACCAGGGATTTGTAGTAATAGTTAGTCAAGAATTAACTGATTTTTTAATTTATCATTCCCTAAAGATTAAAGGGATTCCTTTAAAGGCCCAAAAGTATGAACCCGGCCAATGGCAGCCATCTAAGCCCCCGGGAAAGTTAATTAATACTACTGTATCTTCTTTACGATTAGATACAATTGTTGCCAGTGGATTTGGCCAATCGAGAACGAAAGTTACCGGTTATATTAAAGGCGGAAAAGTTAAAGTAAACTGGCAGGTTATTGAAGACCTTGATTATCAATGCCAGGAAAATGACGTAATTTCTTTTAGAGGTAAAGGCAGAATAGTTATTTCGAAAGTTACTGGGGAAACCAGAAAGGGGCGTTTAAAAGTTACTATAACAAGGTATGGATAATCAAAACGTAGCACTGACATGCTGTATATCCCGTAAGCTTTTAACACTATCATGCAGTAAGCTGCGTAGCCGTTACACGGACATGCTGAGTAGCCTATCAGGTTAAACACTAAGTATTTTGTGGGGAGGGAAATTTATTGCTTACACCTTTAGACATTCATAATAAAGAGTTTAAAAGGGCTTTAAGAGGTTATGATGCAGATGAAGTAGATGAATTTCTTGATGAGATAATTAAAGATTATGAACATCTTTATAAAGAAAACTTAAATTTAAAAGACCAGATAGAAAATTTTCAGGAGAATATTTCCCGTTATAGAGATTTGGAGGATACTTTACATAAGACCATGATTTTAGCTCAGCAAACTGCAGAAGAAGTAAAGAAAAATGCAGAAAAAGAAGCAGATTTGATTGTTAGAAATGCCAAGCAAAAAGCTGAAGAAATTATCGCCGAAGCTAAAGAACGGATTATGGAGTTAAAAACTGAATATAAAGAACTGCAAAAGACCGTGCAACAATTTAAAGCCCAGTTTAAAGGATTTTTAATAGCACAACTTGAACTAATTGAAAATGGAAATGAAGAGAGTTCTATAACAGAAATAGGTGAGACTATTGTTAGAGATGAAGGAGAATGAAGCTGGTTTATTAGTAAAAATTAAAGTACAACCTCGTGCCAGCAAAAATGAGATTAAAGGTATGCAGGGTAATGCTTTAAAGGTTCGTTTAACATCTCCACCTGTTGATGGTGCAGCTAATTTAGCCTGCCAAAATTTTTTTGCCCAGTTATTAAAAATTCCTAAAAATCATGTTAAAATCACTTCAGGATTAACAAATCGTAATAAAACTTTATTAATTGAGGGGTTGTCTAAAACAGAGTTTATGGATATTATTAATAAATATATATAGTTTAGCTTCGAAGGAGTTCATCTTTTATGAAAACAGTAATTATATCCGATTTTCAGGTTGCTAATGAATTTATAAAAGATGCATTATCTGATTTACAACCTAATAACGGATCATGTTCTTGGTATAAAGGTAAATTTTATACAAAAGAATTAATTCTTGTAGAATTTAATAACAAATCCCATGATCTCAGTCAACTATTAGATAT
>JASKKI010000003.1 GCA_030154225.1 Clostridia bacterium | reverse complement strand
ACTGTAGCACTGTAGAACTGACCTGCAGTATAACTTATTAGAAATATAAAAGGAAGTGATATTGGTGCCTAAACTAAGTGGTAATCTTTTAATTGGCCAATCAGGAGGGCCTACCCCTGTTATAAATGCCAGCCTTGCTGGAGTATTAAGTGAAGCAAAAAAAATGCCAGAAATCGAAAAAATATATGGTATGAAAAACGGAATAGAAGGTGCTTTAAAAAAAGAAGTATACGATCTTACCCAAGAACCTGGTGACTTAGTTGAAAAACTTTTATATACACCGGCTTCAGCTCTAGGAAGCTGTCGCCATAAATTAACAAAAGCTGAAGAGTATGAACAATTATTAGATTTATTTAAAGCCAATAATATTAGATATTTTGTTTACATCGGTGGTAACGATAGTATGGATACCTGCCATAAGATTTCTAAATTAGCTCAAGAGGAAAACTACGATATGCAGGTAGTAGGTGTACCTAAAACTATTGACAATGATTTACCAATCACTGATCACTGTCCGGGTTTTGGTAGTGCTGCAAGATTTGTTGCACTAAGTACTGTGGAATCCGGTCGTGACCTAGAAGCGATGAAAACCTTTGATGATGTTGCAATATTTGAAATAATGGGCCGCCATGCAGGCTGGTTAACAGCTGCCAGTGCTTTAGGTAAAAGGTGTGAGGAAGATGCTCCCCATTTGATTTATTTACCTGAGCGTACCTTTGATGAAGAACAATTTTTAAAAGATGTTAAAGCAGTATATGATAAATTGGGTTATGTTTACGTAGCCCTGAGCGAAGGGGTAAGAGATAAAGATGGTGAATTTATCGGAGCTAAAGATGCGGCAACCGATGCCTTCGGTCATAAAGCTATTTCCTTAAGTGATGGACCTGCTGCCTATCTTGCAAAGCTGATTAAAGATAAATTAGGAATTAAAGCCCGTGTTAACAGACCGGGTACTATTCAAAGGGCTATGTCTTCATTAGCTTCCAAAAGTGATGTTGAAGAAGCATTTAGAGCTGGGCAAGCCGCTATTCAATATTTTACCCAGGGCCTCACAGATGTGATGGTTACTTTAGATCGTATAGCAGGAGAAGAATATAAAATTGAGATCGGTAAAGCTCCATTAGAGAAGGTAGCCAATGTCGAAAACTTTATGCCAGATCATTTTATAAATGAAGCAGGAAATTTTGTGACTAAAGAATTTTATGATTATTGCTTACCCTTGATTGGTGAACCTATCCCAGAATACGCCAGACTAGTCGGCAAACCAATAAAATTAAAATAAGTGTTTAGTTAGCTTAACAAAAAATTAACTAGTATTTAATTATTTATTGACACACTGCAAACCTACCACCTATAATAAAGTTGCAATTAAACAATATTACAATATTTGTTCATCTATAAAATGACTCTCGTTTTCAGACAATTTAAAAATGTTAAATATATGTTATAAGTGAGTCCAAAACCTTGCATGCTAGTAATAAAGAATATAAATTTAGGTTCAGACAAATAAAATTTGAAAGATTGTTGTGTTTGGACAAAATATTATAGCTCATATGGTTGGAGATAAGCCTTGAGAGGAGTGTAAATCTTGGCGGGTTTAACGTTAAAAAATGTTTATAAGTACTACAACAAAAATACAATTGCTGTTTCTGATTTTAACTTAGAAATAAAAGATGGTGAATTTCTTGTTTTAGTAGGACCATCAGGATGTGGTAAGAGTACAACCTTAAGAATGGTGGCAGGGTTAGAAGAAGTTACTAAGGGTTACATTTATATAGGAGATAAGGATGTTACCCACATCGAGCCTAAAGAAAGGGATATAGCGATGGTTTTCCAGGATTATGCTTTATACCCACATATGTCCATTTTTGAAAATATGGCTTTCGGTTTAAAATTGCGAAAATATCCTAAAGATGAAATAAAACAAAGGGTAGAAAATGCTGCAGAAATATTAGGGATTACCCATCTGTTGCAAAGACAACCCCGCCAGTTATCGGGAGGTCAACGTCAAAGAGTAGCTTTAGGAAGAGCTATAGTTAGAAAACCTCAAGTTTTTTTAATGGACGAACCCCTCAGTAACCTGGATGCTAAACTAAGGGTACAAATGAGGGCAGAATTGGTAAAACTACAACGGAAACTTGCCACAACTACAATCTATGTAACCCATGATCAGACAGAAGCGATGACAATGGGTGATAGGATTGTAGTTATGAAAGATGGATTTGTACAGCAAGTAGGAACTCCTGAAGAGATATACCATAAACCAAGCAATTTATTTGTTGCTGATTTCATTGGTTCACCAAGTATGAACTTTATCGAAGGGAAATTAGTTGTTGAAGATAATAAAGTTAATTTTAAAGCAGAAGGATTTAATATAGATGTAAGTAACTTGATAAATATTAATGAGGTTATAGAAAAAGAGGTTATTTTAGGTTTCAGACCAGAAAATGCAACTATGGAAAACCCCGGGAATACAAAATGGTCTACGCCAGTTAATGCCTCTGTGGAATTAGTGGAAGATTTAGGTGCCGAAAAGGTATTATTTATGAAAGCCAGCAATCAGGAATTTCGAGTGAAAATTTTTGATTTAAACTATGATGTTAAGGTTGGCCAATCTAAGCAAGTTTACCTGAACTTAAACAAAATCCATATTTTCAGCAAGAGTGATGGTAATAAAATTTACGGCTGCTAATTAGTTATCTGAAGTTTGGGGGGGTGAAACTAGAATTAACTAGTAAGGTGTATTTTCAGAGCTTTTATTGCAAATCAAATATTCGATTATAAGGGAGTGGGGAGTTTTGAAAAGATTTAAAGGATTAGCCATTCTACTGGTTATTATGTTAGTAGTGAGTGCATTTGCAATTGGTTGTGCTAAAAAAGAAGAACCTAAGAAAGAAGAACCTAAACAAGAAGCTGAAAAAGTTACAATTCGTTTTGCTCACTGGCGCGGAGAAGATAAACAGGCTTTTGAAGATTTAATTAAAAAGTTTAATGAAAAATATCCAAATATTACTGTAGAACAGGATATTTCCGGATCAGAACAATATCAGAACAAGCTGCAAGCTGAATTACTAGCTAATAGTGGGCCAGATATTTTCACCGTAATGCCAGGTGCTCGTTTCGAGGCTATTGCTACCGCTGATGCTTATCTTGACTTAAAAGGAGAGGCTTTATTACAACGAGTTTCTGCACACCTGTTATTACCAGGTCAAAAAGATGGTAAACAATTAGCTGTTCCATATCAATTAGTATTCAATGATCCTGTATATAATGTAAAAATGTTTGAAGAAGTTGGTTATACAGCTGATAATCTACCAAAAGATTGGGAAGGTTTCTTAGCTCTTTGTGAAGCTTTAAAGAAAGCTGGTTATACGCCAATCCTCTTCGATAGTGAAATTGGCCCTGGACAATTTATTAACCCAATGCTAATGAACAATATGCCGTCAGGTGACACTTTAAGTAAGGTGCAAACTGGTGAAGCTAAACTTACTGATGAGTGGTTTGTTAAGACTTTAAGTCAATTTAAAGAATTAAAAGATAAAGGTTATTTCCAAGAAGATATCTTGGGAACTAAAAAAGCCGGTGCACAAGCATTATTTGCCCAAGAAAAAGGTGCTATGTTAGCACAAGGTTCTTATATGATGGCTTCCAACAAAGCTGCTAACCCTAATTTAAAACAAGGTTTAATTGCTCCAATCACAGTTCCTGCTGATCAAATGAAATATGAAGGTATCCATACAGCTACTTTCATGTTTGGAATCAACAAGAACTCAAAAAATATAGATGCTGCTAAGAAGTTTATGGACTTTGTATTTTCCCCAGAAAATGCAGCTGCTTACGCTAACGCTACTGGACAAATGTTAACTGTAAAAGGTGTTGAATATAATTCCGAAGAATTAAAGGCACAAGCTCCTTGGGTAGAAAAGAAAACATTATTCCAACCACGTTACACTATTACAGTACCTGAAGTTGAAAAAGCTATCGTAACAGCTGTTACCGACGTAATCGGTGGAATGAGTGCTGAAGATGCAGCTAAGAAAGCTCAAGCAGAAGTAGATCGCGTAATTAAGAAATAAGCAAGTGGGTAAGGAAGGAGAGAGGAGAAATCCTCTCTCTTCTCCTGATTACAGCAAGGAGGAAAATTTATGAAAAAATATTGGCCATTATCTTTTTTTATCCTCCCGGGATTACTTATTTATACAATATTTTATGCCATACCAACAATCTCAGCTTTAGGTTTAAGTTTTACCGACTGGAATGGGTTATCACCCGATTATAATTTTGTCGGACTTAAAAATTATTCGACAATGTTAACCCAGGATCCCATTTTTGCTAAGGCTTTCGGTAATAACCTCAAATATATGTTTTTTGTAGTTATATTTCAGACTATTGTTTCCCTTTTCTTTGCTATTATGTTAGCAAAAAACACAAAGCTTAATGTTTTTTATAGGGCATTGTACTTCTTACCTACTGTTATTGCTTCGGTATCAGTAGCATTTATTTGGATTTTTGTCTATGAACCCAGTATTGGTTCATTGAATACTTTTTTAACTATGTTAGGCTTGAAGTCACTAATTCATTCCTGGTTGGGGGATAAAAATATTGCTATTTACAGTTTGGCCTTTGTACAGGTCTGGGCTCATGCTGGACAGGTAATGATAATATTTATAGCCGGTTTGCATTCTATACCCAAATCTTTATATGAAGTTGCCCGTATTGAAGGAGCTACTAGGTGGCAAACTTTCCGGTATGTAACCTGGCCATTACTTGCTCCATCTGCAACAATTGTTGTTGCTTATACAACTCTACAATCCTTTAAAGCCTTTGACTTAATTTTGGCTACAACCGACGGAGGACCTTCTTACGCAACAGAAATTTTATCTTTATTCTTGTATCATGAAGCATTTACTAACTATAAATTTGGTTATGCTTCAGCATCAGCTGTTATATTCTTGTTAATTATTGTAAGTATTACTATGTTGCAGTTTAAAATACTTAAGGCTAATAAAGTTAATTATTAGGGGGGGTTATTGTGATAGAGAAAAATAAAAACACTGTAACACAGGTAAAAAATGACACAAAACGAACATCAAATTTAAAAGAAATGATTTTACGCCAAATCCCCCTGGTAATTTATGCTTTATTAATTTTAGTTCCACTAACTTTAGTTTTTTTTGCCAGCTTTAAAAATCTGGCTCAACTATACAATGACCCATTAGGGGTACCTCACAAATGGGATCTAAGTAATTATATTCAGCTTTTTTCCAACGAGAATATGTTCGTATACTTTAAAAATAGTATGGTAGTAACTTTTACATCGGTATTTTTTATCTTGCTTTTAGGTAGTATGATTTCTTATGCTATTATCCGCTTACCAAAATGGTGGGGCAATATTCTGTTTGCTTTTGTGACTGTAGGAATGATGATACCTACTCAGGTGAATATGATTCCTGTTTATATTTTGTTTGCCAAGCTTAACTTGTTAAATAAACATCTTGGTTTAATAATTATTACGGTAGCAATGTTATTGCCAATTTGTGTATTTATTTTAACCGGATTTATGAAAACTTTACCTAAAGGTTTAATTGAAGCAGCCATGATTGATGGTGCTTCCCACTGGCAAATTTACAGCAGAATAGTTTTACCACTGTCACTGCCTTCATTGGCGTCAACTGCTATATTCTGTTTTGTAATATCCTGGAATGATTTGTTATATCCACTATTATTTATTAAATCCAATAGCTTAAGGACATTACCATTGGCATTATTACAGTTCCAGGGTGAATATTTAACTAATTATCCCATGATTTTTGCCGGTGTTGTCGCGGCATCAATTCCAATGATAATTGTTTATGTATTCTTACAACGCTACTTTATTGCTGGTATGACTGCTGGTTCCATGAAAGGGTAGTTGTCCCTGTGGAGCGAAACCTAAACCTTGTATCGCATTATTTTTAAACTTCAAATAAAATTGGAGCGTGTTATTAAATGAGCAATATTAAAGTAGTTTTTCTGCCTATTGGACGGGTAAATTTTCATATGGAAAGTGCCAACGATAGTTTACAAAAATCCAAGGAGATGTTAGAAAAAATATTTCCGGGGGTTTTAATGCCAAATGAACTACTAACATCTCTCGATATGCTCAATGATTATTTAAGAAGTATAGAAAAGCCTGATTTGATAATTTTACAAAATACTACCTTTGTTGATTCAACATTTGCTTCAGAAGTTTTACGTTATTGTGACTGTCCAGTTTTACTTTGGACACTGAGAGAGCCTGTAATTGATGGAGGCCGGTTAAGATTAAATTCCCTAACAGGTGCATTTGCAGCTGGTAATCTCTTTTACAATCGAAGAAAAAAATTTGAGTATATTTTTGGGGGACCTGATGAAGAAAAGGTTAAAGCAAAAATTGCTTCAGTAATCAAAGCCTGTCAGGTTTACAAAAGTCTGAAAGAATTAACAATTGGTGTTGTTGGTAATGCACCATCAGGGTTTTATTTTTCCAATGCTTTGGATACAGAAGTGCAAAATGTAGTGGGTGCCAGACTGGAATACATTGAAGTTAGAGATATTATTAATAAAGCAAAAGAGTTAAAAGAAAAAGACTATAATAGCTATATAGTTGATGCAGGTAAAAATATAAAAGATTTAGATAAAATTCCCGCTGAAAATCTTGAAAAATTTGGACGTCTTTTTGCTGCTTACTTAGCTTTTGTCAAAGAAAAAGGAATTAAAGCCTTGGCTTCTAGGTGTTGGCCGGACTTTTTTGTTGAATATGCAACACCTGTATGTAGTGTTTTGTCGGGCTTAACGGAACAGGGAATTGTTTCTTCCTGTGAAGCTGATGTCTATGGTGCTATTTCTATGTTTATTTTAAGAGAATTTACAGGAACTGCTCCCTATTTTGGTGACCCAGTTTCATTAGATGAAAAGAAAAACTCTATCATTTTCTGGCATTGTGGTGCCGGGGCCTGCTCTTTAGCCCATAAAGATACAGGTGCCAGAGCCGGTGTACATCCTAATCGTAAAATTGGTCCTACTATGGAGTTTGGTTTAAAACCGGGAAAAGTTACTGTAATTAGATTAGGTCGAAAACATGATGGAACATTCCGTATGTTCTTAATGTCCGGGGAGGCCCTTGATGAACCACAAAAATTCCTTGGTACTTCTGTAGAGGTTAAAGCAGATACAGATGCAGCACAAATTGTCAACAAAGCTGTTGTTGATGGTTGGGAACCTCATTTTGCTCTGGTTTACGGTGATGTAAAAGAAGAAATTAAAATTTTATGTAACCTCTTGAATTTAGAAGTGGTGGAATACTAATCTTAGCTTAAACCTCAGCCTTAGCCTGTCCCAATAAGGACATAATTTGGGCACAGGGCAAGAGTCTTTTGTCACTATCACACTTACACATTATTACAATTAGACACTGTAAAAAGAGGAGATACGGCAATGGAGATAAGTCAACACCTCTTAAAAGAGGAACTCACAATAAAAGAAAACAGGGTGAGTAATCTTGCAGATAAGCTGAATTTAGACGGCATATGTTTATTTAAATATATGAACTATGCTTGGTTCACCGGTGGTGGGACAAATAGGGTTGTAACCGGGTCAGAACGGGGTTGTTCTATCCTTTTAGTCTTAAAAGGTAAAAAATATGTACTGGCCCCTCGTAACGAAATTGAAAGAATTACTACTGAACAGGTCCAGGGGCAAGGTTTTGAAGCTGTTACCTATGACTGGTTTGCTAATCCTATTGAAGAATTAAAAAAAATAGTGGGTAATAGTAAGGTAGGTAGTGATGTTCCTATTCCGGGTCTTGAGTTCATAAGTGACGAAATTGACCGCTTAAGATTTTCCTTAACAGAAGCAGAGATTGTCAAGGCAAAGGAAGTTGCCAGAATCTGTTCGGACGAAATGGCGGCATATTGTACTAGTGTCAAACCAGGTATTACAGAACAGCAAATGTTGGCTGAACTTAGTGGACACCTATTAAATAATGGTGTTAGACCAGCTGTTTTATTAATCGGGACAGATGAACGTAATTTTACCTGTCGTCATCCAGTTGTGACTGATAAGAAACTGGAACGTTATGGTTTGATAAGTTTAGTAGGTGAAAAGTGGGGTATTCATATCACTTTAACCAGATCTTTCTACCTTGGAAAATTACCAGAAGATTTAAAAGAAAAGCAGCTTAAAGTTAATCAGGTTGACGCGTTAATGATTGCTAATACTATAGTGGGTCAGTACAGTGATCAAGCTTTCGAGGCCGGTAAACAGCAATTTGCACAATGTGGTTACCCTGAAGAGTGGAAACTTCATCATCAAGGTGGTGCAATTGGCTACGGACCCAGGGAGTTCAGGGCAGGAGAACGGAATGAAATTATCCAGGAAAATCAAATGTTTGGCTGGAATCCTACCTTGCAAGGTACGAAAAGTGAAAGTACTATTTTAGTGCAAAAACAAGGGACACCATTAATTCTTGATAGTGTACCCAAATGGTGGCCAACTACAAATATTAAGGTCAATGGTAGTGAAATAGTAAGACCACTCATCCTGGAAATATAACAGAAGTAAATTAGCTGGGTTATCGTGAGGGTGCCCAGCTTTTTTAAAAGTGTGTAAGCCAGCACTCTTCTATGAACTAATGTGAGGAGGTATCAATTGGTGGAGAAGTTAATATTAGCACTGGATCAAGGTACTACCAGTTCCAGGGCAATTCTATTTAATAAAGACGGACAGGTAGTAAAACAGTTGAACAAAGAGTTTAGGCAAATCTACCCGCAACCCGGTTGGGTAGAACATGACCCTGAAGAAATATGGCAAACACAATTGGAGGTTGCTCAAAAGGTTATTAAGGAAGCAGGAGTCACTCCTTTTGATATCGCTGCCATCGGTATAACCAACCAGCGGGAAACTACAGTGGTTTGGGATAAAAACACAGGTAAACCGGTATATAACGCCATAGTTTGGCAGTGTAGGCGTACGGCCGAAACTTGTCAGCGGCTAAAAAGAGAAGGCTGGGACCAAAAAATTCGCCGTAAAACAGGTTTAGTTTTAGACGCTTATTTTTCAGGAACTAAAGTAAAATGGATTTTGAAGCATGTCCCGGGGGTTCGGGAAAAAGCAGATCGGGGAGAGTTGCTATTTGGAACAATTGATACCTGGTTAATTTGGAAGTTAACTGGTGGTAAAGTACACGCTACTGACTATTCCAATGCCTCCCGGACAATGATGTATAACATTTATGAGCTTAAATGGGACGAGGAAATACTTGAGCGTTTTAACGTACCTATGAATATGCTGCCTCAAGTTAAATCATCCAGTGGGGACTATGGGGTTACCCATAAAGAGTTATTTGGAGTAGAAATACCCATTACAGGGGTGGCAGGTGATCAGCAGGCTGCCTTATTTGGTCAATGTTGTTTTACACCTGGTATGACTAAAAACACTTATGGTACGGGCTGTTTTATGCTAATGAATACCGGCAATAAGGCTGTACAATCCCAAAATGGTCTTTTAACGACTATTGCCTGGGGAATTGGTGATAAAGTTTACTATGCCCTGGAAGGTAGTATTTTTATAGCTGGAGCTGTTATTCAGTGGTTGAGAGATGAACTGGATATTCTTGACGATGCGGCTCAATCGGAAGAATATGCTTTGAAAGTGGAAGATACGGGGGGAATATACCTTGTACCTGCTTTTGTGGGGCTGGGGGCACCCCATTGGGATATGTATGCACGGGGGGCAATTGTTGGGATCACCCGGGGAACAAATAAGTATCATTTAACCCGGGCTGCACTAGAATCTATAGCTTACCAGACCCGAGACGTAGTAAGGGCTATGCTGGCTGATGCCAAGATGGAATTAAAAGGTTTGCGGGTAGATGGCGGTGCTGTAAAAAACAACTTTTTAATGCAGTTTCAAGCAGATATATTGCAAACCACAGTTGACAGACCTCAGGTCAATGAAACAACTGCTCTTGGGGCTGCTTACTTGGCAGGTCTAGGAGTAGGAATTTATGAAAATATCAAAGATATTGAATGTTCCTGGCAACTGGATAAAACTTATGAGCCTAAAATGGCCCAGGAAACTGCCGAAAAACTTTATCGTGAATGGGCAAAAGCTGTAGAAAGGTCAAAAGGTTGGGCTTAAGGAGGCAGACAAATGAATAATAAAGTTCAGGTGGTAGTTATTGGTGGGGGGGCCACCGGAACCGGGATCCTAAGAGATTTGGCTCTAAGGGGAATAGATTGTCTCCTAGTGGAGCAAAATGACCTGGCAACCGGTACCAGTGGACGATTCCACGGTCTTTTGCACAGTGGAGCACGCTATGTTGTAAAAGATTTGCACTCTGCTGAAGAGTGTATCCAGGAAAATAAAATCCTAAAGCAAATTGCTCCTGACTGTATCGAAGATACCGGAGGTATGTTCATTGCCACCAAAAATGATGATCCCGGTTATATTGATAAGTGGCTTGCCGGTTGTGCTCAGGCAGGAATTGAAACTAAGGAAATATCTCCAACTGAATTATTAAAGGAGGAGCCAGCTTTAACCCCCGATGTAGTAAAGGCATATTTTGTTCCCGATGCAGCAGTAGATGGATTTACATTAGCTGCCGCCAATGTTCTTTCTGCTCAAAAGTTAGGAGCAATGGCCAGAAACTACACTAAGGTAATCGGTTTCAAATTAGAAAAGAATAAAGTCTGTGGTGTATATCTAAAAGATAAATACACCGGTAAGGAAGAACTGGTAGAGTGTCAATATGTAATAAATGCGGGGGGGGCCTGGGCTGGTCAAATTGCCGGTTTAGCAGGCCAAAATATTAATGTAAACCCTGATAAAGGAGTACTGGTAATCTTTAACCACCGGATTACCAACAGGGTTTTAAATCACTTGCGCCCACCGGGTGATGGAGATATTTTCGTACCCCATGGTAGTGTTACAGTCTTCGGAACAACATCCAAAGTAACAAATAATCCGGATGATACTGAAGCAACTCTGGAAGAAGTTCTGGAATTATTAGCAGAAGGTTCTAATTTAATACCTGATTTAAAAAATATGCGATTGATAAGGGCCTTTGCCGGTGTACGTCCTCTCTACCAACCGGACGGCGGTCAGTTAGGTAGGGAGGCAACCCGTGATTTTACCTTAATTGATCATAGTCAATTAACGGGATTAGAGGGTCTGGTTTCAGTAGTGGGTGGTAAGCTAACAACTTATCGTTTAATGGCTAAAGCTGCTGTGGATTTTGTAGCAGAGAAGTTAGGTGTGGATAAACCATGTATCACCCATCAAGAAATGATTTATGCTCCTGTTCCCAAAAATGGAGCAAAACCGGGAGAGTATTTGTGCCAATGTGAAATGGTAAGTAAGAAAATGTTAGATCAGTCCATAGAAGGGAAAGGCCATTTTTCATTAAGTGATGTTCGGAGATTAACCCGTTTAGGAATGGGACCCTGTCAGGGTACCTTTTGTACCTTTAGAGCTACAGGATATTATCATCAGAGTAGGAATTTAAAAGTAACTGAAGCTAATAAACTATTGAAAGATCACATTGAAGAACGCTGGAAAGGTAGTAAACCGGTTTTATGGGGACAGCAGGCTCAAGAAACACAATTAACCCGGGGTATTTATTTAGGTTTATTGAACTTAGAACGATTGGAAAGTGATAACAATGAATTATGACGTAGTAGTAATAGGGGCTGGCTTAGCAGGTTTTAGTGCGGCTTTAGCTGCTGTAAAAGAGGGAAAGCAAGTTCTTGTAATAGCCAAAGGGATGGGTAATTTATATTCTTCGTCGGGATATATAGACTTATTAGGTTATTATCCTACTACTTCCAAAAAACCTGTAGTTAATCCGCAAAAAATATTGGATAGTTTAATTGTAGAAAATCCCAATCATCCATATGCCAAAGTTGGTAAAGATATTATTATTAAAGCTTTTAATGATTTTTTACTTGTCAGTGAGGAAATGGGACTACCTTATACCGGTTCTTTAAATGCTAATATGATGATGCCGACAGCAGCCGGAGCATTGGTTCCTACAACACTTTATCCTAAATCAACGGATAAAAAGATAACAGTAGACCGGGAAATAGTGGTGGTTGGTATAAAAGAACTGGTTGATTTTTATCCTGCCTATGTTGCCCAAAATCTGGAATTGCAATTAGGCCGTAAGGTAAAGCCGCTGTGGATTGACTTACAGTTAAACATATCCAGAGAACTTAACAGTTACGATCTGGCACTAGCTTTAGAAAAGCCTCAAGTAAGAAATGGGTTAATAGACCAATTAATAAATTTAAATGTTAGAGATTCTTTAATACTAATTCCTGCTGTTTTAGGAGTAACCCGCTGGCAAGAAGTTATAAGCAATATAGAACAAAGCTTAAATTGTGAACTTTTAGAAATCCCCACTTTACCTCCATCGGTAATGGGATATCGTTTAGCTGAAAGTTTCAAATTATATTTAAAAAATAAAGGTGTAGAGTTTATCATAGGTTATCCCGTCGCTTATGCTAAATTTTTGGATGGTTACTGTGAAGAAATAAGTATTTATACTGCCAATGATAGGTTGAAGAAAATAAAAGCCCAGAACTTTTGCCTGGCCACCGGAGGTATTTTGGGGGAAGGTTTACAGGTATTGCCCAGGGAAATTAAAGAAGATGTCTTTGGTTTACCTATTCAGGTGCCAAGAGAGTATTCTTTACATGATTTTTTCAGCTTAGAAGGCCAGCCTTTGTCCTATGCAGGGGTAAATGTTAATGATAGGCTCCAACCATTTGATCCTCAAACAAAAGAAACCTTATTGAAAAATGTCTTTGTGGCTGGCGCTACTTTAGCTGGATATGATCCATTTGTGGAAAAAAGCGGAAACGGAGTTGCCTTGACTTCAGGGTATAAAGCGGGATTATTGGCTGCTAAAGGAGGGATCTTAAATGAGTAATGGCAATGAACGGAATTTAGATCACTGTCTGAAGTGTAGTACCTGTCATACCCAATGTCCCGTTGTAGCCAATTATCCGGACTTTCCCGGTCCTAAACAACTGGGCCCCGAATTGGAACGTTTACGTTTAGCTAAAGGTCAAGAAAAACCTTTAGAAATAGATGAAAGTCTAGCTCTTTGTACTAATTGCAAGAGATGTGATATTGCTTGCCCCCACGGGGTAAAACCTTCATATTATAATATGAAAAATAAGGCTAGATTACAAGGCCAATCTATTAGTAAATTCCGTGACTGGATTTTAGCCCATAATATCTGTTGGGGGAAAATCGGCAGCAAAATCCCTGGCCTTGTTAATTTCGCTCTAAAATTTCCTTTAACCAAGTCAGTGATGGGCTTAATGGGTATAGCTAATCGTGACTTTCCTAAATATCTAAAACAGCAAATTAAAATTAGAAATAGTAAAAATGATAAGAAAGTTCTTTATTACCCTGGTTGTTATGCCTCATTTAATGAGCCCGAAATTATTCAAGCTACTATTGACATTTTAGAAGCTTATGATTTCCAAGTAGAGCTGGCATCGGTTAATTGTTGTGGAACACCTGTTATGAGTAACGGCTTGTTAGACGAAGCACGGGAGATGGCCATAAAAAATACTGGTGTTTTCTTGAAATACATTAGAGAGGGATACAAAATTGTCACTACCTGTTCCAGTTGTGGACTTACCCTAAAGGAAGAATACACTAATATTATTCCCGGTACAAATAGTGCCGAGCTCAAGCAAAATGTCTGGGACTTATTTGAGCTATTAGAGGAAGAAGAGATATTGCCCTTTAATGAAAATAAAGAAAAAATTAAGAAAGCATATTATCATGTACCTTGTCACTTAAAGGCTCAAGGTATTGGGGTTCCGGCAGCAAACTTGTTGAAAAAGGTAGCTGTTAAAGACCTTATTATAGAAGATAACTATTGCTGTGGAATAGCTGGTACTTTTGGTTTCAAAAAGGAAAAATACCCCATAGCTATGGCCATTGGGGATCCTTTGTTTAAAGATATTAAAAATAGTCAGGTGCCTTTTGTAATAACCGATTGCGGAACCTGTAAATTACAAATCATGCACGGTACAAGTGTTCCTGTTAAACATCCTGTTGTAATCTTAAGGGATTATCTAAAGAATTCCGATACAGAAAAATTTTAGGTCACGTGACTAGTGCTTAGACCCATTTGATCAGTACCTAGTATTCATAAAGTGTGACAGTGTGTTAGTGTGAAAGTGCGTAAGAAATAGCATCTGATGCCTTTTCTTTACACTCTCACACTAACCCTATAGCCGTCACACGTAATATATCTAGACTCCATCACTAGCCACTAAACCGGCGCAGCCAGTTTATAGCCTATTCAGGAACCTTCCCATTCTTTCCAGAGCTTCATTTATATTTCCCACTGATGCGGCATAGC
This sequence comes from Clostridia bacterium, assembly GCA_030154225.1. Taxonomy (GTDB): domain Bacteria; phylum Bacillota; class Peptococcia; order Peptococcales; family BICA1-8; genus JASKKI01. The sequence goes on along the minus strand of JASKKI010000003.1, from coordinate 72,320 downwards.
AGCAGCGGATAAATCCTTCTCCGCTTTCACCAAAGGCATTTCCCGGTACCACTGCTACTTTTTCTTCCAGTAGTAATTTTTCTGCAAACTCCTCTGAAGTCATTCCTGTTTTTTTAATAGATGGAAAAGCATAAAATGAACCTTTGGGTTCAAAACAATCCAGCCCCAGTTCTCTTAGACCATTAACAATTAAATTCCGACGCTGGTTAAAGGAATGGACCATTTTTTTCATTTCACTTTCACCGTTTATTAAGGCTTCTAAAGCGGCTTTCTGGCCCATAATTGGAGCACATAAGATACTAAACTGGTGAATTTTCATCATTGCGCTAATAATTTCCTTAGGGGCAGCGGCATAACCAATACGCCAGCCTGTCATGGCGAATGCTTTTGAAAAACCATTAAGGGTAATTGTTCTTTCCCACATTCCGGGTAAGGCAGCAAAGGAATAATGCTTACCTTCATAAGTTAGTTCACTGTAGATTTCATCAGAAATTACTACTAAATTATATTTTTCTACCAGTTGAGCAATCTTCTCCAAGTCTTCTTTAGTCATAATAGCTCCCGTTGGGTTGTTAGGGAAGGTAAGGATTAAAACTTTTGATTTAGAGGTAATTTTATGTTCCAATTCCTCAGGAGTTAATTTAAATTCATCTTTTTCATAGGTACTCAGGGGGATAGGAGTTCCACCGGCTAAAATGGCTCCGGGTGCATAAGAAACATAAGATGGATCTGGTATTAATATCTCATCACCGGGAGAAGTAAGGGCCCTTAAGGCTAAATCTACTCCTTCACTTACCCCTACTGTAATCAAAATCTCATCTAAAGGATTATATTCCAGTGCATATTTTTGTAAATAGACGCTAATTGCTTTCCTTAACTCAGGCATTCCATAATTAGATGTATACATAGTGAACCCTTTTTCTAAGGAATAATAACAGGCCTCTCTAATATGCCAGGGTGTAACGAAATCGGGTTCACCAACACCTAATGAAATAACCCCTTCTGTTTGGCTGACCAGATCAAAAAATTTTCTTATTCCTGAAGGTGGGATACTTTTTACTGCTTCATTGATAAAAGAACCAGGGTTAATTGTCATGGTGAGACCACCAACCTTTTATCTTTTTCTTCTCCGCTGAAGATCACTCCATCCTCTTTGTAACGTTTCATCACAAAATGGGTTTTAGTACCGTTTACGTGTTCTAAAGGTGCTAATTTTTCAGCCACGAAAAAGGATATGTCGTGCATTGTTTCTCCTTCAATAATTACACATAAATCGTAGGAACCCGACATTAGATAGACGGACTTGACCTGAGGAAAACGGTAGATACGTTCAGCAATTTTATCAAAACCAACTTCCCTTTGAGGTGTAATATTTACTTCAATTAAGGCTGTGACCCTCGGACATGCTTGCTTTTCCCAGTTAATAACCGTATGGTACTTTAAGATCACATTATCTTGTTCCAACTCAAAAATGATTTGTTCAACTTCTTCCGGGGTGACATTGAGCATCTTAGCTAGTTGGGTTTTGGACAGGCGGCTGTCCTTTTCCAGCAATTCCAAAATTTCTTTCTGTAAATCACGCATTTTTTTACCTCCTCATTCTATACAAATTAAAAAAAACTCCCGTCCCATAAATTGTAGGGACGAGAGATTATCACGCGGTACCACCCTAGTTGGTCATAGTTGACCCCCTTAGTGCAAATCACTTTCCTATAACGGTGGAAGCCGGTTTGTTTACTTAATATTTCAACACAACACTCCAGAGTGGCTTCATTGGGTCCTAGCATCGGATTTCCACCAGCACCGACTCTCTTTAGCTAGCATTCTACCAATTACTCTTCTCTGTCATAGTTTTGTCTTTTTAAAATTTTCCTAAATTGTAGCATCACTTCAGGTAAAGTGTCAAGAATAAAAAAATTAACAAAATTTTAAATAGATTTCATTGACCTTTGGGGTAAGTTATGGTATTATCAGAGCAATATATTTATAATTTAACATGCTAAAGCATTAATGGAGTGATATGAATGCCCCTTAGTTTCGAAAAACCATTGGGTACAAAGGATGTTTTGCCGGAAAAATTAATATTAATCAGGGAAATTACAGCTAAATCCAAGGATTTACTGGAAAAATGGGGTTATGAAGAAATAGAGACACCTGTTATCGAATATCACCAAACAGTAGGGCTTTATTCTAAAATACAGGAAGAAAAGTTGATTAAGTTTTTAGACCCCACAGGAAAAACAGTTATCTTAAAACCCGATTTAACAACACCTATTGCCAGATTTGTCTCATCAGTTTACAGGGATGTAGAATTTCCCATTCGGCTAATGTATCAAGGGAAGGTTTATCGAAATCTAGGTAGTCATGGTATTGAAGAAATTAACCAATTGGGCTTAGAACTACTAGGTTTGGAAAATCTGGAAGCTGATGCCGAAGTAATTACTTTAGCAGTAAAAACAATTTTAAAAAGTACTAACTCTGATTTTAAAGTATCTATAGGGCATACCAAATTTTTACGCCTGCTTTTTAAAGAGATTGGTTGTGATGAAATAATTGAAAATCAACTGTTTCAATATCTTTTAACACATGATTACGTAGGTTTTAAAGATTTAGTTAACAAGTTATCAATCAGTGATCAGTATAAAACCTATCTTCAGAAAATATTAAAATTCCGTGGAGATTTAAATAATATATTAGAAGCCAAAAGTTGGTTTTCTACGTCGGATTGGCACAATGTTTTTCATGAACTTTCCGGTTTATGGGAAATACTTACCCAATATGAACTAGCTGATTATGTTTGCTATGATTTAAGCCATGTCGGTAGGCAATACTATTATACAGGACTAATTTACAATGTTTATTGTGCTGGGCATCCCTATCCAATTTGTTCCGGAGGTAGGTATGACGGTCTTTTAGCCAGTTTCGACAGGCCGGCCCCGGCTACCGGATTTGCCATCAATATGGATGATTTAGTAAGGGTTATTATCAAGGAGCAAGGTCCTGCTTATTGTCAAGATAAAACACTTTTAATTTATTCTCCAAAAAACCGTCTACCAGCAATTAAAAGGGCTGAGGAACTGAGGAAACAGGGTAAAATCGTGATAATGGCTCTAGAAAATACAGTTACGGAAAATTATATAAAAGGATTTGGGGAAATAATAAAAAGTTCGTAGTTCATGGTTCATAGAACTTTAAGGTAAGGAAGTGACGGTATGCTAACTATTGCTATTCCAAAGGGGAGAATTCTGGAAGAAGCCAATTCTCTAATGATCAAGTCCGGCATTATTAATGAAGAGGTCAAAGAAGGTAGGAAATTAATTTTAGATGATCAAGTTGATGATATCAGATTTATTTTGGCTAAGCCTCAGGATGTGCCTACTTATGTCAAGTATGGTGTTGCAGATGTAGGTATAGTAGGTAAGGATGTTTTACTAGAATGGGGAGAAGGATTATATGAGCTTATGGACCTCAAGATAGGTCTTTGCCGGATTTCCATCTGTGGTAAACCCGATAAAACCTGTGATCGAGGTGAAATGCCTAGAATCGCAACTAAATACCCTAAAATTGCTTCCACTTATTTTAGAGAAAAGGGTCAGCAGGTTGAAATCATAAAGCTTAATGGTTCAGTAGAATTAGCCCCTTTATTAGGGTTAAGTCATTATATCGTAGACATTGTTTCCACCGGGAGGACCCTTAAAGAAAATGGTCTTGTTGAACTGGAACAGATAGCAAATATATCCTGCCGGTTAATTGTCAATCAAGCTACTTACCACTTAAAAAATACCGTTATTGAAGAATTAGTTAATAAGTTGGAAGATGGTGTTCGGGGATGATTGGAATTATAGATTATGAAATGGGTAATATTTTTAGTTTACGGGCTGCATTGGGTAGATTGGACTGCCAAAATAAACTGGTATCCCAAGAAGCCGATACAGAAGATTGTTCAGCTTTAATTTTGCCCGGTGTAGGTGCTTTTGGCGATGCCATGAAAAATTTAAAAAGAAAAGGATTAGAAGATGTAGTACTTCATTGGGTAAAAACAGGCAAACCTTTACTGGGTATATGTTTAGGTATGCAGCTTTTATTTGCAGAAAGTGAAGAACATGGTTGTCATAAAGGTCTGGCTATTCTACCGGGGATAATTAAAAAAATACCCCTTGGTGTAAAAGTACCCCATATGGGATGGAATCAATTAAAAATTGTTAAAAATCATTATCTTTTTGCAGGATTTTCTGCCGGTTTCGTTTATTTTGTTCATTCTTATTATGCTGATACGAAAACGGAAAATATTTTAGCTTCAACATTTTATGGTCTAGAACTACCGGCTATAGTAGGTAGAGAAAATGTGGTAGGCATGCAGTTCCATCCTGAAAAAAGCGGTTCAGTAGGAATGCAGTTACTCAAAAATTGGGTAGAGCAATTGGAGGTGGTTAAATGACTCTTACTATCTACCCTGCAATTGATATTAGGGGTGGAAAATGTGTTCGTCTTCTTCAAGGCAATTATAGTTTGGAAAGTAAATATTATGATAATCCTTTAGAACCTGCTGCCAAATGGTATGAAGCGGGTGCTGATTGGCTGCATATTATTGACCTAGATGGTGCTAAAACGGGTAAACCGGAAAATCTTAAGGTAATCAAAGATATCTTATCTAAGTTTAAAATTAATATTCAGATTGGTGGGGGAATAAGAACAAAAGAAGCTGCCAAGGCTTATCTGGATAGTGGTGCCCAAAGGGTTATTATCGGGTCGGCGGCATTAAAAAATATCAAATTGGTAGAAACCTTGATAGAAGAGTATGGAGATAAAAGGATAATAGTATCTCTAGATGGTCGTAATGACCAGGCCTTTAGTGAAGGTTGGTTAGAACAGTCGGGAAAAAATCTTCTGGATGCAGCCCAAAATTTAGCTGAAAAAGGGATTAAAACTTTTATTTATACTGATATCGAAAAAGATGGGACATTGTCCGGACCAAATATTAAACAGGCCTTAAATATTGCAGCCAGGACCAATAAAGAAGTAATTGTTGCTGGTGGCATTGGCACCACCAACGACGTGTTAGACCTGGTCAGGTATCAGAATTTAGGAATTACCGGTGTAGTTATCGGGCGAGCCCTTTATACAGGAGACATTAATTTAAGTGCATTAATCGCTCAGCTAAAGGAGGGCTAAATTTGCTAACCAAGAGAATAATTCCTTGTTTAGATGTTAAAGATGGTCGCGTGGTTAAGGGAGTAAGTTTTCTTAATCTTAGAGATGCTGGGGACCCTGTAGAATTAGCTTCTTTCTATGATCAACATGGAGCTGATGAACTGGTTTTTTTAGATATTTCGGCCAGTGTTGAAGGTCGGAAAACAATGCTGGAAATTGTCCGGAAAACAGCGGAAACCATTACCATACCTTTTACTGTTGGTGGTGGTATTAACTCAACGGAAGATATAAAAAAAGTATTAAGGTCTGGAGCTGATAAAGTTAGTCTAAATACTGCTGCAGTTTTAGACCCCTACCTTGTAAATAAGGGTGCCGAGATTTTTGGCAATCAGTGCATGGTAGTAGCTATAGATGCCAAATTTAATGGGGAATGGGGTACCTGGCAAGTATTCACCCATGGAGGCAGTAAACCTACCAATCTACCGGTTATCGAGTGGGCCCAGAAAGTAGAAGAATTAGGTGCAGGAGAAATATTATTAACCAGTATGGATTGTGACGGGCATAAAGAAGGATTTGATTTAAATCTTACCAAAGAAGTTTGCCGGTCTGTCTCTATACCCGTTATTGCCTCAGGTGGTGCAGGTAAAAAAGAGGACTTTTGGCAGGTATTTGATAAAACTGATGCTGATGCAGCACTGGCTGCTTCTATTTTTCATTATAAAGAAACCTCTGTTCCAGAGATTAAAAGCTTTTTAAAGGATAAGGGGGTACCCATCAGATGGTTAGACTAGAGGTAACAAGTATAAAATGGAATAGTGATAACTTAATACCTGCTATTCTGCAAGATTATCTAACAGGTAAAGTACTAATGATGGCTTATATGAATAAAGAAGCTTTAGAAAAAACTATAGCAACAAAAGAAGCTTGGTTTTGGAGTAGGTCCAGGAAAACTCTCTGGCATAAAGGTGGTACTTCGGGAAATGTTCAAAAGGTTATAAGTATAGCATTAGATTGTGATTATGATACCCTTTTAGTTCAGGTTGATCCACGGGGACCAGCCTGTCATTTAGGTACGGAGAGCTGTTTTGGCGAAGGAAGCAATCTGTTATTAGAAAATTTAATTAAAATAATAGAGCAAAGGTATCAAGAAAGACCTGAAAAATCCTATACTACTTATTTATTTAATGAGGGTATAGATAAAATTTTGAAAAAAGTTGGCGAAGAAGCAGCCGAGGTTATTATAGCTGCCAAAAATAACACTAAAAAGGAGCTGGCTCAGGAATCCGCAGATTTTTTATATCACTTATTTGTTCTTTTTAAAGAAAAAGATATTGACTATCGTCAAATTCTTGAAGTTTTAAAGGAAAGAAGGGGCTGAGATGAATATTTATAAATGGAAAGAGCTCGATGAAAAAACCAAAGGTAAAATATTAAAAAGAGCGGAAACCGATATTACTGAGCAATTAAAGGTTGCCCAGGAAATCATAAATGATGTAAAAACTCAAGGAGATAAGGCAGTATGTTATTATACTGAAAAGTTTGACGGAGCTAAATTGTCACCGGAAACTTTAAAGGTTACTGAAGAGGAAATAAATGCTGGTTACGAAAGGATTAGTAAAGAATTTAAAGAAACTTTAGAGTTTGCTGCCACTAATATTAAAAAGTTTCATACACATCAGATGCCGGAACCCCTCTGGTTTACGGAAACAGTTCCAGGTGTAATGGTAGGAGAACAAACCAGTCCCATTTCTGATGTTTGTCTTTATGTACCCAGAGGTAAAGGTAGTTTTCCCTCGGTATTATTAATGTTAGCCATTCCCGCTATTGTGGCCCAAGTTCCCAGGATTGTTATTGTAACCCCACCTAATTCAATAGGGAGTTTAGATGATAGTGTTTTAGCCGCTGCCAAAGTGGCAGGTGTCAAAGAAATTTATAAAGTAGGTGGTATTCAAGCAGTTGCCGCTATCGCCTACGGTACAGAAACTATCCCTGCTTGCAGTAAAATAATTGGCCCCGGTAATTCATATGTTACCGCAGCTAAGCGTTTATTAAGTGGTGTATTGGATGTTGGCCCTCCGGCAGGTCCTAGTGAAGCTATTATCTTAGCAGATGAAACTGCTGATGCCAAAAAAGTTGCCCTTGATTTAATGATAGAGGCAGAACATGGTCCCGATTCGGCCAGTCTTTTAGTTACCCATGTGGAAAGCCTGGTTGAAGAAGTTAAACAAATTATTGAAAAGCAATTAGTAAAGCTTTCGGATCAAAGAAAGAACTTTGTAAATAATGTATTTAATGGTTATGGAGGGGTAATTGTAACTGAGAACCTTGAACAATCTATAGATTTTGTAAATATGTATGGACCGGAACACATGGAAATTATGACCAGTGACCCCTGGGCCGTATTACCTAAAATCAAAAACGCGGGAGAAATCCTACTTGGCAACAATGCTCCCATAACTTTAGCTAACTTTCTTTTAGGGCCTAATGCCATTTTACCCACAGGTGGCTTTGCTAAAACCTATTCCAGTGTATCGGTTTTTGATTTCCTAAAACGTTCATCTGTAGGTTATGTTACTGAACAAGGCTATAAAAGGGTAAGAGATAAGGCGGCCCTTTTTGCCAGGGAAGAAGGTTTTGAGACCCACGCCCTGGCGGTCGAAAATCGCTGAGCTTGTGGGTTGAAATCTCGGGTCGGACGTATTTCTGGTGAATATTTTGCGTCTGACAATACTTACGGGTTAACATATTGCGTCTGATATACTTCTGAGTAACATTTTCCGTCTGATGTACTTCTGGGTGAATATTTTGCGTCTGAAATACATCTTGGTGAACATTGAGCGTCTGATAATATTTTAACATGCAATGCTTGCGTCAGACGCAATAAACTGACCTAGAAGTATGTCAGACCCATAAAACTTGCAGTATAAGCAATTGTCAGCCATACAAGCTAAACTCATGAGCAGTTGTCAGACGCAATAGCTAGACCCTTAAGCAAATGTCAGACCTTAAAGTTAAACCTAATAGCAAATAGAATGGTGGTGTAAAAATGAAAGTAAAAGTGGAAAGGCAGACTTTAGAATCAAAAATTATTGTTATCCTGGATGATGGGCCGAGGGACCCTGAAAGTAAAAAAAACATAAATACACCTTTGGCATTTTTTAATCATATGATTGAACAGATAGCCTGGCGCAGTGAACTAAATATCGGTATTAATGTTGAACTGGATCACTTTTTTTTAAACCATGTTATTTGTGAAGATGTAGGAATTACCTTGGGCAGAGCATGCAAAGAGCTGCTGGAAAAGAAACTTGTTCAAGGAGCCAGAGGTTTTGGATTTGCCTTAGCTACCATAGATGAAGCATTGGCCCAGGCAGTCCTGAGCTTTGAAAATCGGACCTTTTTAGATTTGAATTTCCATGACATCAGCATTCCTCAAACCACAGAAGGTATCCATTCCGAAGATTTAGTATCCTTTTTGGAGGGTTTTGTGCAAGGCGCCCAGTGTACACTGCATATCGATTTAATGAAGGCCAGACCAAACCATGGGCACCATCAATGGGAAAGCATTTTCCGAGCCGCAGGTCAGGCCTTTAGGGAGGCCCTTGAAGTGAGACCATGGAGAAGTAACATGTCCGCCGGTGTAGCCGGGAAAATAGGTTTTAAGGTTGAATTTGCAGAATAAAAAAAGTGGAAACTATAATTTTTTTTAATAAAATTTCCAGAAAATACTTATTATTTTTTACTTGCCTATAAATTCAGAATATTATACATTATACATAATAATTCGAAAATATAATCGGATAAATATTTAAAATGGAGGGGAAAATTTATGAGAGAGCAAACCGATTTCACAAATTTGCGGGAGCCGCCTTAGCAAGCTGTAAGTATAGTTTTTATACTACAGCCTGTTTTTATATTTGTACTATTATTTACAAACATGCAGCACAAAATTTTTACAAAGGAGTGTATTCAATGAATCAATCGGGAAATTATAATCAATTCGCTTTACGTAAAGTTCATTCTCTATTTGGCATAATTCCCTTAGGCCTTTTTTTAATCGAACACCTGGTGGCAAATTCCACAGCCATTATTAGTGTAGAAGCTTTTGCCGGAACAGTGGAGTTTTTAGAAAGCCTTCCCGGACTCTGGGTCTTAGAGGTGTTTTTAATTGCCCTGCCGCTGCTTATCCATGGCCTGATGGGATTATATATTGTTTACCAGGCCAGAAATAACCCCAAATCTTATTCCTATACCAGAAACTGGATGTTCTATCTACAAAGAATTTCCGGGCTGATAATATTTGCCTTTATCCTCTATCATCTCTTTACCGTTAAATTTGGAAATAATGGCTCATTTTATGAAGTCCTTCACAGTCAGTTAAACAGCCCTTTGATTGCAGCTTTTTATGCTGTCTCCGTTACTGCGGCAGCCTTCCATTTTTGCAACGGTTTATGGGGATTTGCCATTAACTGGGGTATCCTCAGAGGGGCCAGAGCTCAATTGGCATTCAGCCGCATAACTATAGTACTTTTTGTTATCTTTAATATTTTTTGGATTAGGGCTATGTTTGCATTTATGTAAAAAAAGCTAATACATGAAACAAAGGAGGAACAGAAATGTCAAAAAAGATAGTCGTGGTCGGAGGAGGTCTGGCAGGCCTTTCTGCTGTTATTAAAGGGGTAGAAAGCGGCTTAACTGTAGATTTGATTTCCCTTGTCCCTGTGAAGCGTTCCCATTCAGTTTGTGCTCAAGGCGGTATTAATGCCGCAATTGATACTAAAAAGGAGGGGGACTCTCCCTGGCAGCATTTTTATGACACTATTTACGGGGGAGACTTTTTAGCTAACCAGCCTCCTGTTAAAGCTATGTGTGAAGCTGCCCCCCATATTATCTACCTTTTTGACCGGATGGGTGTGCCCTTTAACAGAACACCTGAAGGAAACCTTGATTTCAGGCGTTTTGGTGGTACAAAATTTGCGAGAACAGCCTTTGCAGGAGCCACAACCGGTCAGCAGCTAATATATGCCCTTGATGAACAGGTAAGGCGTTTTGAGGATCAAGGCAAAGTAAAAATGTATATAGGCTGGGATTTTCTCTCCGCCGTTTTGGATGATGAGGGAAAATGTGTGGGAGTGGTTGCCCAGGATCTGGCTACTATGGAAATAAAGCATTTCCCGGCCGGAGCAGTAATTCTAGCTACCGGTGGAATCGGCATGATTTTCGGAAGAAGTACCAACTCAACCATCAATACAGGAAGTGCGCAAAGTGCCGTATATCGTCAAGGGGCCATATACGCTAATGGTGAATTCATTCAGGTACACCCGACAGCTATCCCGGGAGAAGACAAACTGCGCCTCATGTCTGAATCGGCCCGGGGAGAAGGCGGCCGGGTTTGGACTTATAAGGATGGAAAGCCCTGGTATTTTCTGGAGGAAATGTATCCAGCTTATGGTAATTTGGTCCCCAGAGATATTGCTACCCGGGCGATCTTTGACGTTTGTGTCAATCAGAAGCTGGGTATTAATGGTGAAAACATGGTTTATCTGGATGTATCCCACATTCCCCGGGAAGAGCTGGATAGAAAATTGTACGGTATTCTTGAAATCTATGAAAAATTCATTGGTGATGACCCCCGCAAGGTTCCCATGAAAATATTCCCTGGTATGCACTACACAATGGGCGGATTATGGGTTGATTATAAACAAATGACAAATATACCCGGACTTTTCGCCATCGGGGAATGTGATTATGAATTCCATGGAGCAAACAGATTAGGCGCCAATTCCCTGCTTTCCACGGTATATTCCGGTATGGTAGCCGGTCCCGCTGCAGCAGACTATATTAACGGCAGCGATAAAAACAAAGAAATACCTGCTTCTGTTTATGAACGGGAAGTCAGAAAGCAAACCGAATTGGTGGAAAAGGTTTATAAGATGTCGGGCCGGGAGAATCCCTATGAACTCCATGAGGAGCTGGGCAATTGGATGACAGATAATGTTACGGTGGTTCGTTATAACGACAAATTAAAAGAAACCGATGAAAAAATTCAGGAACTAATGGAAAGATACCAGGATATCGGTATTCCCGATACCGGAAAATGGAGCAACCAGAGTGTTCATTTTACCCGCCGCTTATGGGATATGCTGGAGCTGGCCAGAGTAATTACTTTAGGGGCCTATTATCGTAACGAGAGCAGGGGAGCCCACTATAAGCCTGATTTCCCCCAACGGGATGATGAAAACTGGATGAAGACTACTAAAGCTGCATACACTCCTGATGGACCTCAATTTTCCTATGTACCTGTTGATGCCGGCGAGATTAAGCCTGTTAAACGGGTATATGATGTAGATAGTAAATAAAGGGGGGAAAGTAAATGAAAACAGTACATGTAAAAATAAAAAGACAAAATAGTCCTCAGGCCCAACCTTACTGGGAAGAATTTAAAGTTCCCTATAAACCGAATCTAAATATTATTTCGTTGTTAATGTACATTGCTAAAAAGCCTGTAAATGCAAAAGGTGAAAAAACTACACCGGTTGTTTATGAAAGTAATTGTCTGGAAGAAGTATGTGGTGCATGTTCCATGGTTATTAACGGCAAAGCCCGTCAAGCTTGTACTGCTTTAGTTGACAGCCTGGAACAGCCTATTACCTTAGAGCCGCTGGATAAATTTAAGCTGGTTCGTGACTTGCTTGTCGACCGGACGGCCTTATTTGATGCCTTAAGAAAGGTTAAAGCCTGGGTTGATATTGACGGCACCTTTAATTTAGGACCAGGCCCCAAAATATCCCAGGAAATTCAGGAAAAAAGATATAATTTGTCCCGCTGTATGACCTGTGGTGTTTGTGCCCAATCATGCCCCAATTATAATGATAAGACGACTTTCATTGGGCCCCATGCCGTGGGCCAGGCTAACCTCTTTAACCTGCATCCAGTAGGGCAAAATAAAAAAGAAGCCCGCTATAAAGCATTAATGGATAAAGGCGGCATCATGGAATGCGGTAACTCGCAAAACTGCGTCCGCTCCTGTCCTAAAGAGATTCCGCTGACGGAGTCCCTGGCTGAGCTAAAAGGTCAGGTTTCCTGGTACTCAATTAAATCCTTGTTCACCAAATAGGTTGAAATATGTAGTATTACGAGATTGGGAGGTGGATTGATATGAAAGAGATAGCTATTAACAAAATAGTTGAAACGGTCAGGGAATTGTGTATTAATGCAGCCTGTGACCTGCCCCAGGATGTAGAAGAACTAATTAAAAATAATCAGGCCCAAGAAGAATCGGAATTTGGCAAGTATATCTTTGCGCAAATAATAGACAATGTGCAGCTGGCCCGCCGGGAGACCCAAGCAATGTGTCAGGATACAGGTATTACGGTGGTATATGTTGAAATGGGTCAGGATGTACACATTACAGGAGGAAGCCTGGTTGATGCCATCAATGAGGGTGTGCGCCAGGGTTATAAAGATGGATATCTGAGGAAATCGGTAGTAAACGATCCGGTTTTTTTACGGAAGAATACCGGTGATAATACTCCGGCAGTAATCCATATGGAAATCGTTCCTGGCGATAAATTAAAAATCATGATTGTCCCTAAAGGTGCCGGAAGTGAAAATATGGGTGCGTTAAAAATGCTTAAGCCCTCTGACGGTATAGAAGGAGTTAAAGAATTCATTCTGAAAACTGTCCGGGAGGCCGGTGGTAACCCCTGCCCGCCTGTTGTTGTTGGAGTAGGCATAGGCGGAACCATGGAAAAAGCAACTATACTGGCCAAAAAAGCGCTGACCCGTAAAGCAGGGGAGTATAACCCTGATTCCAACTATCGAGCCTTGGAAGAAGAACTTTTAGAAAAAATTAATCGCCTGGGTATTGGGCCTCAGGGCTTGGGAGGCAGAGTTACCGCTCTGGCTGTTCATATTGAAGCCTTCCCCACCCATATCGCTACCTTACCGGTAGCGGTGAATTTAAACTGTCATGCTTCCAGGCACAGTGAAGCAATTTTATAGTAAAAGGGAGTGAAAGGAATGGCCGGCATAAAAAAGATTACTACCCCCTTAACTGCTGACGAAATAAAGGATTTGCAGGCAGGTGATCGTGTAGCCATCACCGGTGTCATTTATACGGGAAGGGATGCGGCTCATAAAAACCTTGTAAATGCTTTAAAAGAAGGAAAAGCCCTGCCCATCGAGCTTAAAAATCAAATCATCTATTATGTGGGACCTGCACCTGCTAAACCTGGCCAGGCAATTGGTTCCTGCGGCCCCACTACCAGCGGACGAATGGATGCTTATGCCCCGACATTGATTGAGTTGGGCTTAAAAGGCATGATTGGTAAAGGACCCCGTAATGGAAAAGTAATTGAGGCTATGAAAAAGTATGGGGCTGTATATTTGGCGGCAATTGGCGGGGCGGCTGCAGTTATTGCCCGGTCTGTTAAAAAGGCGGAGGTTGTAGCCTACCCTGAGCTGGGTCCGGAGGCTGTTTACCGCCTGGAAGTGGAAGACTTTCCTTGTATAGTGGCTATTGATTGCGAAGGAAATAACCTTTATGAAAGAGGTGTAGAAGAGTATAGTATTTAATAAAAAAAGGGGTAAAAAATAATTATTAAATAAAGGAGCGGAATTATTATGAATCTGAAAGAGCAAGCGCTGAAACTGCATTTAGACAACAAAGGGAAAATTGAGGTTGTCAGTAAAGTACCTGTTAAAACTTCCCTGGATTTAACCCTTGCTTACAGCCCTGGCGTAGCTGAGCCCTGTAAAGAAATTGAAAAAGACGTCGGTAAAGTATATGAATATACCTCCAAATGGAATTTGGTGGCCGTTGTTTCTGATGGTACTGCAGTATTAGGTTTGGGTGATATCGGACCGGAAGCAGCTCTGCCTGTTATGGAAGGAAAAGCTGTATTGTTTAAAACTTTTGGTGGTGTAGATGCATTCCCTATATGTGTAGCCACTAAAGAAGTAGACAAAATTGTGGAGACAGTAAAAATGCTGGAACCTACTTTTGGCGGGGTCAACCTTGAAGATATCTCAGCACCTCGCTGCTTTGAAATAGAAGAAAGGCTAAAAAAAGAAACAAATATTCCTATTTTCCATGATGACCAGCACGGAACAGCTATTGTTGCCATGGCAGCATTAGTAAATGCCTGTAAAATAGTTAATAAAAAATTTGAAAAAGTAAAGGTTGTAGTAAATGGCGCGGGAGCTTCGGCAACTGCTGTAGTTAAACTGTTAATCAGTATGGGTATACAAAATGTAATTCTTTGCGACAGAACAGGTGTTATTTATGAAGGCAGAACGGAAGGAATGAACAGCGCTAAAGAAAAAATGGCTAAAATAACAAATAAAGAAAAAATTAAAGGTAAGCTGGCCGAGGCCATAGCAGGTGCCGATGTGTTTATTGGTCTTTCCGGCCCCGGGCTGGTAACTAAAGAAATGGTAAAAAGCATGAATCCCGATCCTATTGTTATGGCTATGGCTAACCCTACACCGGAAATTATGCCGGAAGAGGCAAGGGAGGCAGGGGCCAGGGTAGTCTGTACAGGCCGATCCGATTATCCAAATCAGGTAAACAATGTAAGCGCTTTCCCCGGCGTGTTTAGAGGCGCTTTAGATGTTAGAGCGACAGACATCAACGAAGAGATGAAAATTGCTGCAGTTCAGGCTATAGCCCAATTTGTAGGTGATAAACTAGCGCCGGATTATGTAATTCCCAGCCCTTTGGACGAGAGAGTTGCCCCGGCGGTAGCAGCTGCCGTTGCCGAAGCTGCAATTAAGAGCGGTGTTGCTCGGCTAAAGGTTGACCCTGAAGTTGTAGCAGAAAATTGCAGAAAAATGATGACTTTAAATAAAAAAAACAGCGAGTTCAATTCTTGGTCGATAGTCGATAGCTTATAAATAAATAAACGGGCTTTGCCCGTTTATTTATTTGGTGTCCAGTGTCAGACAAGTCCATTCTCAATTAACACCTCAACTAGTGTATCCCCAATTACAGCAGGTGTTTCGGCAACCCTGATGCCGGCTTCCTGCAGGATTCTAATTTTCTCAGCGGTTGTTCCCTTACCGCCGGATATGATAGCGCCTGCATGACCCATTCTTTTACCTGGAGGTGCAGTCTGGCCGCTGATGAAACCAACGACAGGTTTTATCATATTAGCCTTAACCCATTCTGCAGCTTCTTCTTCAGCAGTTCCTCCTATTTCTCCAATCATGACTACAGCAGAGGTATCTTTATCCTCATTGAACAGCTTCAGGACATCAATAAAGTTGATCCCACTTACGGGGTCACCGCCGATGCCTATAACTGTAGACTGACCGATTCCTTTAGGAGTAAGCTGGTGTACGGCTTCGTATGTAAGGGTACCGGACCTGGAAACAATGCCAATGTTTCCTTTCTTATGAATATATCCCGGCATGATACCAATCTTACACTCTTCCGGAGTAATCAGACCCGGGCAGTTAGGCCCTAACAGCCTGGTCCGTTTTCCTTCCATGTAACGCTTCACTTTTACCATATCTAAGACAGGAATACCTTCTGTTATGCAGACAACGAGATCTAAATCGGCCTCAACTGCTTCCATTATTGCATCGGCTGCAAAGGCCGGCGGTACGAAGATAATGGAAACATTAGCCCCTGTTCTCTTTACAGCAGTATCTACGGTATCGAAAATAGGAATACTTTCAACCATGGTTCCGCTTTTACCCGGTGTTACTCCAGCTACTACATTTGTTCCGTAAGCAGCCATCTGCCGGGTGTGAAATAAGCCTGCTGAGCCTGTTATACCTTGCACTAAAACTCGGGTATCCTTATTAATTAAGATCGACATTAGTCATTTCCCACCTTTCCATTTACGAGAGCAACAATTTTTTCAGCACCATCAGCCAGAGAGTCAGCCGTGGTAATGTTTAACCCTGACTGGTCCAAAAGCTTATTTCCTAATTCAACATTTGTTCCTTTAAGGCGGACCACCAGCGGCAGGGTAAGGCCGATTTGTTTAGTTGCCTCAATAATACCTGTAGCAATAGCATCACACTTGGTAATGCCGCCAAATATATTTACAAATATTCCTTTTACATTTTTGTCGGAAAGAATTATCTTAAATGCTTCCTTAACTTTTTTTGAATTAGCCCCTCCGCCAACATCCAAGAAATTTGCAGGATTCCCGCCGTAGTAGTTGATAATATCCATTGTAGCCATGGCCAGCCCGGCGCCATTTACCATGCAGGCTATATTGCCGTCTAAGGAAATATAGCTAATATCATATTTAGAAGCCTCAACTTCCTTCGGATCTTCCTCGTCTAAGTCACGGTATTCCAGAATATCCTTTTGCCGGTAGAGAGCATTAGAATCGAAATTTAGTTTAGCATCCAGGGCTATAACTTTTCCGTCCCCAGTTATTACAAGGGGATTTATTTCGGCAATAGAGCAATCCTTTTCAACAAAAACCTGGTAAAGACCACGCATAAATTTTACAGCTTGGGGAACCAGTTCCTTAGGAATGTTGATATTATAGGCTAGACGTCTGGCCTGGAAATCTAATAGACCAACAGCAGGGTCAATAACTTCCTTGAATATTTTTTCGGGAGTTTTCTCAGCAACTTCTTCGATTTCCGTACCTCCCTCTTCTGAAACCATCATGACAACACGGGATAGGGTCCTATCCAGGACAATTCCGATGTAGTATTCATGCTGTATGTCACAGCCTTCCTCAATAAGAAGTCTTTTTACTTCTTTTCCCCCGGGACCTGTTTGCTGGGTAACCAGTACTTTCCCCAGCAGTTCCCGGGCATACCGGCGTACTTCATCTACATTCCTGGCAATTTTTACCCCGCCTGCTTTTCCCCGTCCCCCCGCATGAATTTGAGCTTTTACAACTGTAATTGCAGACCCCAGTTGTTCTGCTGCATTAACTGCCTCATCTTCAGTAAAGGCTACTTTACCGTTAGGAACTGCTACTTTGTATTTGCGTAGAAGTTCCTTGCCTTGATACTCATGGATATTCATGTTCTTGCCTCCCAAGTTCATTTTTTTACATGTTTATATTTTAATCAATATAACTGATTATTTAAACAATTATATAAAATTATAAAAAAATTCGATAAATAATAAATGATTTTTATTCAAAAGGAAAATATTTAAGATGCTCAAATTATCCGAAAATTATATAATTTTCAGTAAAAATATGCTAAGATAAATTATACATTTTTTTCTCTGTTACCTATTTCCAAAAGAATAGGTAAAGCAGTAAATAAAAGACCCATTCCTGCCTAAGGAGGTGAGGTTGGAGTACTTTCCTTAGAGGAATGGGTCGGGTTTACTGAAATTCGGAGAAAGGGGGTGCTTTTTAATGAAAAATATCCAAAGAGCAGCAGAATTGTTAGACCTCCCAATTAAATCCGTTAAATTATTTGTGGAAATGATGGACGCCGCACAATCATCCAAAAAGCATTATGCCTTTAGGCCAAACGCTGTATCATCTAAAATAAATATTGAGGAGCTTTTTGATAGTTTGGTAGAGGAATATGATAGAAAACTGTAACAAGCAAGAAGCAGGATGCAGGAAACAGGAAGCAGGATTTAGTCTTGCCTCTTGCCTCCTGAATACTATCGACTATCGACCAAAAACTGAGCATAGCTCAGTTTTTTTTAGGCAATAATAGTAGCTAAATGCAGAACAAAAAATAAATCTTCCTCAGTATTAAGAAGTGGGCTAATTTTTACTCTTTTAGGTAAAACTATTTTATCTAACGAAAGTATGAACTTATTTATGGCTTATTACCGTGGTATTTTCCTGGAGGAATTTTACTAAAAAACTATGCTCTTAAGGGCATAGTTTTTTTATAATTACAAATAATATTTTTGCAAAAGTTTACTTGATTAGAAAGGAGGTTAATTAATTGTTGGGAAATACCAAAATAAAAGCGATGGCTTTTATTATGCTTTTAACAACCCTTATAGTTTTTGTGGGAATGGATTTTATCAGTGTCCTTGGCTATAGAACTTTAGTTTATGGTTCTACAGGTCAGGATGTTAAAACCTTGCAGAGTAAATTAAAAAAGTTGGGTTACCATAAAGGAAAAATAGACGGAATTTATGGGTGGCAAACTCTCCGTTCCGTAAAATGGTTCCAAAGCCGCTTTGGGTTAAAGGTCGATGGTGTTGTAGGACCAGCTACTTGGGCTGCTTTAAATAAAGCAAGTCCCGGTAAAGTAACCGCCCAAAGGGGTAAAACAACTACTAGTAGTAATGATGTAACTATTCTGGCTAAAATGATAACAGGTGAGGCCAGGGGGGAACCATATATAGGGCAAGTAGCAGTAGGGGCAGTAATCCTTAATAGGGTAAAAAGTAGCAAATTTCCTAATACAGTTTATGGAGTTTGCTTCCAGCCAGGAGCTTTTGATGCAGTAAGAGACGGGCAGTATTTCCGACCCCCCACCAGTACTTCTTTAAAGGCGGCAAGGGCAGCCATTAGCGGATATGACCCAACCCACGGGGCATTGTATTATTGGAACCCTGCTACTGCAACTTCTAGATGGATTTGGTCCCGGAGAATTATGTTGCGCATAGGCAAACATGTTTTCGGTATATAGAAGGGAGGATGTATTTTGCGTAAAGTAGTAATTCCTATCTTATTGGTTGCTTTACTGATCACAGGCTATTTTGCCTATAATCAGTATCGTATAAACCAGGACCTGATCCGTAGAGCTGAGAGCCAGTATCAAAGAAGCTTCCATGAATTAGTCTGGAATGTAGATACTATCAATTCCCAGTTGGCTCAGACACTAGTAAGTTCTAGTCCGGAGCAAATTATGCTCAGTTTAACAAATTTATGGCGTGAAACCTTTTCCGCCAGTTCCAATTTAGGTGGAATACCTATCACAATGGTTGAATTAGATAAAACAGATCAACTTTTAAATGATATAGCTGATTATAGCTACTATATTCTGAAAAAAAATAAGCTGCAAAAAGAAGATCTGACAGAAAAAGAATGGAATAAGCTGCAAGAGCTTTATAAAAGATCAAAAATAGTAAAAAATGAGTTGCAAAATATCGAAGCAGCAGTGTTAGATAGAGACTTAAGTTTCGTTGAGGTGGAAACAGTAGTATTAAGAAAAGGTCAGGATTTGGCGGATAATACCATTACCGATGGATTTAGAACAATTGAAGATAAGGTTAAGGCTTTCCCAGATTTACAATTTGATGAAGGTGTGCAAAAGATAGAACCTGAACCTCAACCCATTGGCGGTAAAGAAATATCGGAAAATGAAGCAATAGAAATAGCCAGAAAATTTATGAATGACCATGATGGGCCCATTACTAAAGCTGAAATGAGTTTTAGTTCTAATGGTAAGATTCCTACTTACGGTGTACGAACATTTAAAAAAGGGGAAGAGATTCCTACATATGTTGAAGTGACTAAAAAAGGTGGTCAGGTAATTCAAATGTATATGCAGCGGCCGATCAAGGAAGCTAATATAGATTTTAAGGCTGCTGAAGAGGAGGCGCGAAAATTCCTTGAGGAACATGGTTTTAATAATATGGACCTTGTTGAAATAGATACAGATACCAACACAGCTATCCTTACATTTGTACCTACTCAACAAGGAGTACGATTATATTCCGATATGGTGAGAACCCATGTTGCCCTGGATAATGGTCAGGTAATTAGTTTTGACCAAACCAGTTATCTTTCTTACCACCGGGAACGCACCTTATCTACACCCAAATTACAGGAACAGCAAGTAACCGATGATATGAATCCCAATTTTAAAGTAGAACAAGTAAACCTGGCACTAGTTCCTAGTGAATATGAAACTACAGAAATCCTCTGCTATGAAGTAAGGGGTAAAATGGATAGTGAAAGATTTATTCTTTTTGTTAATGCTGATACTGGTGAAGATGTAAGGATAGTTAGAATGACCAAGCCCAAAGAATTCGAAATTTCAATTCGCTAAACTAAAGCCCCGTAAAAAAGGGGCTTTAAATATTTACAGTAGCAGGACAATCCTATATTTATATTGAATAAGAATATAGCCTATGATAAAGAGATGTCTTATACAAAACCCTTATTTTGTTTAATAATCTTCACACATTCTTCAATCTTATCTTCTGAAGTAACAATTGTCATTAAAATATTTCGGGAGCCGACACGATCCCCACCATAACCGCTACTGGCTGGAGACGCACTTAATAGTGGACCCACATCACCACCTAGGAAATTACCACTAGTATTTGTTAAGGCTGCCAGTGAATATGCTCTGTTGATGGGATTATTAAATTCGCCGGTATTTTGGGCAGGTACTTCACTTATTCTATCCATTTGGATAGTTTCTATCCCTTTATTCTCAAGAATTTTTTTAACCTTTTCCGCCGTTTCTGTTGTTTCAAAATAGGCCAGAATCGAGGACATTTGAAAAACCTCCTTAAATTTTTAGTCTATAACCAATGGTAAAAAGTTGGTATATTCTTTCATTGGCAATTTACCGTTTTTCATTTATATATTAGGTTACCCTTATCTTTTTTAATTATGATAAGATTGATAACAGAATGTAAAACTAAAAATACATATAATAAGATTTTGGATGTGGAAAGACAAATAATTACTATTAGTCAAATAGATGGTTGACAGGTTTTAGGGTAAATATTAATCTAAAAGAATAAAAAAGGGTATCACTATTTACTATAAAAGATTGTGAGGTATGACAATGAATATTGTAGAAAAGTTGAAAAATAAGATTAGAGAGCAAATTATAGAGGCTTTAGAGAATAATAAAGCAGAGGGTAAAATTAAATATGAAGAAATACCAGGTTTTATAATTGAAGTACCCCGGGAAAAAGCCCACGGTGATTTTGCTACCAACATTGCCATGTTAATGGCTAAAGAGGCTAAAATGAATCCCCGACAAATAGCCCAGTTGATAGTTGATAAATTTGAAAAAGAAGGTACTTGGGCTGAAAAAATTGAAATTGCCGGTCCCGGGTTTATAAATTTTTATTTAAATCCCCATTGGTTATTTGAAGTTTTACCACTAGTAGAAAAAGAAGATGAAAACTATGGCGCCAGTGAAGTAGGTAAGGATATCAAAGTACAGGTTGAATTCGTTAGCGCTAATCCTACGGGATTATTACATATGGGGAATGCCAGGGGTGCTGCCCTGGGTGATACACTGGCAAATTTGTTAACGAAAGCCGGTTATAGTGTAACTCGGGAATTTTACATAAATGATGCCGGTAACCAGATTGAGAACTTTGGTAAATCATTAGAAGCAAGGTATTTCCAGGAACTGGGACATGATTTTCCTTTCCCTGAAGAAGGTTATCATGGGCAAGACGTTATTGATACAGTTCGCCGGATTATAAATGATAAAGGAGAAGCCTATTTAAAATTAGACCAGGAAGAACGGCGACAAAAGCTTGTAGAAATAGCCCTTAAGGAAAAAATAACTGCCATCCGTAATGCTTTAAAAGAATTTGGTGTAGAATATGATGTTTGGTTTAGCGAAAGTACACTCCATGAGTCCGGAGCAATTGAAGAGGTTATCCAGTTATTAAAAGAAAAGGACTTAATTTATGAGCAAGAAGGTGCCCTGTGGTTTCGATCCAGCCGTTTTGGTCCAGAGGATAAAGATGAAGTTGTCGTTAGATCCAATGGTACACCAACATATTTTGCAGCTGATATTGCTTATCATAAAAATAAATTTGATCGGGGATTTGACTGGGTTATTAATATCTGGGGTGCCGACCATCATGGTCATGTAGCCCGGATGAAAGGTGCTGTAGAAGCTGTAGGTTATAATCCTGATAACCTTACCGTAATTCTGATGCAATTAGTTCGACTTTTCCGTGGTGGAGAAATAGTGCGGATGTCTAAACGAACTGGAAAATATGTTACCCTTACTGAATTGGTTGAAGAAGTAGGTAAGGATGCTGCCCGTTATTTCTTTGTGATGCGTAATCCCGATAGCCATTTGGACTTTGATTTGGATTTGGCAAAACAAGATTCTGCTGAGAACCCTGTTTACTATGTTCAATATGCCCATGCAAGAATTTGTAGTATTTTAAAGGCTGCAGGGGAAAACTTACCTAGGGCAGTTAATGTGAATTTAAAACTATTAAATGAAACTGCGGAAATAGAACTTATTAGAAAAATAGCTGATTTACCCGATGAGATTGCCCAAGCTGCAAAAGCATTAGAACCCCATCGTATTGCCAGGTATGCTCATGATTTAGCCAGTACTTTCCATACCTTTTATAACAGTTGCCGAGTACTAACAGATGAGCAGGAACTAAAATATGCCCGGTTAGTCTTAGTTAATGCAACACGTATTACTTTAAGAAATGTTCTTAATTTATTGGGAGTAAGTGCGCCTGAAAGGATGTAAAACTGTGACAGGGCGTTATGACGAGTTAACGTGTAGACGATTAAAGAATAGGCGAATAGACTTTTAAAGTGTAGCAAAAACTAACCCCAGACAAATTGGTAAGAGATGTCTTATAGCAAATAAACCTTGACAGGCCTACCCCATAAAGATAGAATTGTAAAGTAATTGTGCAGACAGAAAGATTTTTGGGGAGGGGAATAAACTTGACTAAATATATATTTATCACGGGTGGAGTTGTTTCTTCCCTGGGGAAAGGAATAACTGCTGCATCATTAGGTCGACTTTTGAAAAGCAGAGGGGTAAAGGTTGCCCTCCAAAAATTTGACCCATATATAAATGTAGATCCCGGCACAATGAGTCCTTACCAGCATGGTGAAGTATTTGTTACCGATGATGGGGCGGAAACTGATTTAGATTTAGGCCATTACGAACGATTTACAGATGAAAGTGCCAGTAGATTGAGTAATATAACAACCGGTCAAATTTACTGGTCGGTTATTACTAAAGAACGGCGTGGAGACTATCTGGGCGGAACTGTACAGGTAATACCTCACATTACCAATAAAATTAAAGAAAAAGTTTATAGATTGGCTAAAACCTGCAATCCAGATGTTGTTATAACTGAAATTGGAGGAACAGTGGGGGATATTGAGTCCTTACCATATTTAGAAGCCATTCGCCAGATTAAAAGTGATGTTGGTCGTGACAATTGTATGTACATTCATGTAACGCTGGTACCTTATTTATCTGCCGCTGGGGAAGCCAAAACTAAACCAACTCAACATAGTGTAAAAGAGTTAAGAAGTATTGGTATTCAACCTGATGCAATTGTATGCCGTAGTGAAAGACCTTTATCTAAAGAAATGGAAGAGAAAATAGCTCTTTTTTGTGATATTAATAAAGAGGCTGTTATTCAAGCTGTTGATGCAGCTACAATATATGAGGTACCATTAGTTTTAGAACAAGAAGGTCTAGATGACATTGTTGTTAAACGTTTAGGCTTAAAATGCAATGGCACGGATTTAGTAGAGTGGAAATGTATTGTTAATAAAATAAAAAATCCCAAGGATCAAGTAAAGATTGCTCTAGTAGGTAAATATGTGGAATTAAGAGATGCTTATATGAGTGTAGCAGAGTCTCTTATCCATGCAGGTATAGCCCATGAAATAAAAGTGAATATTGATTGGATCTATTCCGGTAATCTGAATGCTGAAAATGTGGACAAGTATTTAAAAGATGCTGATGGTATTTTAGTTCCGGGTGGTTTTGGAGACCGTGGTATCGAAGGGAAAATAGTAGCTATCCGTTATGCCAGGGAAAGAAAAATTCCTTTCTTAGGCATATGTTTAGGTATGCAGTTGGCTGTTGTAGAATTTGCCCGTAATATCTTAAATTATGAAGATGCTAATAGTACTGAATTCGATCCTAATACCCGGCATCCTGTTATCGATATACTTCCTGAACAAAAGGAAATAGAAGATAAGGGTGGTACAATGCGATTGGGTAAATATCCATGTATTTTACAAGAGGATACCAAAGCGTATGCTGCCTATCAAGTAAAACATATTTCTGAGAGACACAGACATCGTTATGAATTTAATAATGCTTATAGAAGTGTGATGGAGGAAAAGGGCTTAAAAGTTAGTGGGATTTATGAGGAAAAGAACCTTGTTGAAATCATTGAACTTACTAATCACCCCTGGTTTGTTGCTTCCCAGTTTCATCCCGAATTTAAATCCAGACCCAACAGAGCCCATCCATTGTTTAAAGATTTTGTAGGTGCGGCCTATGAGTATAGAAAAGAACATAAATAGGTATAAACCCTGGGGATATTCCCTGGGGTTTTCAGTTTAGACAATCTGTTTTATTGAGAAACTATAAAGGATTATAAACTTTTTTGTCGAAATCTGAAGCTGTTACTAAAGCCTATAAGCTTACGCACTGACATATAAGCAAACCAAAAGCGGAGAGGATGTGATAATATTGCAAGCACGATTGATTAATGAAAATGAAAGGGAAATTTTTAATAACTTTATTGCCTCCGTTCCCAAGGGCCATATCTTACAGTCATATGAATGGGGGGAAATAAAAGCAAAGACAGGCTGGCAGCCTTTAAGAATGATTATAGAAGAAACTGGCAAACCTATTGCTGCTATTTCTATTTTAAAAAGGATTATACCTGGAATTAAAAAAGCTATATTTTACGCACCCCGGGGTCCTGTTTTAGATATAGAAAATAAAGATGTTTTTGATTTTCTCCTGACAGAAGTTAAAAAGCTGGCAAAACAACATAATGCCATATTTTTAAAAATTGATCCTGATGTACCTAATGAAAATAAAGCTTTTAAAGAGCTTCTTTTATCAAGAGGTTTTCGGACAGCGGAGAAGGGAGAAGGTTTTGAAGGAATTCAACCTAAATTTGTCTTCCGCTTAGATATCACTCCCGACCTGGAAACCCTTTTAGCAAATATGCACTCTAAAACAAGATATAATATTCGCCTAGCAGAAAGAAAAGGAGTAACAATTAAAACAAAATGTTCAAAATCAGATTTGAAAAATTTCTATGATATTTTATTGGAAACCTGTGAGAGAGATAATTTTCTAGTTCGTTCCTATGGATATTTTGAAGACATGTGGGATTATTTAGTAGAACGGGGTTACGCAAAACTATTTATGGCTGAATATGCCGGTCAATATGTTGCAGGAACTTTAGCCTTTATTTTTGGTAAGAAGGCCTGGTACATATATGGTGCTTCCAGCAATAGTTATCGGAATGTAATGCCTAACTATCTCTTGCAATGGACTATGATTAAGTGGGCCAAAGAAAATGGTTGTACTTTGTATGACTTCAGGGGGGTACCAGGAGATTTAACAGAAGAAAATCCCCTCTATGGTCTATTTAAATTTAAAAAAGGTTTTAACGGTGTTTATACACAATTTGTAGGTGAATTTGATTTGGTTTATGCACCTTTCTCTTACTGGTTATGGCATACAGTAGAACCTATATATCAAAAAGGTATCCGGAAATTAATTGCTCTGAAGAAGAAACTGAAAAAGAAATGATTTCTTTTGGGCTAAGCTTGCTGGTCAGAAACACTAAAGGGTCTAGCTTGTGCGTCAGACAAAGCTAAAAAGCTAGACTTTTTGGTCAGACATACCAGGTAGTTAAATTTTTACGTCTGACACAAGAGTTTAACCTGTGAGTAATTGTCTGACAGGTAAGATGCACCCTTAAGAGTTGTCAGACGCAAAATCTTTACCCAGAAGTACGTCAGACGAAAGATGTTTACCCGGGTGTATTGTCAGACAGAAAATGAAACCGGTAAGCTTTATCTAACCCTATAGCTAGACCGAGGTGATAAGAATGTACAAGTGGATTGAAATAAATTTAGATGCTATTAAGGAAAATTATCTAAAAGTTAGAGATTTTGTCCGGGAAGAGACTAAAATTTTAGGTGTTGTTAAAGCTGACGCCTATGGTCATGGCATAATTGAAGTGTCACGAGAATTAGAAAATCAGGGCATAGATTACCTGGGAGTTACTGAAATCAGTGAAGGCATTCAGCTTAGGGAAGCAGGGATCAATGTTCCTATACTTGTTTTTGGTCCATTTTTACCGGAAGATATCTACTATATAAAAGAATTTGATCTTACAGTTAGCTTAGCTGATTTAAAAAGTATTAAACTTATTAAAGATAAAGGAGTAAAGGTTAAAACACATATTAAGTTAGAAACAGGGTTGGGACGTACCGGGATTAAGTATACCCAATTAGATGAGATGGTCGGATTGTTAAAAAATGATGA
Source organism: Clostridia bacterium (assembly GCA_030154225.1). Lineage (GTDB taxonomy): Bacteria > Bacillota > Peptococcia > Peptococcales > BICA1-8 > JASKKI01. Next base: position 45,980 of record JASKKI010000003.1, on the reverse strand, counting down.
AAATATTGAGGTAGAGGGAATTTATACTCACCTGGCTACCGCTATGTGGGATAATCTCTCTTTTACAATGCAACAATATAGTGAGTTTTTAAAAGCTATTGAATTTATAGAAAGTAAGGGGTTTATTATTCCCGTGAAACATATTTGTAATAGTGCTGCTTTAGCTAAATTTCCAGAAATGCATCTGGATATGGTAAGAGCAGGAACAATTCTTTATGGGCAAGAGGTAGCCGGGAAACAAGATTTTCATGGCCAATTAATAAATGCCTGGGCCTTAAAGGGGCAAATTACCTATCTTAATGAACTACCCAAAGGGCATTCCATAGGTTATGAACGAGCCCATATTCTAAAAAAGAATTCAAAAACGGCTATTGTTCCTGTTGGTTTTTCCCACGGTTTTTCCGTTGAACCCATTCCCAGGCCCGGAGGAGTTATGGATTTAATAAAAATTTTAGGAAAAACCATATTACGCTATCTTGATCATTCCCGGGTAAAAACATATGTTAAAATTAGGGACAAGTATGTTCCCATAATTGGTAAGGTTGGCATGCAAATGACAATATTGGATGTTTCGGATATTCCCGATATTAAAATAGGTGAAATTGTGGAGTTGCCAGGAAGGAGAACTAATATTAGTCCAACTTTACCAAAGGTTTTTATGAAAGAAGGAAAACCAATAAGAGTGAGAAAAATTACAGAAAAATATGAAGAAATAAGTATGGCAGCAAAATAGTGGTACTTTTTCAATAACCTTTCAATCAGTTTTGGCAGGATTAATTTTTTTTTTCAAGAATTATTATTGTTAAAAGGGGGGGGTTACTTGGGTGAAAAACAGAAAATACTTATTGTTGATGATCAGTATGGAGTTCGCACCCTATTAAAACTTGCCTTAAACAAATATAATATTAAAGAAGCAGTTAATGGACAACAGGCTTTGGAAATTGCCGCAACCTGGATGCCAGACCTAATAATTATTGATATGAAAATGCCAGGATTAACCGGAATTGATACTATTTCCCGTATACAAAAGTTAAACATTCGTTCTAAAGTATTATTAATGACCGCATATGATGATATACCCCTTCAGGGTGCTAATATTTCAGGTTTTATAAGTAAACCCTTTGACATAGATGTGTTAATTCAATTAGTAGAAAATATTTTAAAAGAAAACACCAATACATAAACTTGCAGGATTTTAACTTCTCATGAAGAAATCATTAAATGAGTTGTATATTTAACTATATTCATTAGAAAGGAGGAAGCCACAAAATGCTTGTATTAACTTATACGACAGTAGCTCTTCGCTGTCCTATTTGCGGTAAAATGGACTTTTATGCACTATCTCGTTTTAGTATGACCGGTAGTAGTAAGGCAAGTATTACTTGTGAATGTGGTACCAACCTCCTGACTATGGGACGTAATAGAGGTAAAACCTACTGGATGCAAATAGAATGCAGTATGTGTGAAGATAAGCATATATTTAACTATTCTATCAAAGAGTTTTGGTCTGAGAAATTATTAACTTTAATTTGTGAAGAAACCGGGGTAGAAATAGGTTTTATAGGTCCCAGAGAAGAAGTACGGAAAAACGTTCAGAATATGGATAAGTCTGTTCAGGAAATGGCTGAAGAACTAGGTTATGGCGAATATTTTATCAATCCTGAGATAATGTACAAGGTTTTAGAACATTTACATTTTATTGCCGATAGTGGCAATTTATATTGTGGGTGTGGTAATTTTAATTTGGAAGTCGAAGTTTATCCAGACCGTATGGAATTCCATTGTAATGATTGTGGAGCAGTTGGCATTGTCTTTGCAGAATCCTTTAAAGATTGGGAAATTGTTCGTAGACTGGGAGAAGTCATTCTTACTGAAGGAACTTATAGATATATTGATGATAAGAAACCTAAGAAACGTAAAACTAGAATTAAAAAATAAAATCATGAATATAACATATACTATTAATTAGTTAGAGAAGGGGCTATAAAGCCTCTTTCTTATGGTTATTTTAAAAAAAAGGAGGAAGAAAAATGCCTTTAGTTAATGTTGATGTACTTTTAAAAAAAGCTGAAGCAGAGGGTTATGCTGTAGGAGCTTTTAACTGTAATAACATGGAGATAGTACAGGCAATTGTTGCCGCTGCGGAAGCCGAAAAAGCACCGGTTATTATTCAAGCCAGCCAGGGAGCAATCAAGTATGCAGGATTAAATTACATAGTAAAATTAGTAGAAGTTGCTGCTGACAGTGTATCAATTCCAGTTGCTTTACACCTGGACCATGGAACAAGTTTTGAGCAGGTGCTGAAATGCATGAGGTTTGGGTTTTCGTCTGTAATGATAGATGGATCTAAACTACCATTGGATGAAAATATTGCTATTACAAAAAAAGTTATAGAAATAGCAAGACCCCTGGGTATTTCCGTCGAAGCTGAATTAGGTAAAATTGGCGGAACAGAGGATGATATCATTGTCTCCGAAAAAGAAGCCATGTTTACCGACCCCCAAGAAGCCAAAACTTTTGTTGAAGCTACCGGTGTAGGCTCTTTAGCTATTGCTATCGGTACAGCCCATGGACAATATAAAGGAAAACCTGAATTGGATTTTGAAAGATTGAAGAAAATTAAAGAGTTAGTTAAAATACCTATTGTTTTACATGGTTCATCGGGTGTTCCTGATGAAGATATTCAAAAAGCTATCCAATTGGGGGTAAGGAAGGTTAATATTGATACCAATATTCGGGAAGCGTTTATGAAAGGTGTAAAAGATGCTTTAGCTCAAAAACCAAATGAAATAGATCCTCGAAAAGTTTTAGGTCCGGCACGAGAAGAGATGACTGCAATAGTCAGGGAAAAGATTCGTTTATTTGGAAGCAGCGGGAAAGCCTAAACTGTAAAGGGAAACTTTAGGTCTACTTTTAAACTAACGCTAGGAGGCATATAATATGCAACTATTTATTGATACCGCTAATGTTGAAGAAATCAGGGAGGCTGCCCAATTAGGTGTTATTGCCGGTGTAACTACTAACCCTACTTTAATAGCTAGGGAAGGTCGTAATTTTCGGGAAGTTATAACTGAAATTACCGAGATTGTAGATGGACCTATAAGTGCTGAAGTAGTAGGTACTACTAAAGAAGACATGGTTTCCGAAGCCAAAGAACTTGTTAAAATTGACAATAATATTGTTATAAAAATACCTTTAATCCCTGAAGGTTTAAAAGCTATCAAAGAGTTGGCTCAAATGGGAATAAAAACTAATGCCACTTTAATTTTTAGTGTTAATCAAGCTATTTTGGCCGCAAATGCCGGAGCCACTTATGTCAGCCCCTTTGTAGGACGGTTAGATGATATTAGCCATGATGGTATGGAATTAATTGCCGATGTTTGTCAGGTTTTTTATAATTATAATTATACTACCCAAATCATAGCTGCCAGTATTAGAGATCCAATTCATATTGCTCAGGCTGCTAAATTGGGAGCCCATATAGCAACCGTTCCCTATAAGCTAATTATGCAAATGTGTAAACACCCCTTAACTGATTTGGGACTAGAGAGCTTTCTTAAAGATTGGGAGCAAGTAAAAGATAAATAGGTTGGAAAAATAGGAGGAGATATTAATTTATGGATAGGGAGTTGGCCTTAGAATTCGCCAGGGTGACAGAAGCAGCAGCATTAAATTCAGCCCGGTGGATGGGTAAGGGTGATAAAATAGCTGCAGATGATGCAGCAGTAAAAGCCATGCGTGCAATGTTTGATACAATAAACATTGAAGGAACTGTTGTTATTGGTGAAGGAGAAATGGATGAAGCACCGATGCTCTATATTGGTGAGAAAGTGGGTTTAGGTAAAGGTCCCAAAGTGGATATAGCAGTTGATCCTTTAGAAGGAACAAACTTAGTTGCGAAAGGTATGAATGGATCAATAGCTGTCTTGGCAGTAGCCGAGGAAAATTGTTTACTCCATGCCCCTGATATGTATATGGAAAAGATAGCTGTTGGTCCAGGTGCTAAAGGTGCTATAAGTCTAGAGCTCAGTGTAGAAGAAAATGTTATTAATGTAGCTAAAGCTTTAGGAAAAAATGTAGAGGATTTAACAATAGTACTTTTAGATCGTCCTCGCCACGAGAAACAGATAAAAGTAATCAGGCAATTGGGTGCCAGAATTAAACTGATAACTGATGGTGATGTCTCCCCGGCAGTTGCTACAGCTTTTCCTGATTCTGGTGTCGATATGGTTATGGGCATTGGAGGTGCCCCTGAAGGTGTTTTAGCTGCTGCTGCTTTAAGATGTATGGGTGGGGATATGCAGGGAAGGCTAATTCCAGAAGATGATGTTGATATAAAAAGGGCCCAAAAATTAGGTATAGATGATATTAATAAAATTTTGACACTGGATGACCTTGTACGCACTGATGATGTGATTTTTGCGGCAACGGGAATTACAGATGGTGAGATGTTAAAAGGTGTGCGGTTTTATAAGGATAGAGCCACTACCCATACTGTAGTTATGCGTGGTCAAACAGGTACGGTTAGATTTATTGAAGCTCAACATTATTTTGCTAAAAAACCTAAATATGTTAAAATGGATGGCTAAATAAATTAAATACTTGTGCGTTCATTACTCAAAAAAGACATTGGGTCAGTGGACGCACTTTATTTATTGATTAACTTTTTTATATTTGTGAAATAATATTAATATTTAAAAATTACTTGTCTAGCCACATTCCATACTTTGTGATATTCTTAAATTATGGTACTTAAACACCAATTTCCTTTCCCGCCTTTTGAGCAACTCTTTTTATTCCTATTATTTCGAACACTAAATTAAATAATACCAGAGGATGGATCTTGGCTTTAGTATTTCTAGGGGGATTATAATGTGAGAAAAATTTACCGGTGGTTAAAATTAAAGTGGTTAGTATTTATACGTTTAAAAGATGAACCGGCCAGTATAGCTAAGGGGGTAGCTATTGGTATCGCTATGGATTTTCTGCCTACCTTTGGTTTTGGGCTAATATTTGCTTATATTATTGCTTTAGTACTGCGTGTCAACAAGGTGGCTGCCGTTCTAAGTGCCGTTTTTTTTAAATGGGCTATCCCGATTTTTTATATAGGAAATATTGCCATGGGTAAACTTTTAACTAGTCGAGAAATTCAACCAAAAGACTTGAGTTCAATCAATGCTAATCAGGGATTTTTTCACTTTGGAGATTGGACAGAATTAAGTACCACCTTTTTAATGGGCAGTGGCTTAAATGCAATAATTGCTGGAATTATCTCATATTTTTTATGCCGGAAATTTATTGAATACAAACGCAAACTGGGTAAACCAAATAAAAAAATTCTTATTTAAGGAGGGAAAATAGTGGCCTTTAATATTGCAGAGCTTGAAGCCAAAACTATGGCTGAGCTCTACAAAATAGCCAGGGAGATGGAATTGACTGGCTATTCCAAGCTTAGAAAAAAAGAATTGATTTTTGAAATTCAAAAAGCCAGTACTAAGAATGATGGACAACTGCAGGCCCAAGGTGTGCTGGAAATAATGCCTGATGGATATGGGTTCCTTCGACCTTTTGCATATCTTCCCAGTCAAGATGATATTTATGTTTCTCCTTCCCAGATCCGCAAATTTGATCTTAGAACCGGTGACAAGGTTGCCGGATTAGCTCGTAAACCCAAGGATACCGAACGATATTTTGCTTTATTGAGAGTTGAAACGGTTAATGGTGATCCCCCGGAGAAATCCCCCGAACGCCTTCATTTTGATGGACTTACTCCAATATATCCTCAAGAGAAATTAAATTTGGAAAATGGTAGTGAAGCCATTTCTCCCAGGATAATTGATTTAATTTCCCCGGTAGGAAAAGGACAAAGAGGACTTATCGTAGCACCTCCTAAAGCTGGTAAAACTGTTTTACTTAAAGAAATAGCCAATAGTATTTCAGCTAATCATTCTGAAGTGGAAATTCTAATTTTACTAATTGATGAAAGACCTGAAGAAGTTACAGATATGCAGCGTTCCGTCAATGGTGAAGTAATCAGTTCCACCTTTGATGAACCTCCTGAAAATCATGTTAAGGTAGCAGAAATGGTTTTAGAAAGGGCTAAAAGATTAGTTGAACATAAAAGAGATGTAGTTATCTTGATGGACAGCATTACCCGTTTGGCCAGGGCGTACAACCTGGTAATTCCCCCCAGCGGCCGTACTTTATCAGGTGGGGTTGATCCTAGTGCTTTGCACAAACCAAAACGTTTTTTTGGTGCAGCTAGAAATATTGAAGAAGGTGGAAGCCTTACTATTTTAGCGACAGCTTTAGTTGAAACAGGTAGTAGAATGGATGATGTTATTTTTGAAGAGTTTAAAGGTACAGGTAATATGGAATTGATTTTAGATCGGAGATTAGCAGAAAGAAGAATTTTCCCGGCCATTGATGTAAAAAGGTCAGGCACCAGAAAAGAGGAATTACTTTTATCAAAAGAGGAATTGGCTTTTGTCTGGCAGTTTAGAAAGACATTTAGTAATAGCGATACAGCAGAAGTTGCGGAAATGCTCACAGATGCATTAACAAAAGTGAAAACAAATAAAGATCTGGTCAGAGCCTGGCCGAAGTTGGTGAAATAGTGACTGGTGACAAATTATGTTAACGAACAAAAAATACAGGCTTACTAGAAAAAACCATTGGCCAGTGAGTCATCACACTACTACAAATTTTACCATAGAGAGAAATGTATATTTTCCCCTAACTTCACCCCAAAATATTTAAGATTTCAAATTTAAATAAATGGAGTGAAGACAAATAATGAATATAAAAAAGCTAAAATTAAAGTTAACCATATTAGTTTTTTTACTAACTATATTTTTCAATCTTTCAGTAGGGGAAGCAACGGAATATAAACCTCTGGTATTAGATCTTCCCGCCAGTAGCTATAATGAATCCGGTACAACGGTTTATATTGTTAATAAAGGGGACACTTTATATAGTATTGGTAGAAAATTTAATAGTGATGCCGGTTTAATTGCGGCTCTTAATGATCTCAAAAATCCAAATTTTATCGTACCGGGACAGGAAATTTTAGTACCAAAGATTTTTGAAGTAACCCATGAAGTTACTGCCGGGGATACTATCTGGGATATTGCCAATATTTATGGAATATTACCCCAACAAATCCTATTAGCTAATGATATTTGGTTTCCTAACAAATTAATCGAAGGAACAATTTTAGCTATTCCCGGTGTTAAGGCCCATGTAACCATAACGACTAATACTTCTCAAAATGTTGCTTCCAGGAATTATAGGTATTTTATGAATTCACCAACCCATGGTATCTTAACATCACTTTTTGGTCCCAGGCATGATGAGTTTCATACTGGTATTGATTTTTCAAATAAACCAGGAACTCCTGTTAAAGCCGCCCAGGGAGGAAAAGTCATCTTTGTCGGCTGGAAAGGTAATTATGGTAAAACGGTAATAGTTGACCATTTAAATGGTTATAAGACCCTTTACGGACATAACAGCAAAATACTTGTTGAAGAAGGACAGTGGGTTAAGGCTAAAGAAACTATCGCTTTAATGGGGAATACAGGGCGCTCTACCGGACCCCATCTTCATTTTGAAATATATGAATATGGAAAGGTTGTTAATCCATTGAAGTATATTTATACTAGTAATACTGACTATTAAACAGCTCTATGGGGAAACTTCTAGGTCTCGTAACCAGTGCCCGGTGACCAGTGCCCAACGAAAGGCATCTACTATCATATAAATCATGCAGTATAACTGTAACTTAAATCCGGAGGAGTTAAGTAATGTTTAATTTTGTTTATGCAGATGAAAAGGGTAATGCTTATGAACACAATGATCTTTATGCATTAGGTAGAATGGGTAACATATTTGTCGAGCCGACAGAGGAAGAATTTATTCCTTTACCAGATGGTGCTACCTTGACCATGATACCTGGACGAACAGCAGTAGTCATGGACAAAAAGGGTAAATTTCTTAAATACCAGGATGCCGGTTATCCCGTGGGCGCATTATTACCCCAGGGTTTTACCAGAACACTGTTACCTGCTTTTATAAATGACAGAAAGTCTAAACCATTACCCCTATTCGGTTATGCAGCAGTAGCCTTTAAAAGAGGAAAGTTTTATGTTGCTGCGAAAGCTACTGATATAGATGAAAAGTGGAATCCGAAACATTTTAATACTGTTCAATTAAAAAAAAATGTACAAGAGCTGATAAATCAATTTCCTGAAAATAGAATTCTTAAACAGTTAAGTCATTGCGCCTTAGAATATAGTTGTTTTACTGCTCAAAATATATTTTATAAGAGATGGGAAGGAGGAATTCCCGTTTCCCCTGTATGTAATGCCCAGTGCATAGGTTGCATTTCTTTACAACCCAGTGAATGTTGTCCATCTCCCCAAAATAGGATTGATTATGTGCCAAAGATAGAGGAAATTGTTGAAATCGGAGTTCATCATCTTAATAACGGGATGGAGGCAATTATAAGTTTTGGACAAGGTTGTGAAGGAGAACCTAGTTTGCAATCAGACCTCATTGCACAGGCAATATTAAAAATTAGAGCAAAAACCAGTAAGGGAACAATTAATATGAATACTAATGCAGGTTATACAAAAGGAATAGAAAAAATTTGTTTAGCAGGTATTGATTCTTTGCGAGTAAGTTTAAATAGTGCCAATCCCCAAATTTATAATGCTTATTACCATCCAAAAAGTTATAGTTTACAAAATGTAAAGGAATCCTTAAAATTTGCCTCTGCTAATGGTGTATATACCTATCTTAACCTACTGTTTTTTCCGGGAATTAATGACTGTGAAGATGAAATTATTGCTTTAATAAATTTAGTAAAGGAAACAGGTGTGAAAGCTATTCAAGTTCGAAACTTAAATATTGATCCTGATGTATTGTTAGCTGAACTTCCTGTCCCTAAGGGAAATCCTTTAGGTGTACCGGCTTTTCTAGACATTTTAGCTGAAGAACTACCCCGGGTAGAAATAGGCAATTATACCAAACCGATAAAAAGAAATGTGTAAGTGTGATAGTATTACAGTAAGAAATGGCATCCCATCATTAGATACATCATGCAGTATAACTTATAAGCAGAATGTACTCTGAAGTAAAGTGTTGACTGGCCTAACTAAAGAATATATAATATAATAAGTGTTCTAGTGAAACCGATGGAAAGAGGTGAACCCGAATGAAAGAAAAAATTCATCCAAAATATGGTGCTGCAAAAGTTACTTGTGCATGTGGCAATGAATTTGAAACAGGTTCTACTAAAAGTGAATTAAAAGTAGAAATTTGTTCTAAATGTCATCCCTTCTATACTGGAAAACAACGTACTGTTGCCGCTGCCGGTCGGGTAGAAGCATTTAAGAAAAAACATGGTATTAAATAGAAGAGTTTTTCTACTCTTAATAACTGTCGACAAAAAGTCGGCAGTTTTTTGCTTTTTAGAGAAATTGTATTATGTATTCCAAAATAAAAAAGGAATTTTTTACTAGATTAGCAAAATATCCATTAAATAGAGATAATTTATAAAAATTCTTAATTATTGCATTTCACCCAGAAACGTTGACTAGTTGATAAGTTGTCTGTTATCCTATATAGGAATTTATAAATTACTATCAACTTATAAAGTCCTTATCTCGAAATGCATAATTTTAATTTTTGAGGTACAGGCTTTTTTTATGATAAAATTAAATTAATAATGTTAAGAAAGTTACTAATTATTAAGAAAGGAGGTTTTTAAATTTTTATTTACAGGAGGTGTAATTTTAGAGCCTCTATATAGAGTAAGGAAAAGTTCTTTAGAAGAGAGAGATAAGAAATGTATGAATAAGGCTACTAAAAGTTTTTTAATTTAATTCTTTATTTTACTCTATTTTAGGTGGTATCGCTGATGATTATGAAAATGAATAACAATTCAGGAACATCTCAAACAAAAAATTATATTTTTTTAACAGCCATACTTTTTGTTTTTTGGGTTTTGTTATCAGGTAAAATGGAGGCTAAATATTTAACAATAGGTTTTATAACAGCTGTTGTTTCGGCTTGGGTAACCCTTCCTTTGTTGCGCTTACCATCAGCAGATGGAAAAGGATATTTCCTGGCCTTTGATTTTGCTTATTTTAAATATTTGATTTACTGGTTTTGGCTACTTAAAGAAATAATTAAGGCTAATATAGATATTGCATTGGTTGTATTAAATCCAAAGTTGCCGATTAATCCTCAAGTTGTACAGTTTAAAAGACCAATGTCTAATCCATTGGCTCATGTTACACTAGCCAATTCCATTACTCTTACCCCTGGAACAATAACTATGGATGTAAAAGACGGTGTTTACACCATTCATGCCTTAACTGATGGTGCAGCTCAAGGTCTGGGGAATGGCCAGGGAGAAATGATGGTTCGTGTTAGTCGTCTTTTTAACGAAGAAACAGGGGAAGAGTTAAACACGCAAAGGGAGGGAGAAGTATAATGACAATGGACAATCTATTTATGGCTTTAATTGTTGGACTGGTTATCGTTATTTTTATTATGCTTTTCCGTGTTTTCCAAGGCCCCAGTGTCTATGACAGATTAAATGGTTTGGGAGTTATCGGGGTAGATACCATATTACTAGTTATTTTAATTGGTTATCTAAACAAACGCCCTGATATGTTTGTAGATATTTCTATTTCTTATGCTATCCTAGGTTTTATTAGCTTAGTTGTAATAGCCAAGTATATTGGGGGGAAAGGAGACATCAACAAGTGAAGATAATTGCTAGTATTTTCCTGTTATTAGGATTTTTCTTTATACTGGTAGCTGCCATTGGAGTTATGCGTCTCCCTGATTTTTATACTCGTTTACATGCCTCTGGTAAAAGTGAAACTCTTGGTATGCTTCTAAGTTTTATTGGGCTTGCTCTTTATGAAGGAATGACTTTAACAAGTATAAAACTCATGTTCATTGTTTTATTTATCTTACTGGCTAATCCCATTGGTACCCATATCATTTGTCGTGAAGCTTATAGATGTGGTCTTAAACCATGGATGCGGAAGGGGGATTAGACAATGCTGGAGTTAGTTATTGAAACAATATTATTAATATTTTTAATAGGTACAGGTATTACTGCTTTAAAGGTTAAGGATTTATTAGCAGCTATTGTTTTGTTTGAAGCTTTTAGCTTCTTTGCTATGCTTTTGTATTTGATCGTAGGTGCTCCCGACGTAGCATTTACAGAAGCTGTTATCGGTGTGTTTTCTACCGTTTTCTTCATTGCTGCCCTAAATAAACTTAAGAGGGGGTGTAAGCAGTGAAAAAGATATCTTTAGTTTTGATTATCCTTATGGCTGGGGTGTATTTTTATACAGCAGTCGGCTTACCATTAATTGGTGATGCTAATTCCGCACCTAATACTCATGTATCACCCCGTTATATTGAAAAGTCCTATGAAGAAACTGCTTCCCCCAACATGGTAACTGCAACGTTGGCGGATTATCGGGGCTATGATACCTTGGGAGAAACGACAGTTATTTTTATTGCAGGAATAGCCACCGTAATGATTTTACGGACAGCTGCAAGTAAAAAATATAAAGAAGAAAGAGGAGGGGAAAATTAATGCATCGTAGTTTTGGCAGCATCATTTTAGACACTTCCTTTAGAGTCCTTGTTCCCTTTACTCTTGTTTATGGTATATATGTACTTGTTCATGGTGAATACAGCCCAGGGGGCGGTTTCCAGGCAGGTGCTCTCTTAGCTGTAGGTGTAGTTTTAGCAAGATTAGTTCAAGGACGGGAACCTATTTTTAATATAAAAGGTACTACGGCTTTGATTTTAGCTGGTATAGGGACATTTATTTACGGAGCAATCGGTTTTTCAACAATGATTTTTGGAGGGAAATTCTTAGAATATGGAAGATTTCCAATTGATTTACATGACCCGGCGGAACTTCATGCTTTAGGTATGCTGGGAATTGAAATAGGTGTAACAATTTGTGTTATGGCTACAATTATAACTATTTTTGATGCCTTAACGGGAGGGGAGGATTTATTATGATTCAGGAATTTTTAGCCGGTTCTTTAATCTACTGGCTGATAGCAATCCTCTTCTTACTTGGTATTTATGGAATACTGGATAATAACAATTTTATGAAAAAACTGATGGCCATGAATATCATGCAAGTGGCTGTAATTCTCTTTTTCTTGGTTTTAGGACAAAAAATGGGTGGAACATTGCCCATAATGATTGGTCATGATACAAATGTAGATCACTATATTAATCCACTTCCTCATGCGCTAATGCTTACAGCAATCGTTGTTAGTTTAAGTACTACCGGGGTAGCACTGGCATTACTTATGCGAATTCAAGGTCGCTATAGCGAGATTGAGGAAGATGATATACTACGGAGGATGAACAAATGAGAGAACAGCTTCCAGCTCTAATCGTTGTTGTTCCACTATTGGCAGCTTTAGCTTCTCCCTTTATTGCTTATTTTTCAAAAACATTAGTGCGCTGGCTTTCTATTGCTGCCATTTCAGTGGCTCTTATAAGCTCAATTGGTAGTCTGGTTCATGCTTTAACACAAGGAACTTGGCATTACCATTTTGGTAACTGGGCACCACCCTGGGGCATAGAATATGTAATTGATCCCCTTGGTGGAGCAATGGCTGTATTAATTTCTTTTGTAAGTTTAGTTGTCGCTATATATTCCGGGCCTTTCTTAAAAGAAGATACCTGGTTAAAAAAAGGTATATTTTATTCACTATATACCCTCCTTACTACCGGCCTTTTAGGTATGGTAGTGACCGGTGACGTCTTTAACTTTTATGTTTTCTTGGAAATTTCCTCACTTACCGGTTATGCATTAATTGCAGCCGGTGGACATCGTGCTACCGTTGCCGCCTTTCGTTACTTGTTGATTGGTACAATTGGTGCATCCTTTTATTTATTAGGAATAGGCTATTTATATGCTATAACTGGTTCTCTGAACATGGCTGATTTGGTGGAAAAACTACCGCCTTTAATTGATTCACCTGTTGTTTTATTAGCCATTGTTATGTTTGTGGTCGGTTTGGGTACAAAAATGGCGTTGTTTCCACTACATGGTTGGCAACCTGATGCTTATACCTATTCCCACCCGGCTGCAACTGCATTTATTGCCGGAGTAATGGCTAAGGTACCTGCGTATGCTGTATTAAGGTTTTTCTTCTTTATCATCGGCAGTGCTGCCGCACCTGTAAAAGCTGCCTTAGAGGTAATGGGTTGGTTGGCAGCGGTGGGTATAATAGCAGGATCCATAATGGCTATTGCTCAAAAAGATTTTAGAAGAATGCTAGCTTATTCCAGTGTGGCCCAAATAGGTTATATAGTTGTAGGGTTTGCCGTTGGTAATACTTTAGGTTTAATCGGTGCTATTTTGCATATCATCAACCATGCAATTATGAAAAGCTGTTTGTTCCTGGTAGCCGGTGGTGTGAAATGGCGGACCGGTGAACATACAATTGAGAAATATGCCCAATTATGCAGGAAAATGCCCCTCACTATGGGTGCTTTCCTCATAGCAGCTCTTTCAATGGTTGGGTTACCACCTACAGCCGGGTTCTTTAGTAAATGGTATTTGGTTTTAGGAGCCTTGGAGGCCAATATGTGGCCGTATGTGGTAATTATAATCATCAGTAGTTTATTGAATGCTATTTACTTCTTCAGAGTAATTGAAAATATTTATCTGAAAAAGGCTTCCGAACCATCTGAAGAAGTTAAAGGATCTTTGGAATTACCTTTACAAATGTTAGTACCCATAGTTGTACTTGGTTTAGGAATTCTGGTTATCGGAATATTTAATGAACAAATTGTCTCTCAAGTATTACTATACGCTCTTCCGGGGGGTGGGAATTAGATGGCACCAGAAATCTTACTAGATTACAGACCCTTATGGGCAGTTTTAATTTCCCTTGTCGCTGCAGTGTTGATTTTAATCACAGGTGAACGCCCAAATCTCCGGGAATCATGGACAATTTTAGCTGCCTTTGGTAAAGTAGCTATCGTATTTTCGATGCTGCCATTGGTTTTGTCCGGTCAGGTATTGGAGATTGCTCCCATCCATGTTGCGAAAGGGATTTCTCTGCAATTAAGAGTTGATACTGCGGGGATGCTGTTTGCAGCTTTAGCTTCTGCTTTATGGGTTGTAACTTCCTTTTATTCCATTGGCTACATGCGTGGCCATCATGAAAAAAACCAGACTGGCTACTTTGCTGCTTTTGCTGTTTGTCTTTCAGCTACCATGGGGATAGCTTTTGCGGCTAATTTGCTAACATTTTTTGTATTTTATGAAATATTGACTATTGCAACTTATCCGTTAGTAATCCATGCACGTAATGATGAGGCTATAAAATCAGGTAGAAAATATCTTGCTTATACTTTAATAGCTGGCCAATTGTTCCTTATTGGTATTGTCTGGACATACCTGATAGTAGGTAATGGAGATTTCCAGGCAGGTGGTTTCCTAAGTCTTAATCATGCTTCAGTAGGGGCTTTACAAACAATTTTTGTTTTAATGATCATTGGGACTGCTGTAAAAGCAGGTGTTATGCCTTTACATGGTTGGCTTCCTGCCGCTATGGTTGCGCCTACTCCTGTTAGTGCCTTGTTACATGCTGTTGCCGTTGTTAAAGCAGGTGCATTTGGTATTTTACGGGTTATAGGTTATGTTTTTGGACCGGAGTTGTTAAGCCAAATAGGTGTAGCAACAGTATTGGCTTGGGTAGCAGCCTTTACTATAATTGTTTCTTCGTTAATAGCAATGAAACAAGACAATTTAAAGAGAAGACTTGCCTTCTCAACAGTAGGTCAATTGTCTTATGTAGTACTAGGTGTATCACTTTTGACACCATTAGGATTTTTAGGCGGAATGTATCATATAATTGCCCATGCCTTTATGAAGATAACTCTCTTTTTCTGCGCAGGAGCAATAAATGTTACTACCCATGAAACTGAAATTAGTAGAATGAAAGGTATTGGAAAACGAATGCCTATTACCATGGCTGCTTTTACCATTGCTTCTTTCGGTATAGCAGGTTTTCCCTTTATTGTTGGCTTTATCAGTAAATGGAATTTAGCTCTGGGTGCCTTACAAGCGGGGAAAGGTCTGTATGTTGCCGTATTGATTGGAAGTGCTATGTTAAGTACTGCCTATTTAGTACCTGTTGGCTATATGGCTTTCTTTAAAACTTCTGATAAATTTACTAAGTTTGGTGAAGCAAGTAATATGATGTTAATTCCCATTATTATTACAGCTACCCTTTCTCTGGTATTAGGTGTATTGCCTAACTTTGGAGCTAATTTCTATGACTTAGCAGTTATGTCTGCTCAAAGCATAGTAAAAAGTATTCAGTTAGTTGGGGGAGGGTGGTAATGATGGATACTAAAAAGGTATTAACAATATGCGGGATTATTACAGTAGTATTCATCCTCCTGGATTTGTTCTTTGTTCACCATCATGTTAAGTACTGGTGGCATGGTTTTATTGGTTTTGACACAATTTATGGCTTTATTGGTTGTGTAGCTATAATAGTCATCTCTAAAAAATTAGGTAAATTATTTATTCAACGGGATGAAGAGTTCTACGGTGGAGGTGAGGACTGATGTTTGGTAATTTACATCCTGGGTTGATATTGATCTTTGGTGGTATTTTAGCAGGCTTTTTGCCAACTCGCCTTCGCCAGGCAGTTATGGTTGGTGTACCGGCTTTAGCAGTATTTTCTATGTTCAATCTACAACTAGAAACAATATGGTCCGTAGATTTTATTAACAACATGCAGCTTATCTTACTTAAAGTAGATAAGTTATCCTGGGTTTTTGGTTTGATTTTTAGCATAATGGCCCTTTTAGGTAATATCTACTCATTGCATAATAAAAATTCTTGGGAAGCTACAGCGGGTCTTCTTTATGCAGGTAGTTCCTTAGGTGTTGTCTTTGCCGGTGACTGGATGACATTAATCTTTTTCTGGGAATTAATGGCCGCATCCTCCGTTTTCCTCATTTGGTACAGGGGAAATGCACAAGCCCGGGGGGCCGGTTTCCGGTATATTCTAGTTCATGCTTTTGGAGGTAACCTGTTTCTAGCAGGGATATTCTTAAAAATGATGGCCGGGCAACCGGATGTTATGCTGTTAACTGGTACTAATGATACTGCCTTCTGGCTGATATTATTGGGAGTAGCTATCAATGCTGCTATTCCACCTCTACATGCCTGGTTGACAGATGCCTATCCAGAAGGAACAATAACCGGTAGTGTGTTTTTAAGTTCCTTTACTACAAAAGTTGCCGTCTATACTTTAATAAGATTATTTGCAGGTACTGAACTCCTCATCTGGGCCGGTGTAATTATGGCCTTATACGGGGTTGTCTATGCTGTATTAGAAAATGATATACGCCGCTTATTGGCGTACCATATTATCAGTCAGGTTGGTTATATGGTAGCAGCGGTAGGTATGGGAACTGATTTGGCATTAAATGGGGCCACTGCCCACGCCTTCAGTCACATCCTGTATAAGTCTTTATTATTTATGGGTGCAGGTGCTGTAATTTATGCAACAGGGCGTCGTAAGCTGACAGAACTGGGTGGTTTCTTCCGGGAAATGCCTGTAGCGGTTATCCTTTATATGATTGGGGCTTTCTCCATTTCCGGTGTACCTTTATGGAACGGCTTTATCAGTAAGTCGATGATTATATCTGCTGCTTCATATAATCATATGCCTGCTGTTGAGTTGTTACTTTACCTGGCAAGTATAGGGACATGGCTACACACAGGCTTGAAGTTACCATATTTTATGTTCTTTGGTCCTGACCGTGGAATTAAATTAGAAAGAAAGTTACCCTTAAACATGTACGTAGCAATGGGAGGTGGAGCATTCTTATGTACCTTGTACGGGGTAGCTCCTTTCCTCTTATATCAATATCTTCCATTTGCAGCAGAGTATCACCCATACTCCTGGGATCACGTAGTCTCAACAGTTCAGCTCCTGGTAGCAGCTTTGGCTGCATTCTGGATCTATATTCCTAAATTGGGTGGAGAACCTACTATTTCTGTCGACACAGATTGGTTCTACAGAAAACCAGTTAAAGCATTAATGATTGGTATTGTAAACTTTGTTTGCACTACCAGAGATTTCCTGGGTGCACAAGGAATGGCTGCCTTAAAAAGTGTTTTACCTTTCTTTGCCAATCCGGTAAAATGGGCACCTCAAACTAAAGAAGGACCTGCTTTAGCTGAATATGACGAAAATAGATACCGTTTTCCCATAGGTGTCACAGTATTGATGAGTTTAATCGTGTTTTTAATTACCGTTTCTTATATCTGGATAGCATAAAATTATAATAGCTTCTTGTAAAGCTTCGTCTAACTACGTCCCTGGCTCTAACGAAACACAGTATTTAATGTGTCTACTATGTTTTAGGTAGACACATTTTTTATGTTTGTATTATGGTTTTAATGCCAGGGACCTTGTTTTAATGGCTCTTGAACAACCTTAATTTTGTATCAGTTAGCTTGATGGTAAAAAAATAGGTTTGAATAATAGTGGCTTGAGATTTATAATAAGCTTATCTAAACTCATAAAGTTAAAACAAACCACTAGCCACTTGATGTAAAAGTTAGGTAGGTGATTATAGAATGAACTTCCAATATGGCGGTCAGGCTCTCATCGAAGGAGTAATGATGCGGGGTAAAAAAAATTTGGCAATGGCGGTCAGGAAAAGCAATAATGATATTACATGTAAAATAGAGCAAATTGAAAGCATTGCTGACAAATATCCTTTTTTAAAATGGCCTTTCTTACGGGGGAGTGTTGCTTTGATTGAAGCTTTAGTAATTGGTATAAAAGCCCTAACTTTTTCAGCTAACGAATCAGCTGAAAGTGAGGAAGAGGAGCTTACTAAAGGTGAAATGTTTTTCACAGTAGCCCTGGCTTTAGGGTTAGGTATTTTATTATTTTTTATTACTCCAGCAATTCTAGCCCATCTATTGAAAAAGTATGTCTCTGATCCCCTTTGGCAAAATCTTATTGAAGGTATTATCAGGATTAGTATTTTCATCTTATATGTAATTGGTATCTCGGTATTAAAAGATATCCAAAGGGTCTTTCAATATCATGGTGCGGAACATAAGGTTATTCATACTTATGAAGCTGGAGAAGAATTGACTGTTACCAATTGTCAAAAATACTCAACTTTGCACCCTAGGTGTGGGACGAGTTTTTTGCTTATTGTTATGGTTATAAGTATTCTAGTCTTCTCTTTACTGGGTGTAGAAGTTTTCTGGTGGCGCTTAATATCCCGGGTTATTTTATTACCGTTCATTGCGGGAATATCATACGAATTCCTTAAATATGCAGGTAAACATACAGATAAACCTATTATCAAGGTTTTAAACTGGCCGGGAATGATGCTGCAGAAGTTAACCACCCGTGAACCTGATGATAGTCAGATAGAAGTCGCAATAAAGGCTTTAGAAAGAGTAATAGAAAAGGACAATAACCAGTGTGAGAGTGTGTAAGTATAAAGTGTCGTGATTTCATATTAATTTTAACACTAACGGAATAAATTGACATATAAGCCATTGAGGGGTGAAACAATGTTTGAAAAACTGCAACATCTTGAGGATAGATACGAAGAACTTAATGTATTGATGAGTGACCCGGAAGTAATTAATAATCCCAGTGAATTACAAAAACATGCCAAGGCTCAATCAGAATTAACAGAGATTGTAGAAGCCTACCGCTCCTATAAAAAAGTAAATGAAGAGCTTAAAGAGGCCAGAGTATTACTAGATGACAAATTGGATCCCGATATGAAAGATCTGGTGGAGATGGAAATTGAGGAATTGGAGGAAAAGAAAGAAAAATTAGAAGAGGAATTAAAAATACTACTTTTACCCAAGGATCCTAATGATGAAAAGAACGTTATTATGGAGATTAGAGCAGGTGCCGGTGGAGATGAGGCCGGATTATTTGCAGGGGATCTTTATAGGATGTATACACGCTATGCTGAAACTAAGGGCTGGAAAACAGAAATAATGAGTGCCCACTATTCAGATGTAGGTGGATTTAAGGAAGTTATTTTCTTAATCCAGGGTCTAGGTGCTTACAGCAGGCTGAAATTTGAAAGTGGAGTGCATCGAGTACAACGTGTTCCAACTACCGAATCAGGAGGACGCATTCATACTTCTACAGCTACTGTAGCAGTTTTACCGGAGGCAGAGGAAGTTGATGTGCAAATCGATCCCAATGAATTAAGGATAGATGTATTCTGTTCCAGTGGGCCTGGTGGACAGTCGGTTAATACCACCCAGTCAGCGGTTAGGATAACCCATATTCCTACCGGATTGGTTGTTTCCTGTCAGGATGAAAAATCACAGCATAAAAATAAAGACAAAGCTTTAAAAGTATTGAGATCCAGACTATTGGAAAAAGCTCAGGAAGAACAAATGGGTGAATTAGCTGCTACCCGGAAAACACAGGTAGGTACCGGTGACCGCAGTGAAAGAATCAGAACCTATAATTTCCCTCAGGGGCGAGTAACTGATCATAGAATTGGCCTAACTTTACACAAATTAGATCAGATCCTTTTAGGTGAATTAGATGAGATTATTGATGCTTTAATAACTATTGACCAAGCTGAAAAATTAAAGCAGGTGGAATAAATGAGAGATTATACTAAGCCGCAGACTGTAAAACAATTATTGCAGTGGGCGGCCCTTTTTTTAGGAAAAGAAAAAAGAATAGAAGCAGAGCTTTTGTTAGCCAGAGTATCTGGCTATTCCAGAGCTAAACTGCTGGCATATCAAGACCAATTTCTATCTGTGGAGCAAGTCAATGAATTTATAAACTTCATTGAGTCAAGGAAAGCAGGGGAACCTTTACAGTATTTACTTGGCAAGCAGAATTTTATGGGATTGGATTTTATAGTAAATAAAAGTGTTCTGATTCCCAGATCAGATACCGAAGTACTGGTTGAAGAGGTAATTAATTTAGCTGGGGAGAGAAAAGGACCTTTAAAAATTTTAGATTTGTGTACAGGAAGTGGGGCCATTGCCGTTAGCCTGGCCAAATATATTCCCCGTGCTGTAGTTTTCGCTACTGATATATCTGGAGAAGCTTTAGAGGTTGCCAAGAATAATGCGGAATTAAATAAAGTCTCTCAAAGAATAGAATTTTTCCGGGGTGACCTTTTTAAACCGGTAGTAGGGATGGATTTTGATCTAATTGTAAGTAATCCTCCTTATCTATCTACCAAGGAAATGGAAGACCTGCCGGCAGATGTAAAGAAAGAGCCGTTTATTGCCCTGTGGGGTGGAGCTGATGGTCTGGAATTTTACAGGAAGATTATAAATATCGGGTTTGATTATCTTAAATCTCCAGGATATCTTCTGGTAGAGATTGGCTGGCAGCAGGGGGAAAAGGTAAAAAATTTATGCCTCACCAGGGGTTTTTCCCAGTGTAGCATTATTAAAGACTGGGCTAATAATGATAGGGTAGTTAAGGCAAAAAGATAATGTGCCCAGTGACCAGTGCCCGGAAAAACCATATCATCATTAATGTCTAGCTTTTTTGACTTCTTACAATCAGTAACAATTTAACCTCAACCTAAACCTGGCGAAGGGAAACCTAAAAACTGGCGTAGCCAGTTTTTCTTATGGTATCATTTTCCAGTAATAGTAGCTAAAGTATTTTATTAAATTTTAACAAAGAGACAGAGGAAAAAGGGGATATAATTGTTGATAACCTATACTTTAGCTATTTTTTATCAATTAACTTATGCCTTTAAAAATATCTTAGTTCAAAATGGCTTTTTAAAAGAATTAGTCATTATTTTTTTTGCAGTAATAATTCTGGGTCATCTTTCCGTGAAATTTGGCCAACCATCTTTATTTGGTAAACTCTTAGTTGGTATAATTCTGGGACCGTCTATATTGAATATTTTACACTCAAATATCATTTTAAAAGAACTTGCCCAGGTAGGAGTACTAATGTTAATGTTTTTAGCCGGTCTCGAGACAAATATCGCTGAATTTAGAAAAAGTATAGTTTCTTCTTTTTTTACAGCGATAGGAGGAGTTTTTTTACCTTTAGGAGCGGGCCTGGGATATGGATTATTAAGTGGTTATTCCTTTAATGTTGCCTTATTTATAGGTGTAATTCTAGTTTCTACTAGTGTAAGCATTTCAGTACAAACATTAAGGGAAATAGGTAAGTTGCGCTCCAGGGAAGGTTTTACTATTTTGGGGGCTGCTGTAATAGATGATGTACTGGGATTAATAATTTTGAGTATGGTGTTAGCTTTAACAGTAGGGGGGGAGGAGATTTCAATTTTAACTTTAGTTATTTTAAAAATCATTGTTTTTTTTATCTTTGCTGTTATCTCAGGATATTTAATTGTCCCCCTGCTGTTTGCACTGGCTTCAAAAATACTTGTAACAGAAGGTGAATTAACCTTAGCCTTAATAATTGTTTTTATTTTTTCAATATTTGCTGAATATTTGGGCCTGGCAGGTATTGTGGGGGCTTATTTTGCCGGGATAATGATCAGTAAAACCGGGAATAAATTCAATTTACTGGAAAAAGTAGAAGCCATTGGCCAATCGTTTTTTTTTCCTATTTTTTTTGTAAGTATAGGTGTAATGGCAGATATAAATAGCCTAACCGGACATTTATTAATATTTACTATAGTAACTTCGGTAATTGCTGTTATTACCAAAGTAATGGGAGCGGGGGCAGGGGCTTTAATTACAGGTTTTAATCTGAAAAGTTCTTTAGGCATAGGTGCTGGAATGGTTTCCAGGGGAGAAGTTGCCTTAATTGTTGCTAATATAGGGTTTGGCTCGGGTCTATTGACTACAGATTTATATACAGCTATGGTTACCATTACTATAGTGACAACAGTGATAACACCATTACTTATTAAAATGGTCTTTAATGACGTAAAATAAAAGATGCCTTGTTATACGCGTTTTTGAACAGTCTAAAAAAAATACCGCCTGGTGGCGGTAAAAAAAGAAGTGTATGAAAAGGCTTACTAATTAACAATTATTTAGCAGGATATACTGTTCCATAAGGTGTAATAAGCTGCGTGCTGGAAACGGTATGTTCTTCTTTATAGATAACATTTGCCAAAGCGTTGACAAGTATGAATGCGCCGAGTAAAGAGATACCAAAAAACATTTTAATTTTAAGCATATTAATTACCCCCTTTCAGATTCTTAAGAGCACATATATAACCTTAGGAGACAAAAAAGACAGTAGGGTGCTAATTTAGCAGCCCGACTGTCGGTATATTTACAGATTACTAAAATGTTTTTTTTAGCAGTGTAAATAGCCAGTCGGATCTAAGCTTAAGGTACATATCTAGGGACATGGAACCAAAAGCCTTAAAAATAAAAATGCAGATACCTAAAACCACTGAGATGTGGAATAGATACCTGCAGGATTAGTAAGGGTTGTTCTTACCAAATGCAAGTTTTTTAGTTAAAGTGTCCAATAATCGGAGTACTTTAACCTTGGAAAATATCAATTTGTACTTACAAGCACATTATATAACTATGGCATATATTTGTAAACACCTTTAGCAGGAAAAATTGAAATTTTTATACGGAGCTGCTTGTTAATCTAACAACAAAAACGTATAATGAAGTTGTTGTATTTTTATACTGAGGAGGATAGTCATGGGTCAATTCAAAGATCTAACTGAAATAGCCAGGTATGAACAAATTGCTGTAGATTTAGCCTCTAAAATTGCTCATAATGAATATAAAGTTGGTACAAAACTTTATGGCCGTTCCACATTGGCTGGACAATATAATGTATCACCAGAAACAATAAGAAGGGCCGTTGCAGTATTACAAAGCATGAATATCGTTCAAGTAGTAGCGGGAAGAGGGATTATAGTTATTGATCAAGACGCCGCTAAACAATACCTTGAAAATTTTAACCAACGAAAAGGTTTAGCCCAAGCCCAGCAGGAATTTGCTGAATTATTGGATAAAAGAAGGGAATTAGACTTAGCTATTGAAAATCAGATTAAAAAGATTATGGCTTTTAGTTCCCGTTTAATAAACATCTTACCGAAGGTTGAAGAAGTAGAAATAAAAAAAGGCTCTCCTTTAATAGAGAAAAGCTTGAAGGAGGTTAACTTTAGGGCCCATACAGATGCTACAGTATTAGCAGTTGAAAGAAGTGGTGAAGAATACCTGTCTCCCGATTCGGAAATGATTATCCATGAAGGAGATATATTAGTATATATCGGACCGGAAGGTAGTAAAGAAAAAGTGGACAACTTTGTTAAATAAAAAACCTTATTATTTATCAAAAACAAAACATAAACTGGGGCAGACTAAAATAGAAGTCTGCCCTTTAGCATATGGAAAAATTATAATAAAATCTATATCTGGTTCAGTATGTATAAATGGTATAATATTTAAGATTAATTATAATTTTTGGTTGGTGAAAGTAATGGAAACAAGAATATGGAGAATGAAGGCGGATAATCCTGACCTCAATAAATTAAAAGAAGCTGCACAACTAATTAAACAGGGTGAGACTATTGGCTTTCCAACAGAAACTGTATACGGTCTGGGTGCTAATGCCCTTGATACAGAAGCTGTGAAAAAAATTTTTTTAGCCAAAGGTCGACCCAGTGATAATCCGTTGATTGTACATGTCTATAATCTAAAACAGGTAGAAACTTTAGTTACACGGATTACTCCTCTAGCCCAGAAGCTGATGAATAAATTTTGGCCGGGGCCACTGACTTTAGTTATGCCTAAATCCAGGATAGTACCAGATATCATAACTGCTGGCATGGATACAGTAGCAATAAGAATGCCGGCCCACCCTATTGCCCTTAAGCTAATAGAATTATCTGAACTACCTATAGCTGCCCCCAGTGCTAATATCTCGGGCAAACCCAGTCCAACTACTGCAGAGCATGTCTGGCAGGATTTAAAGGGAAAAATAGCAGGTATTATCGATGGAGGTAAAGCTGGGATAGGTGTAGAGTCTACCGTTCTTGATTTAAGTACAAAAATTCCCACTATATTACGTCCGGGTGGAATTACCAGAGAGCAATTTATTGGGGAAATTGGAGTTGTTAATTTGGATACAGCTTTACATGATTTAAAAGCCACACCCCGTTCCCCTGGAATGAAATACACTCACTATTCTCCTGAAGCCGAGGTAATTTTACTTCAAGGGAGGAAAGAAGAAATACTAAATAAAATAAAAAAAATAATTAGTGAAAATGGAAATAGAACTTTAAAAGTGGGCTTAATGATTTCCCAAGAGATATATGAGGCTTTACCTGAAGATTTACCAGAAAGTGTTATAGTGGGTGTACTTGGTAGACGGGCAGATTTAGAGGGAATGACATCCAATCTTTTTGAAAAGCTGAGGTGGTTTGACGGGAAAAAAGTTGATGTTATTTATGCGGAAAGTTTTCCGGAAACTAATCTAGGTGCGGCATTGATGAATAGATTAATGAAAGCGGCCGGAGGAAAATGGATTTAATAGATAAACGAAAGTTTTTTCCGCTAATTACATAGACTTATACTATTACACTAACACACTTTCACACTAAATGACTAGTCACTAATTAGGGGGTAAATATGAGTCTGATTACAATTTTTGCAGTTGCCTTTGCACTAGGAATTGATGCCTTTTCTTTGTCTATAGGTATTGGTTTAAGTGGGGTTAGACGGCGGCAAATTTATCTGGTTTCCATGGTTGTAGCCCTTTTTCATGTATTTATGCCTTTAACCGGCTTGTATTTAGGTCAGATACTAGGTAGTTATGTGGGACCTATTGCCAGCAAATTGGGGGCAATTGTTCTAATATTCATTGGGGGCCGTACTTTATGGGAGATATATAAAGAAAGCAGGAATTTTACAGGAACACCTCAAGCTGGTTTTGATGTTATATCCATTAGCCATCCTGTTAGTCTTGTATTAATGGCTGCCAGTGTATCATTAGATGCTTTAACAGTTGGTTTCGGCCTCGGGGCAATAAGGGTAGATTTAACATTAACAGTTATAATTATGGGTATTATTGCGGGAATTATGACTTTTGGAGGGTTAATTTTCGGTAAAAGGTTAAGCCGTTCTGTAGGTGAAAAAGCAGAGCTTTTAAGTGGTTTTATCTTGGTTGCAATTGGGTTTAAATTGCTTTTAATGTAGATATTTAATAAGCTAACGAAGTGAAACCAATGTAGTAAGGGGTGAAAAGGTGGGGAAAAAGATTTTATTTGTTTGTACAGGAAATACTTGCCGCAGTAGCATGGCCGAGGCTATTGCTTCCAAAATAATTTCGGAAAATGGAGAAAAATTTGCGGATATTTTTGTTACATCAGCGGGGACCTGTGCCTTAGAAGGTGTACAAGCCTCTAATTATGCAATTAAAGTTGTAGAAGAAAATGGTTTAAACTTAAGGGATTTTAAATCAAAACCTATCAATCTTGATTTAATTAAAGAAGCAGACCTTATTTTGACCATGACCAATAGTCACAAACAGCAATTACTTAACCTAGCTCCTGAGGCTAAAGAAAAAGTATTTTTGCTAAAAGAGTTTGTTCAGGATCTTGACCATAAAGAAAGTTTGCAAAAAAGGGTTGAAAGTATTTATCAAAGAATAAAGGAAAAACAGGAAAACTTTTTTGAAAACCATAAAGAAACTCTGCAAAATTTAGAAAATAAAAAAAAGAAATTAGAAGAAGAACTAAGTAATGTTTTAGCTCAGTTTACTGCTTTAGATCAACAGTTGGAACAGGAAATTAGAAAAGAAAGAGAAGAACTTAAAAAAATTGAAAAAGAGATACAACACCTTGAGATAGATGATCCTTTCGGACAACCTCTAGAAGCTTATCGAACTTGTTATCAAGAATTATATAAAGTGATAGAAAAAGCGTTAAATAAAATAATTAACCATCAATAATCTACCGAAACCTAATAAAATCACATGTGATTTTATTCTATGAAGGAAAAACTCAATTTGTGTAGAAAGAAAAGTGTTAAGCATTTTTAGGTAAAAGGAGATGAGTTTGTGCGTATTGCTTTAGGATCAGATCATGGTGGTTTTACTTTAAAAGAAGAAATAAAAAAATACCTGAACGAAAAGGGTATGGAATATAAGGACTTTGGTACCCATACTACAGATTCTTGTGATTATCCGGATATAGCATTACCAGCAGCCAGGGCCGTAGCATCAGGTGAATATGATCGGGGTATTTTAATATGTGGTACAGGAATTGGTATAGGTATAGCCGCCAATAAAGTTCAGGGGATAAGGGCTGCTTTATGCCATGATACTTTTTCCGCTAGAGCAAGTAGAGAACATAACAATGCAAATATTTTAACCATGGGGGAGAGGGTTATCGGCCGAGGTTTAGCTATGGATATTGTGGATATTTGGTTAAAAACTGAATTTACCGGCGGCCGCCATCAAAGAAGGGTAGAAAAGATTCACGAAATAGAGACAAGAGCATTAGATTCAAAATAATTATGATTTTTTCTTGCCTCTTGCTTCTTGTCTCTTGCTTCTTGAATGTGACTGGAATGAGGTGACAAAGGATGGTTAATTTTGAACAAATCAGGTTGGAAACAAAAAAAGCAATAGAGGGTCTGCTGGAGGTGGCTAAACTTGAAGCCGGGCAGGTTTTAGTTGTGGGCTGTAGTACAAGTGAAGTAGCAGGTGAAAGGATAGGTTCTGCGGGAAGTTTGGAAATTGCAGAAGCAATTATGAGTCAAATTATGCCACCACTCCAGGAAAAAGGAATATATTTAGCTATTCAGTGTTGTGAACACCTGAATAGAGCTTTGGTTGTTGAAAAGGAAGCAGCCCGGAAATACGGTTGGGAAGAAGTAACTGTTATACCACACCAGAAGGCCGGAGGGTCTCTAGCAACTTTAGCCTATGAAAAGCTGGAAAATGCAGTTTTGGTTGAAGAGGTCAAAGCCCATGCCGGCTTAGATATAGGTGATACTTTTATCGGTATGCACTTGAAAAAAGTGGCTGTTCCCGTAAGATTAGAAATAAAATCTATTGGTCATGCCCACTTAACTTTAGCCAGGACAAGACCGAAATTAATTGGTGGCGAGAGGGCAAAATACTGCAAGTAACTGCTAACAATATCTTAAGGGACATTTTGTAGGTCGGAAATACCAGGTAGTTAAATTTTTGCGTCTGACAATGGCTGATTGGTCTAGCTGTTTCGTCTGACGTACACCTGGGTTGACATTGAGCGTCTGACCCTTAAGCTAAACCCTTAAGCAGTTATCTGACCAACAAGCTTAACCCAAAAGGAAAAAGGAGAGATTTAAGATGGATTATATCAAAGAATTTGTTTTACCTGTTGATCCTGAATTGGCGGAAGCTATTGCCAGGGAAGAAGCAAGACAATTAAATAAAATCGAATTAATAGCTTCTGAAAATTTCGTGAGCAGGGCTGTTATGGCAGCACAAGGTTGTGTAATGACAAATAAATATGCAGAAGGTTATCCGGGAAAAAGATACTATGGTGGTTGTGAATATGTAGATGTAGCTGAAAATTTAGCCAGAGAAAGGGCCAAAAAGTTATTTGGGGCAGAACATGTTAACGTACAACCCCATTCCGGGGCTCAGGCCAATACAGCTGTCTATTTTGCTATGCTTAAACCGGGTGATACAGTCTTGGGAATGAACTTGAGCCATGGTGGGCATTTAACCCATGGTAGTCCGGTTAATATATCAGGTATGTATTATAACTTTGTTGCCTATGGAGTGAGTAAAGAAACTGAAACCATTGATTATGATCAGGTACTGGCTATTGCCCGAGAAGTAAAACCTAAAATGATTGTAGCAGGTGCCAGTGCTTATCCTAGAATTATTGATTTCGCTAAGTTCAGGGAAATTGCTGATGAGGTAGGGGCCTATTTGATGGTTGATATGGCTCATATTGCAGGTTTAGTAGCAGCCGGTTTGCATCCAAATCCAGTTCCTCATGCCCATTTTGTTACCACTACAACCCATAAAACGTTAAGAGGACCCCGCGGTGGAATGATTCTTTGTAAAGAGGAATTTGCTAAAGATATAGATAAAGCCATTTTTCCCGGAATTCAGGGTGGCCCTTTAATGCATGTTATAGCAGCTAAAGCAGTTTCTTTCTATGAAGCTCTTCAACCCCAATTCTATAAATACCAGCAAAAGATTCTGGATAACGCCCAGGCCCTTGCTAAAAGTTTACAAGAAAAAGGCTTTAGGTTGGTTTCTGAGGGGACAGATAATCATCTAATGCTGGTTGATTTGCGTGCGAAAAACTTAACAGGTAAAGAGGCAGAAAAGATGCTGGATGAAGCAGGGGTAACAGTAAATAAAAATACAATTCCTTTTGAAACAGAAAGTCCTTTCGTAACCAGCGGTATTCGTATTGGTACTCCGGCAGTTACCACTAGGGGTATGGGTATAGTTGAAATGGAGGAAATAGCCGAAATAATTAATATGGTATTGGTAGACAAAAAATATGAAGAAGCTAAAGGGAAAGTTAAAGATCTTACAAAAAGATTTCCACTGTTTCAGTACTAATAACTAACTTATACTTACACACTTACATTAGGAGGGTTATAAATGTCTCAGGTATTTGTTTTAGATCATCCGCTAATCCAGCATAAGTTAACATATATTCGTTCCCGGGAAACAGGTTCAAAAGAGTTCCGTGAACTGGTTGAAGAGGTAGCAATGTTAATGACCTACGAAGTTACAAGGGATTTTCCCTTGGAAGATGTGACCATTCAAACTCCGGTAGCGAGAGCTAAATGCAAGGTAATATCCGGTAGAAAAGTTGCTTTTGTTCCTATTTTAAGGGCGGGCTTAGGGATGGTTGGTGGTATGCTGAAATTGATTCCGGCAGCCAAAGTGGGTCATATTGGACTTTATAGAGACCCGGATACTTTAGAGCCTGTAGAATATTATTGTAAATTACCTACTGATTTAACAGAGAGAGATTTGATAGTTATTGATCCTATGCTGGCTACAGGCGGCTCGGCATCAGCGGCAATTAA
Source organism: Clostridia bacterium (assembly GCA_030154225.1). Lineage (GTDB taxonomy): Bacteria > Bacillota > Peptococcia > Peptococcales > BICA1-8 > JASKKI01. The sequence goes on along the minus strand of JASKKI010000003.1, from coordinate 16,900 downwards.
ATTTTTAAAAGACCGTGGTGTGAAAAATATTAAACTTATGTGTTTAATCGCAGCCCCTGAAGGGATTGAGAGAATTAAAACTGACCATCCAGATGTAGATATTTATGTAGCTGCAGTTGATGAAAAATTGAATGAACATGGTTATATAGTACCTGGATTAGGTGATGCGGGAGACAGACTATTCGGAACGAAATAAATTGCTAAGGCAATTCATTTCGTCCCAAGGTAGAGGTTAAGGCTAAGGTAAAATATGGGTTTGATTTCTGGTCTTTTTCTCAACCTCAACCTAGAGTAATGTAGTGAAGCGAAACCTCGACCTATAATGTTCACGGAGGTAGACAATATGCGTCCTGGCTGGAATCAGTACTTCATGGAAATTACAAAAGTAGTAGCTAAGCGTTCAACGTGTCTCAGAAGACAAGTTGGTTCCATTATTGTCAAAGATAGACATATATTAGCTTCAGGATACAATGGTGCCCCTTCCGGCTTGGATCATTGTTTGGAAACCGGTTGTATGCGAGAAGAACTAAAAGTCCCCAGGGGTGAAAGACATGAATTGTGCCGTGGACTTCATGCTGAACAAAATGCTATCATTCAAGCAGCTGTTCATGGAGTGCAGATTAAAGGTGGAACACTTTATAGTACTACTTTTCCCTGTGTATTATGTGCGAAAATGCTCATTAATGCCGGTATTGTAAAAATAGTCTACCAGGCTAGCTACCCTGATGAATTATCCATGAAAATTTTACAAGAAGCAAATGTAGAAGTGGAAGAGTGGAACTAATTAAAGGTTAAGGTTAGCCACTAACGACCAGACTGGAGGAATAAGGATGGAGCATAAAGTTATTGCATTACCTAAATTGAACAATTTAGCTCCTACCATGGAATCAACTGCACTAAAGTTAATGGAGGAGGCCGGGGAATTAGCCCAGGCAATAGGTAAATTTCGTGGTTTAAGTGGTGAAGTGACGCAAATAGAGGAAAAAGAAGTAATGCGAATGATTACCCGAGAGCTTTTAGATGTTGCCCAGACGGCAGTTTCTATGATGTATGTTTTAGAAGAATACTATAATGTTGATATTGGCCTGATGTTGGAAGAACATATTCAAAAGTTAATGGATAAAGGATACCTCTCTAAATAGCTGCCAATAGCTATACTGAATGACAGTGAGACAGTCACACTAACACACATTCGCACTAAATGACTGATCACTAGTAACTAAACTGTGAGGTTAATTATATGACTACCTTTAGAATTATGAGCATATTTGGAACACGGCCCGAAGCAATCAAGATGGCGCCTTTGGTTAATACTTTAGAAAAGGAAGCAGATTTTGAAAATATTGTTGTTGTAACAGCACAACACCGTGAAATGTTGGATCAGGTATTAAATCTTTTTAATATTATGCCGGATCATGATTTGAATATTATGCAACCAGGACAGACACTATATGATATAACATGTCGTTCATTAAAGGGTTTGGAAAAGATATTGAAAAAGGAAAAGCCTGACCTGGTACTGGTACACGGTGATACAACCACAACTCTAGCGGGAAGTTTAGCTGCCTACTACCAACAGATTCCTGTCGGCCATGTTGAAGCTGGTCTGCGTTCGGGTAATATTTATTCTCCTTTTCCAGAGGAGTTAAATAGAAAGTTAACAGGGGGGATAGCGACTTTACATTTTGCACCCACCTTTACGGCAAAAAACAATCTTCTTTCTGAAGGCGCCTGTGAGAAAAATATTTTTGTAACCGGTAATACAGTGATAGATGCTTTATTAAAAACTGTAAAAGCTGATTATAAATTTAATGATATTAAACTAGACAATATTGATTTTGCGAAGAAAAAAGTTTTACTTGTTACTACCCATAGGCGGGAAAACTTAGGTGAACCTATGGAAAACATTTTTAAGGCCTTAGTCAAATTACATGAAGAATTTACGGAGATCGAAATAATTTTTCCAGTGCATAAAAATCCTGTCGTGCGAAACCTGGCCCATCGGGTATTGAGTGGGTATAATCGTATTCATTTAATAGAACCTTTAGATTATGAACCTTTTGCCAATTTAATGGCCAAATCATATTTAATTTTGACAGATTCTGGGGGAATACAGGAAGAAGCCCCGGCGTTAGGAAAACCTGTATTAGTTTTAAGGGAAAATACCGAACGCCCTGAAGCTGTAGAGGCTGGTACAGTTAAACTGGCAGGGATTCAATGTGAAAATATCCACAAAATAACTAGAGAATTATTAACTAATCAAGATTTTTATGGTAGAATGGAAAAAGCGGTTAATCCTTATGGTGATGGCAATGCTTGTCACAGGATTGTAAATGGATTAAAATATTATTTCGGGATTATTTATGAAAAACCAGAGGATTGGAAGTATATGTGAAACAAGTAACAATTCCAATAAGTAATCATACAGCAAAATAATTTAATTTTAAAGTATTTTGTATTATATTGCAAAAAAAAGAGGAAAATCACGATACAAGTAGAATAGAATTGAGTTATTGGCCCAAAATCACCACTTGAACAAATAAAAATCAGCTTAGAGGTGTAAATTAATGGGGAGAGGTAATAATGCCCTGAAATATGTACATTTTGGCATCTCCTTTGGAACCACCATGGCGGTAAGTATCTATTTGGGCTTTAAGGGTGGTATGTGGTTAGATGATAGGTTTAGTACAGAACCCTTTTTTATGCTGGTGGGAATACTTTTAGGTGTAGGTGTAACTTTTAAGAATTTACTAGACAATCTAAAACGAATGGAAAAAAAGAAATAAACTAAAGTTTAGGTTAAGGTTAAGGCCAAGGGAAACCTTAACCTTATCCCAGTAACTAATTTTTGTGGTGATATTATGCTACCATCAATTTTATTTGGGTTTTGTTTGGGTCTGGCTGTCAGTATTATTAACTACCAACTAGCTCTAAGAGCTTATAATAAATTAAGCACTGATGCCAGTGAAAAATTTAAAAAAAAATTTACTACCCGTTTAATCATAAGATACATTTTGAATTTCGTTGTTTTGTTTCTAGTTCATAAAAATGTACCAATGTTGATTGCTACAGCCTTTGGGCTTACTATGGTTAAAAATTATCTATTACTGCAATATACTTTAGGCAAGAAAGGGGTGAGCTAATTGTTTTGGCTAAAAGCTGCCTATGCTGCTGAGGCAGGAGGAGCAGGAGAACACGGACCCCAGATTTTGTTTAACATATTCGGTTTAGATGTTACCAGTGAAACTACTACCATGTGGGGGATCATGCTGTTACTTGCAATTCTTTCCTACCTGGCAACTCGGAATATGAAAAGGATTCCATCAGGTTTACAAAATATTATGGAGTTTGCGGTAGAAGGAATTATCAAACTACTGTCAGGTATTATGGGGGAAGAAAGGGCTAAGAAGTATTTGCCTTTATTAGGAAGTTTATTTATATTTATCTTAATTTCTAACTATTCTGGGATATTACCTGGAGCCGGACACACCCCCGGATTAAAAGCACCAACCAGTAATTGGAGTGTGACACTGGGACTGGCTACTGTTGTTTTCCTGGCCACCCAATACTATGGTGTTAAAGAAAGAGGGCTTAAATATTTTAAGCATTTTGTTGAGCCACTACCCTTTATGCTTCCTTTAAATATCATTGAACAATTTGTAAGACCATTATCCCTTTCTTTACGTCTATATGGAAACGTATTTGGGGAAGAAATGGTAGTAGCGGGTTTATTTGCCCTTGTACCTTTAATTGTTCCTTTACCAATGATGCTTTTGGGTTTACTATTCGGCTTTATTCAAGCATTTGTTTTTACACTTTTAGCAGCAATTTACATCAGTGAAGCTACTGAGCATCATCATTAATTTGTAAATACCAATTAACTGATTTATAAATTAAAAAGCTTAATGATTAGGGGGAAAGGAGGGAAACTAAAATATGGAAGCTGTTGGATTAATAGGTTTAGCTGCTGCCCTTTCCGTTGCTATTGCTACAATTGGTCCTGCTTTAGCACAAGGTAATGCGGCCGGAAAAGCTATGGAAGCAATTGCTCGTCAGCCTGAAGCTGCTGGTGAAATTCGTACTTCTTTAATTATTTCTTTGGCGTTTATGGAAGCCTTAACAATTTACGGCTTACTAATTGCCTTCTTGCTTCTAGGAAAAGTAGGTTAGTAGGGCCAGTGGGCGATTGGAGTTTTTCCAATCGCCTCCATGATATTTTCCAAGCCCGGTTACGAGAGGGGGTAAATTTATGAGTATTCATCTTCCTGATATGGTATGGGCTATCATCAACTTTTTGATTCTGGTAGCCATTTTAAATAAATTTCTTTACAAGCCTGTAACAAAGATGCTGGATGAAAGAAAAAAAGAGGTCGTTAGTAATTTGGACCGAGCTGAAGCAGCAAAATTAGAGGCAGAAAAATTAAAAGATGAGTATGCCAGTCACTTACAAAATGCTAGGAAAGAAGCTCAAGAAATTATTGCTAAGGCTAATAAGCTAGGTGAAGAAACTAAAAATGAAATTGTAGCTCAGGCCAAGAGCGAAGCAGAAAAAATAAGTGCTAAGGCCCAGGAGGAAATTAAATTAGAAAAGAATAAGGCTTTGGCTGAGTTAAGGGATGAAGTAGCTTCTCTGGCTATTATGGCGGCAGAAAAAATAATTTCCAAGAATATTGACAACAAAGACCAGGAAAAAATGGTTAAAGACTTTGTTAAAGAGGTAGGGGAGATACAGTGAATAATAAAACCGTAGCTAAACGTTACGCACAAGCTCTCCTTCAAATTGCACAGGAAAGAAATTCATTGGACCTTTTTGAAAAAGAGATTAATGATTGTTTAGCTTCAATAAGTGCAGATGAACATCTCAAACATATCTGGTTTAGTGAAAGGATAACACCCGGTGATAAAAAAGAAGTAATCAAAGGTTTGTTCCAAAAAAAAGTATCAGTCATTATCATTAATTTTTTAATGGTATTGGTTGATAAAAACCGGGAAGAATATCTCCCCGATATTTTCAAGGAGTACAAAAGATTGGCAGATATAACTAGAAATATAGTTGATGCAGAAGTTCGTTCTGCCGTCCAATTAACTGATAAAGACTTTAACGAGTTACAAGGAAAGCTTTCAGCTATGACAGGTAAAAATGTAAGGCTGCAAGTTAAGATTGACCCAAACCTTATCGGTGGTTTAGTAGTAAAAATTGGTGATAAGGTTATTGATGGTAGTGTAGTAAAACGTCTAGCAATCATGAAGAAAAAATTAAAAGATATACAGTTTTCCAAGATTGGGGTGAGGGACTAAATGAGTATACGACCAGAAGAAATTAGTTCCATTCTAAAAAAGCAAATTGAAAGTTATGATACAGCTGTAGAAGTATCTAATGTAGGTACTGTTATCCAGGTAGGAGATGGTATCGCCCGTATTTATGGATTACAAAATGCTATGGCCGGTGAGTTATTAGAATTCCCCGGTGGTGTTTATGGTATGGCCTTAAACCTAGAAGAAAATAATATCGGTTGTGTTATCTTAGGTCCGTTTACACAAATTAAAGAAGGCGATGAAGTAAAAAGAACCGGTAGAATAGTAGAGGTTCCTGTAGGGGAAGCCATGATTGGCCGGGTTGTTAATGCTTTAGGTCAGCCCATAGATGGTAAAGGACCCATTAATACCGACAAGTTTAGACCTGTTGAGTCTCCAGCGCCCGGTGTTATCTACCGTAAATCAGTACACCAGCCGTTACAAACAGGACTTAAAGCCATTGACTCAATGGTTCCTATCGGCCGGGGGCAAAGGGAATTAATTATCGGTGACCGCCAGACAGGTAAGACGGCTGTTGCTGTTGACACTATTATTAACCAAAAAGGTCAAGATGTGATTTGTATTTATGTGGCCATTGGTCAAAAAGCATCCACTGTTGCTGGCGTAGTTAACAGGTTGGAGCAATTTGGGGCTATGGACTACACAATAGTGGTGTCTGCTACTGCTTCTGAGCCGGCTCCAATGTTATATATAGCTCCTTATGCCGGATGTGCTATGGGTGAAGAATTTATGTATAACGGTAAGGATGTATTAATAATTTATGATGACTTGTCTAAACAAGCAGTAGCATATCGCGAACTCTCCTTACTGTTGCGCCGTCCTCCCGGCCGGGAAGCATACCCAGGGGATGTATTCTATCTCCATTCCCGTTTATTAGAAAGGGCAGCCAAACTTAGTGATGAACTAGGTGGCGGTTCCATGACAGCTTTACCGATAATTGAGACTCAAGCCGGTGACGTATCAGCTTATATTCCTACCAACGTAATATCTATTACCGATGGACAGATATTCTTAGAGTCCGACCTCTTTTATGCAGGTATCCGCCCTGCTATCAATGCCGGTATTTCAGTATCCCGGGTAGGGGGAGCAGCACAAATTAAGGCTATGAAACAAGTTGCTGGTCCATTACGTTTGGATTTAGCCCAATATCGTGAATTAGCAGCTTTTGCTCAATTTGGTTCTGATCTGGATAAAGCTACTCAAGCCCGTTTAGCCCGTGGTGAAAGGATAGTTGAAATATTAAAACAGGGTCAATACCAGCCTATGGCTGTAGAAGAACAAGTAGTTATTATCTATACAGGAGTTAACGGTTATCTTGATGATATTCCTGTAGAAGAAGTTAAAAAGTTTGAAGAGGAATTCTTGAAATTCTTAAAATCCTCAAATTATAAACAAGATGTGCTGGCTGCAATTAAAACAAGCGGTAAACTGGACGAAAAAATTGAAGAGGCATTGAAGAATGCTATTAAGGAATTTAAGGAAACCTTCCGGGCCTAATCCGGGAAAGCCCCATGTGAAGGTGGTGAATTGATTGGCTAGTGTTAGAGATATTAAGAGAAGAATTAGAAGTGTAAAAAACACTCAACAAATAACTAAAGCTATGGAAATGGTAGCGGCAGCCAAGTTAAGGCGAACCCAGGGAGCAGTTGTAGCTGCCAGACCTTATGCTCAAAAGTTAAAAGAAGTATTATCTCGTTTAGTTGCATCTTCCGATGGATTAAAAGATCCATTACTTGAAGTACGTGAACCTAAAAAAATTGGCTTTGTTGTTGTTACTGCCGATAGGGGGTTAGCAGGGGGATATAATGCCAACTTAATTAGAACTGCTGTGGCGTCTATGGCAAAACATAGAGACCTGGAAATCGGAATCCTAGCTATAGGTAAAAAAGCTCGGGATTTCTTTAGAAAACGTAGATACTCGGTGGAAGGTGAATTTGTTGGTATTTCCGATATACCAACACTGGGCGAGGCTAAGGAAATTACCGAAACAATTCGAACTTTTTATACTGAAGGCATATATGACGAAGTTTACCTGGTATATACTGAATTCATTACTGCTATGCAGCAAAAACCTAAAACTAAAAAACTTTTACCCATTGAGGCACCGGTAACTGAGGATAGTGGAGAGTTAGATTACATTTTCGATCCTTCACCGCAGATAGTTTTAAATAACTTACTTCCACTATATTTAACTAATCAGGTCTTTAGTGCTTTAATGGAAGCCAAAGCCAGTGAACATGGTGCTCGTATGACGGCCATGGGTTCAGCGACCGATAATGCCGGTGAAATGATTGATCAATTAACATTAAGCTATAACAGAGCCCGTCAAGCTGCAATAACTAGGGAAATTTCTGAAATAGTCGGCGGCGCCAATGCACTACAGGGATAGTTACTGGTTATTAGTTACTAAGTAAAGGAGGTCCCAGAAAAGGATGAATTTTGGTAAAGTCTTACAGGTTATCGGTCCGGTTGTAGACGTAGAGTTTCAACCCGGTCAACTACCTGACATCTATAACGCTATTGTTATCCGTTCAGAAGACCAGGAAGATAAAACAGTTAACATAAACCTTACCATGGAAGCTGCCCAGCACTTAGGGAATAATACAGTGAGATGTGTTGCTATGTCATCTACCGATGGATTGATTAGGGGGATGAAAGCTGTAGATACGGGGCAGCCCATATCTGTACCCGTAGGTGAAGGAACACTAGGCCGTCTTTTTAACGTAGTTGGAGATACTATTGATGAATTGGGTCCGGTAAAATCCCAAGAACGCTGGCCAATTCATAGACCGGCCCCTAGTTTTGAAGAACAATCACCATCTACCGAAATGCTAGAAACAGGTATCAAAGTAGTTGACCTTCTAGCTCCCTATGCTAAAGGTGGTAAAATAGGTCTTTTTGGTGGTGCCGGTGTTGGTAAAACCGTATTAATTATGGAACTGATTCGGAATATTGCCTATGAGCACGGTGGATATTCGGTATTTGCCGGTGTTGGAGAGCGTACCCGTGAGGGTAATGACCTCTGGCATGAAATGAAAGATTCTGGAGTTATAGATAAAACATCCCTCGTATTCGGTCAAATGAATGAGCCGCCAGGTGCCCGGCAAAGGGTTGGTCTGACCGGATTAACTATAGCCGAGTATTTTAGGGATGTCCAAGGACAGGACGTACTTCTCTTCATAGATAACATTTTCCGGTTTACCCAGGCAGGATCAGAGGTATCGGCACTGTTAGGCCGGATGCCTTCTGCGGTAGGTTATCAACCAACTTTAGCTACAGAAATGGGTAACCTTCAAGAAAGAATTACCTCAACTAAAAAAGGCTCAATCACATCTGTACAGGCAATTTATGTTCCGGCTGATGACTTGACTGACCCTGCTCCAGCTACAACATTTGCTCACCTGGATGCAACAACAGTATTATCCCGTCAAATTGCTGAGTTAGGTATCTATCCGGCGGTGGATCCACTAGATTCTACTTCCAGAATCTTAGATCCGCAAATTGTTGGGGAAGAGCATTATCGAGTTGCCCGGGATGTGCAACAGGTTTTACAAAGATATAAAGAGTTACAGGATATAATTGCTATTTTGGGTATGGACGAACTTTCCGACGAAGATAAATTAACAGTGGCCAGGGCTAGAAAAATTCAGCGCTTCTTATCCCAACCATTCTTCGTAGCTGAGCAATTCACTGGTTTCCCGGGTAAATATGTACCTATTAAAGAAACTATCCGTGGCTTTAAAGAAATTTTGGAAGGGAAACATGATGAACTACCAGAACATGCTTTCCTTTATGTTGGTACTATTGATGAGGCTGTAGAGAAAGCCAAGAAAGAATAGGGGGTAAGCAAATAATGGCTGATAAAACCCTCAAGCTTGAAGTAGTAACTCCTGAGAGAAAAGTATTATCAGAAGAAATAACCTCTTTAATTGTACCGGCCATTGAAGGATACCTGGGTGTTTTACCTAACCACGCTCCCTTGATTTCCGGTCTGGAACCGGGGGTAGTCAAATATAAAATGGCCGGAGAGTATAAAAAAATGGCTATCAGTGGTGGTTTTTTGGAAGTTGTCGATAACAAAGTCAGCCTTCTAGCCAACACTGCCGAGCTACCGGAAGAAATTGATGTTACCAGAGCCCTGGCAGCAAAAGAAAGGGCAGAAGAACGCTTAAGAAATAAAGTAGGAGTTGATATTTTTAGGGCAGAGATGGCTCTCAGACGGGCTATTGCCAGACTGAGGACCATAGGCCGTGATCAACACTAAAAGTGGGCCAAAAATTACCTCTTCTAAAAAGCAGGAATTTTAGTATTTTAGTAGAATAAAATATAATGATTGCTTAACTAAAGCAATTAACCTAAAACAGATGCACCGTAGTCTTAAAGACTACGGTGTATCTGTTTTAGGTATAAAGGAATACTATATACTATGGGGTTATTTAACACTTACACACGAAAAAAATGGGGGAAAAGGGAATTGGATAAATCTGAATTGGAAAAAGTACTGCAAATAGGTCTTCATGGTGTTCCGGAAATAAAAAAAGAAGAGAAGAAAAAATATTTAGGGTGTTTCCGGGAACGGGTATTAAAAGTCTTAACGAAAAAACAAATTGTGGAACCTGGTACATATAAAGAAATACTGGAAGCCATCAAGGATCCCAGAGCCCAGAGACTAATTATAACCAATGATGTTAAAATATCAGAAGCCATGGAATATATTAATATGGCTAAAAACCAAAATGTAGAATTTACTATGGTTGACGGTGATAACTTTACCGGTGATATTGGTTTAGTTGTAGTAAGTGATAAAGCAGTAGATGAAGAAAACATCTATATCTAAAGGGTTAAGCTTACAGGTCAGATGACTGCTTAAAGGTTTTGCTTAGGGGTCAGACAATACTTTTGGGATAACATTAATGGTCAGACATACTCCTCCGTATTATTTTGCGTCAGACATTTCCTTATAGGTTTCCTTGTGGGTCAGACGCTCAATGGTTGCCTGGAAGCATTGTCAGGCGCTCAATTTTTGCCCGGTAGAAAGTTAAACTATTTAGCGTCCGTCTAACCCTAAATATTACTTAATAGTAATATTTACTTGTGGAACAACCTTTGCCTCAAAAGTTCTCTCCCAGGGAAGTTCTATTTTAGAAGTTATATTATTTACAGTAAACTGAATAGTACCTACCTGATAATCTCCTGAGAGAGCGTTGGCCAGTTTTTCTTGATAAGGCTTATACAAATCTTCAAGTATTTTATTAGCTTCAGATTTAAATTCACCTAAATGATATGGGTCTATTTTTCGCTTAGTTAATTCTTTATTTAATTTCTCACGAAGTATACCTTGATAAACTAAATCTTCAGTAACCCTGATATATTTAAATTTTATAAGTGCCTGTAAAGCTTCTTCCTTAGAGGTTTTTTTATATTTTTTAAAGTTTTCCTGTAAATATTGATAGGAAACAAAATGAGCTAATTCTGTCCCGATAGTATTACTGGCTGTATTCCATCCCGCATAACCGTCAATTTTTTTGACCAATTTTTGGGAAAAAATGAAATCTAATAAAGAAATATCACCTCTATTAGTATAAGCAATATCCATAATTCCCAAATATCCCCTTTCCTTTTCTCTGATTTTCTTTTCCAAAAGAGGAACTTCTTTAAAATCATTATGAATGATTTCTAAATGAGGTGAGGTAGTATTTAATGAAATATTAAAATATTCCATTTTAGTTTTCAGCACATTTTCTAATTCCGCAGCCTCAAAAGGAAAAAAGTTGTTCTTTAAAGAATCATTCGTATAGGCGATACTTAATACCGGTTTAGATTTGGAAGAAAGGGTTTTAGTTAAAGCAAGCATGGTAAGCTCATCTGCACCATGTACGAATTGTATTTTTTCATTAAATTCCGGTGTTAATTCTCGGATAATTTTGTTACTTAGCCCGTATTTTTCCGCATCATCCTGACCAATTAAGTAATGGTCAACTAAACCCTGGTTTGTTAAAGAGATTATATATCTCACTAAATCATTGGTATTTTTATATATACTTAAATATTCATCTAAAATGTTTTCCGGAATGTTTTTGGGAGGTAGTGGATTCTTTTTTCCTGCCAGTGAATATTTATCAATTTTTTTAGCATAAGTAATTAATTCATCTTTATATTTCCATAAATGAGTGAATTGGCTGGGCAATAAGCGGGGCAAAACTGTAATCACAATAACTTCTTTATTTTTATTTTCAAGACAAAACTTCTCAAAATTTTTAATTTTTGTTTCCCAATCTTTATAAGAAGAAGGATGGCGGGAGGCAATAAGTCCTCCATTAAATAATTCATTAGTATTTATAATTATTTTTCCAAAATTTTTAGAGCTGTTATTAAGCCAGTTCCAGAGACCTTCGGTATCTGCAGGTAATAAATAACTATCCAGGTATTGATATGGTATTTCTATTTTGGCATTAGACATAGTTGCTAACAATTCGGGGTATTGAGTATTACAAGGTCTACTGTCTAGAGGAATTAGACCAATTTTAACTGGTGATTTTGTGAATAGAAAAGAACCGGTCAGTATTAATAGAAATATGACAAATAATGAAAAAACTCTTCTCATATCTTCATCTCCAAAAAAATAATTCGATATTATGACCTGGTATCATTAATCCTATCTTAACACATTTCGTAATATAACGTAATGAAGTGAAATAAACCTATCGAATCAGCAATTTAATACCAAATTATGAATAATAACCCAATTTATGGTTAATACTATAACCACGTCAATAAAAATGCTAGTCATTAGCCTTAATAACTAGTTACTAATAATGTAAGGATGTGGTTAGGTATGAAAAGTTATTCTTCCGTATTTGCTTTTATAGGTATTATGGCTTTAGTAATAATACCTGTTTATCACATAAATTCCGGTGAACAGGATTATTTAGACATAGTTACTAAAAGTTTTCAAGTCACTAAAGCGGATTTTAACGAATTAAATATGGAAGCCTGGGCACAAATAAAGAAAAAGGGACTTTCTCTTAAAGAATTGAATGCAGTTTATAAAGTTATAACAACTTCTTTGAAGATTAATAACAATCCTATTATTAATGATGATTATGATGATTTTATTAGTATTTACCAAAAGGAACAAATTAATGATGGAACTACTATTGAGATTTCCCTGCAAAGTTTTTTGTCAGAAGGGACTGAGGCCGGGACATTTTTAGGTATCCAGGTTAATTCTAATGATTTTGAAACAAGTAGAAAATTTTATCACATTTTATCCCAATTAGTTTCCCAATTAAATGCTAAGACTGATATAGGCATAACATTTATTGGAACATATCCGGGTCAATTGTCTGAAGATGAGATTTATAAAAAAATAGCGCAAGGTTTTGCCGCAGTAAATGCCAGAGTAGTGGAAGGGATTAATACCAAAGAGCTGATCAGTTTCAGCGGTTATACACCACAATGTTCTCAATACCTGGAAGTAGGTGGCAAGAGGATCAACATAAATATGGCATCTAGATACCATTTTTTAGATAACAAGACTTATATCCATGTTGGTGCACCTCTTATCTATCAGGAATACTAAATCAACGGGATAGAAATCTTAACTTTAACCTTTTCCGTCGCCCGGGTCACAAAACTATTATTGTAGGTAATTTGTCCCAATTTTCATTTTTATGCAGGAATTGGATACAGAATAACGAATATAAGAGTTGACATAGCAACACAAATATCAGATACTAACAAAGAAAATACTAAAACATGAATTATAAAACATACTACTGAAAGGAGGTGTACCCTGTAGCAAAACCCGGCAATTCAAATTTACAGTAGGTTTTGTCAACAGGAATAGTAATTGGATAAAATTATCGTCACTGGTGGTACACGTTTAGAAGGAAAAATTACGATAAGTGGTGCAAAAAATGCAGTATTACCTATTATAGTGGCCTCATTATTATCATCAGGTAAATGTACAATACAAGATGTTCCCAAACTGGCTGATGTTGGTACTATAAGTGAAGTATTAGAAATTTTAGGTGCTAAAGTTAGTTTTGAAGGGAACACTTTAGATATAGATAGTAGTGATGTAAATAACTATGAAGCTCCTTATGAATATGTAAGAAAAATGCGGGCAAGTGTCCTTGTAATGGGACCTTTATTGGCCCGCCTGGGTAAAGTTAAAATATCCATGCCCGGAGGTTGTGCTATAGGTACAAGACCCATTGATTTACATTTGAAAGGTTTAGAAGCATTAGGTGCCAGGATTTCCATGGATCATGGCAATATTGAAGCCTATGCAGAAAGATTGAAAGGAGCCAAAATATATTTAGATTTTCCCAGTGTAGGAGCTACAGAGAATATTATGATGGCTGCTACCCTGGCAACAGGAACTACTATTATAGAAAATGCAGCAGAAGAACCGGAAATTGTTGATTTAGCTAACTTTTTGAACAGTATGGGTGCAATAGTAAAGGGTGCTGGCACAAATGTTATCAGGATAGAAGGGGTAGAAAGCTTAGGGCAATCCACCCATACAGTCATTCCTGACAGAATTGAGGCTGGCAGTTATTTGGTGGCCGGTGCTATTACAGGTGGAAACTTACTACTGGAAAATATAATTGTTGATCATTTAAAACCGGTTATTGCCAAACTGCAAGAATGTGGTGTGGAAATTTATGAGGAAGACAACGGTTTAAGGGTCATTGGTAAAGAAACTTTAAAAGCAGTTGATCTGAAGACTTTACCGTATCCGGGGTTTCCTACCGATATGCAGGCCCAATTTATGGCCTTGATGACTAAAGCTAATGGTACAAGCTTAATCACGGAAACTGTTTTTGAAAATCGTTTTATGCACGCTGACGAATTAAAGCGGATGGGTGCTGATATTAGAATTGAAGGTAGAAGTGCAGTAGTAGAAGGAGTTAAAAAAATCTATGGTTGTCCTGTTAAAGCATCAGATTTAAGGGCGGGAGCAGCCTTAATAATTGCCGGTTTAATTGCTGAAGGGGAAACTGAGATCTCTGGAGTACACCATATCGACCGGGGATATGAGAATATTGTCAGTAAGCTTCAATCTGTTGGAGCAAAAATAGAGAGAGTATAATAATATAATTAAGGTTGAGGTTAAAATTTTAAAACGGGCACTGCCCGTTTTTTGTTTTTAAATATAAACTATAGTATTCTGTAGGTACTGTAGCCAATTTAATCGGAATAATTCCTATTTTCACCTCATAAAATTTATAGACAAACTTTAAAAGGCTAAGGCAGAGGTTAAGGTTAAGAAATTTTTCAAAGTATTTTACTCAACCTCAACCTAGCGAAGCAGAACCTCAACCTAGCGAAGCGGAACCTAACAAAATTGCCTTTAGCAATTTTGTTAAATGGGGTGGTTAAATGCGCAAAATTTTTTTTTGGGGTATGGTAACCATTGCTTTTATTATTGTGGTGATACCTTTATTGACCTTGTTCTTAATAGATTTTGATTTAAGTAAGGTGGAAATAGAAAATATGGGAAAAACAATAAATGTATTTAATCATCAAACAAAACAATTAATGGAAATGGATTTGGAGGCTTATATAAGAGGAGTAGTAGCAGCTGAAATGCCGGCATCTTTTGAATTAGAAGCATTAAAAGCACAAGCAGTAGCTGCTAGAACATATGCTTATAAGCGACTTATGGAGCCTGATGCAACTATAAAACAATTTCACCCTCAAGCACATGTAGTAACAAATGCCGCTATCTGTCAAGCGTGGACATCTGAAAAAGCTTTAAAAGAAAAGTGGGGATTTTGGGATTATAGAAAATATAAAAAGAAGATAAATGAAGCTGTAGAAGAAACAAAAGGGGAAATTCTAGTTTATGATAACAAAATAATTGACCCTGTTTACCATGCTAGCTGTGGTGGAGGAAAGACAGAGGATTCCGGTGATGTTTGGAAATACAATTTTCCTTATTTAAAAAGTGTTCAGTGCATAACTCATGAAGACAAACACTTTAATGATACGAAGACTATTCCTATAAAGAATATTGATGTAGCTCTGGGTACAAACCTTCAGGCAATACCTGTTAGCAAACTAAAGGGGAATTCCAATGAATATATTCAAATCCTGGAAACCACAAAAACGGGGAGAATAAAAAACATCATGATCGGTGGACAAAAACTGTCAGGTACGGAAGTACGAGCAAAGTTAGGATTAAAATCTACATGGTTTACCTGGCAGATTAATAAAGATAGTATTACTTTTATTACCCGGGGGTATGGTCATGGAGTAGGAATGTGTCAATATGGAGCCAATGCTTTTGCCCGAGAGGGTAAAACATACGACCAAATTTTAAAACATTACTACCAGGGAGTGAAAATAGTGAAGATAAAATAAAATTCGGGTAAAAGACTAAGGTCATATGAACAGTGCCCAGGGCCCGGAGATGGTCACACCTTAACTTCAAAAAACCGACTCTGTCGTTTTTTTGTGTCTGATTCGCCTAAATTCTGGCAATTATATTTAATTGGGGACATACCTCTAATCCTAATTTTTTATTTCCTGTAGCACGGTAGCACTGTAGCTACTGTAGATTCTGAAAAACTGGCATAGCCAGTTTTTTTGCGTCTAATTTACCTAAATTTTGGCAATTATATAACTGAGGAGCGTGATTCAAATGAATAAAGAGAAATTAAGTCAAATATTAGCCCAATACAGTGACTATTTAAAAAAATATGGGATTTATATCTTGGTAATTTTATTTATTTCCAGCTTAAGTTTAACTTTCATGTTAAATAAAATTAAAGAAAATAACAAAATAGAGGATAATGTATCACAATCCAAAGCCGGTGTAGAAATTGGCGTAATGGAAGATAAGGAGGTTCCAACACCACCGGCTACAAAAAACCAAAATGAAAAACACAATGAGACACAAACACAAACTCAAACTCCTCTAAACCCAGAGAATAATAAAGATAAAAACTTAAATGACCAGGATGAGAAAGAACAGAAAACAACTGAAAATCAACCTGTAAGCCCCAAAAAAATATCGCAAACGGAAAAACCAGTCACTAGTTACCAGCCACTAAGCACCAAGCTTGAATGGCCTGTTCAGGGAGAAATTATAAATGGTTATGGCTTACGTTACTCCAAAACTTTTGCCGATTATCGATTACATCCCGGTATTGATATAAAAACAAAACCAGGTATAGATGTAAAAGCGGCTTTGGGTGGTAAAGTTATTTTAGTAGAAAGTTCAAAAAAACAGCGAATCACAATCGAGATTGACCACGGCAATGGGTGGCTAACTCGTTATGCCCATTTAGCTCAATCTGTCGTTAAAAAAGGTCAGACTATAAAAGCAGGACAAAAAATCGGACAAGCGGGTGCACCGGGAGTTGAAGAAATTGAAGATGGTTCACATGTGCATTTGGAATTAAAACAAAACGAACAGTGGGTCGATCCCCTTGCCTATCTAAAAAAATAAAAGTTCAGAAGCCGTCTAAAGGAAGCGAAACCTAAAAACTGGCGTAGCCAGTTTTTCTTAGAAAAAGCAAAATGTAATCATTTTTTTAAGAAACCTCCCATATACATTAGTTGAAGAGAT